>NZ_JASGDE010000033.1:0-81494 GCF_047607385.1 Micropruina sp.
AGTTGGCTACGGGTGATGGGTCCGAGGGTTTCGGAGCGGGCAACGACACTGTCGGTGGCCTCGGCAGAGGTGGTCGTGTCCGTACCGGCCGTACAGCCACAACCGTGCCGCTGCCCGGTGACCATCTCCGGGGTCAGGTGCAGGTACACCCGGGTGCGGGGCAGGTACCGCTGATCGTCGTCGCCACTGTTGAGGAGGGCTTGGGCTCGGGCTGGGGTGGCGAGGATTCCGAGTGCTTTGGACCGGCGCGCATCGAGGCTGTCGGTGTCACCCAGGGTTTTCAGTGATTTCGCGATGGCTTGGATGGTGGCTTCCAACTGTTGCGCATCGACGGTGTCGAGCCGGGCCCACAGTTCGGTGACGGTTGGCTGGCCCTGGTCGGGTGCGTTGCGGACGAAACGTTCCGCACGGGCCTTGGTTGTGGCGGCCTCGACGACCTTGTCGGCAGCGACCTGCGCGATCAATCCCCGCGCCAACCGCATCACGCGTGCCCAACCGACACGACCGATCTTGCCGGCCAGGCGATCGTCGACTGCCAGAGCCTGCTCGTGGCTGAGCTCGTAGCCGGCGGCGAGTTGGGCGAGTTTGAACGCCTTGTAGGGCGGCACGCCGCCGGCTCGGACCGCCTTCCATAGCGCCGGGTGACGGGCTTCGAGGTTGAGCACGTCACGGATCAGCCAGGTCGCCGCGGTGACGGAGATGCCCTTGATGGCGGCGACTTCCAGAGGCAGGAACTCGCCCACCAGCCGACTCCCGTCAGCACCGATCCGGACGGCCCGTTCGCCAACCACATCGAGTTCGTCGGTGGTCGTCCACGAGTGTTCCGCGGCCAACTCTGCCAGTGCCCGCATCTCTTCGACGTCAGCCTGCCGGCGCAGCGCGGCCGAGTGCCGCAGGCGTTCCGCAGCAGTCCCCTGGAACGGTGCCGCTGCGATGATCATGTGTTCGATTATAGTTGGCCCATCCGATGTTGGCAAGCGTTTGTTGGCTAGAGCAGGTGTGAAAAGTGTGGGGTCTGGTGACCGGCGCGGGCGGGAGATCCCGGCGGTCGCCGGGATGACGGGGCCGGCATGGCTCGAACCTTCGCCCAGTGCCCGGAGTGGTTCGACAGGCGGTGGCGGTACGTCGGCGTGGGCGCTTTGTCGTCGGATTGGCCGGGGAGTGGCAGTCTGACACCGTGCCCGCCGTCGATCCTGTCCCGCTGGTGTCTCCGACCCCGCTGACCTTGCGCGAACGCAGCTTCACCGCTGCCAATCCTGCGGTGATGGGAATCGTCAACCGGACGCCGGACTCGTTCTACTCCTCGGCCCGGTACCCGTCGATCGAGGCCGGGCTGGACGCCGTCGCGGGCATGGTCGCCGACGGTGCAGACATCGTGGACGTCGGCGGCGTCCGGGCCGGGCAGCAGGGCGACTGGGTGGACGCCGACGAGGAGATCGCGCGGGTGCTGCCGTTCCTGCAAGCGGTCCGGGACGCCCACCCGCACCTCCTGATCAGCCTGGATACCTGGCGCTCCGAGGTCGCCCGGGCTTGCGCCGGCGTCGGCATCGACCTGGTCAACGACACCTGGCAGGGTGCCGATCCCGATCTCGTCCACGTCGCCGCGGAGCTCCGCGCGGGCTACGTCGTCTCGCACACCGGCGGCTCCGCCCCGCGCACCGATCCGGACGGCGTCCGCTACGGCCCGCCCGGCCCGGACGGCGTCCCGCGCGACGATCCGGACGACGTGGTCGCGGACGTCCTCGCCGTTCTGACCGAGGGCGCGAACCACGCCCGACAAGCGGGGATACCAACCAACGCGATCCTGATCGACCCCACCCTCGACTTCGGCAAGACCACCCGGCACTCGCTGCGCACCCTGCGCTCCACGGCTCAGCTCGCGAACCTCGGCTTCCCGGTGCTGCAGGCGTTGTCCCGCAAGGACTTCGTCGGCGAGACCCTCGACCTGGCCGTCGACGACCGCCTGGAGGGCACCCTGGCGGCGACCGCGGTGGCGGCCTGGTTGGGCACGGTCTGCTTCCGGGCGCATGACGTCCGGGCCACCCGGCGGGTGGTCGACATGGTGGCGTCCATCCGCGGTGACCGTCCGGCCGCGGTCAATCGCCGCGGCGTCCGCTGAGCCTCAACCGAACCGTCAGGGCGCGACGAACCACACCCAGTTCGCCTTGGCACCGGTCTCGGCACGATCCAGCAATTCCAACTGGTCGCCGCGCACCCGGTACAGCGAGACCTGGGTGGAACGCTCCCCGGCGCAGACCAGGTAGCGGCCGTCCGGGGACACCGCGAAGCCGCGTGGCTGGGTCTCGGTGACCACGAACGACTCCGGGGCCGTCACCGGACCGTCCGGATGCACCCGGACCGCTCCCAGAGTGCTTTCGGTGCGCTCCGAGCACCACAGATGGGATGGGTCGGAGAAGTGCAGGTCGGCGCCCCAGATGTAGTGGTGCTCCAGCGGATCGGCGCCGAACACGCTGTGCCCCAGGCCCTTGGTCAGGTCGTGGGCGGTGGTCGACCCGGCCGGGGTGAGGCCGCCGAAATACTGGTCGCGCCGGTAGCGCAGCACCTCGCCGGAGAATTCGGTGAGCACGTAGACGGCGTCCTGCGCGGCGTTCAGCACCAGGTGCCGGGGTCCGGATCCGGGGGGCGCCGGCACCGTCGCCGGGGTCAGCGGGAGCAGATTGAGCCAGGCGTCGATGGTGTACTGCGCGATCAGGTCGGCGCCCAGCGACACGAAATAGGCGAACCTGCCGTCGCTGCTGGCCCGCACCGAATGCAGGTTCGGGTACTCGATCCGGCCGATCGGCTCGCTCACCTCGCCGTCGTGCACGGCACAGGTGATGCCGTAGCCGCCGCCGTAGGACGCCCCGAGCAGCGCCGAACCGTTGCGGGTCAGCGCGAGATAGTTCATTCCGCCGTCCGGCAACGACAGGTGCGACCGGTGGGTCAGCGTGCCGGACGCCCGGTCGAGGGCGAGCGTGGTGATTCCCGGGTCGTCGCCCTTCACGGCGGCGTAGATCAGGTCGCGCCGGGCGTCCACCACAAAGGTGGAGCAGCCGGGGACGCCGCCGTTGACGGCGGTCCGGCTCAGCCGACCGTCGGCCAGCTTGAACGAACTGATGGTGCCACTGCCGGAGTTGGCGACCAGGACGAGCCAGGAACCGGACATGCCAGCATCCTAGGGGTCGCAGCCCCTTGACAGGGCCCGTTTACTGGGCCCGTCTACTGGGCCAATCCGTAGAGCCGGTCGCCGGCGTCGCCGAGGCCGGGGACGATGTAGCCGTGCTCGTTGAGCCGCTCGTCGACCGCGGCCACCACCAGTGTGGTCGGGACGCCGACCGGATCGACCAGTTCGCGCATCCGCTCGATGCCCTCGGGTGCGGCCAGCAGGCAGATGCAGGTGATGTGATCGGCACCCCGGTCGACCAGGAACTTCACGCAGCCGGCCAGCGAGCCGCCGGTGGCCAGCATCGGGTCGAGCACGTAGCACTGGCGTCCGGACAGGTCCTTCGGCAGCCGCTCGGCGTAGGTGAACGGCTCCAGGGTCTCCTCGTCGCGGACCATGCCGACGAAGCCCACCTCGGCGGTCGGCATCAACCGCATCATGCCCTCGAGCATGCCCAGGCCGGCGCGCAGGATCGGCACCACCAGCGGGCGGGGCCGGGACAGCTTCTTGCCGGTGGTGACGGTGACCGGTGTGGTCACCTCGCAGTCGTCCACCCGGACCTCGCGGGTCGCCTCGTAGGCGAGCAGGGTGACCAACTCCTCCACCAGCTGGCGGAACACCGGGGAACCGGTCTCCACGCTGCGCAGCAGCGTCACCTTGTGCGAGACCAGCGGATGATCGAGAGCGCGTAGTTCCACACCCGAACCATTGCACAAGTGTGCGCTGTTCGGGTGGGCATGAAACGATGGGATGCCCAGGGACAAGGAGTGGCGATGAGCAGGTACACCGACGCCTCGGACGAGGAGTACGCCGACCGCGGCGACGACCGCCCGGGTCTCGACGACCTCGAACCCGTGGTTGAACTGCTGGACGACACCCTCGACCCCGAGGATGACGAAGACGACGAGGACGATTACCCGGAGGACGCCACCGAGGACGACATCGATCTGGTGGTGGCGCTCTACCGCGAGGACGGCCAGCCGGTCGCGGTGGCGTTGGCGCTGGAGTTGGCCAACGACCTCGACGAGCTGATCAACCAGCTGCGCCGGATTCCCGGCGACGGCGGCGCGGTCGGCCTGGTCTCCATCGCCTCGGAGTTCTTCGTCATCGTCCGGGTTCGTGGCAAGCACGTCCAGGTGCTGTTGTCGGACGAGATGGCGGCGGCCGACTGGCCGATCGCCCGGGACGTCGCCGACTTCCTGGGCTCCGAACTTCCCGAGGACGACGAGGACGCCGGCCCGATCGGCGACCTGGACATCCTCGCCGACGTCGGCCTGCCCGATTTCGAGGTGGAAGCCTTGTGCGACACCGACGACGATTCGGACGCGCTGGTCGAGCGGATCGCCCGGAAGCTCAAATTCGGCACCCAGTACCGCAAGACGGTGCAGGTCGCCTTCGGCCTGTGAGGTGAACCGCTGGCTGGCGCCGATGGGCCTGGCCCGGGCCGAGGCCGCGTTGGCGCCGGCGCACGGTGATGTGCCGGTCGGGGCACTCGTGGTGGACGCCGGCGGACGCGTGATCGCCCGGGCGCACAACGAGCGGGAGCTGACCGGCGACCCGACCGGGCACGCCGAGGTGCTGGCGCTGCGCCGGGCGTCCGAGGCGCTGGGTAGCTGGCGGCTGGAGGGGCACACCCTGGTGGTCACCCTGGAGCCGTGCACGATGTGCGCCGGCGCGCTGGTGCTGGCCCGCGTCGACCGGGTGGTGATCGGCGCCTGGGATCCGAAGGCCGGCGCGGTGGCGTCGCTGTTCGACGTGGTGCGCGACCCGCGGCTCAACCATCGTCCGGAGGTGATCGGCGGCATCGACGCCGACGCCTGCGCCGCGCAGCTGCGGGAGTTCTTCGAGAGCCGGCGATGAACTGGCCTGCGATCCCCGCGTGTGCCGCGGCGGCCCTCTGGCTAGGGGTGGAACTCGCGCACGGGCTGGCCGCCGGGTTCTCTGGACGCGGCGTCCGGGGCGGCGAGGAGGAGACCCTGCTGGTGCTCGGCTGCCCGCCGCTTCGGGACGGGAGGCCGTCCGCGCTGCAGCGCTGGCGGGTCGAGCTGGCCGCTCGCAACGCCGGTCCGCGGACCCGCTGGGTGTTCTCCGGTGCCGGTGAGGCCGAGGTGATGGCGCGGCATGCGATCGAACGCTTCGGTGTCGACCCGGCGTCCGTCGTCTGCGAGAACCGGGCCACCACCACCTGGGAGAACATCGGCTACGCCGCCGAACTGATCCCGCCGGACGGCGTGGTGCGTGTGGTCTCCGATCCGCTGCACGCCCGCCGCGGCGTCCGGTATTGGCGCAAGCGGTGGCCGCAGCGCGCCGGCGAGCTGCGTCCGGCCCGGCTCTACCGGTTCGGTGAGCACCCGCTGCTGAAGCTGACCACGGCGGCCTACGCGCTGGTGCTGCGTGGCCTGCGCTACCGCCCGGACGGGCGGATTTGGCAGCGAGTGTCGGCTGCCCGATAGAATCGCCGACGGTGGCGTGTCCGAGCGGCCGAAGGAGCGCGCCTCGAAAGCGCGTGTGGGTTTATGCCCACCGTGGGTTCAAATCCCACCGCCACCGCCAGCACGACCCCCGGTTTCCTCCGGTCAGACGACGAGGAAGCAGGGGGTCGTTCGCTTACTCCACCACCGGATCATGCACCGCGAAGCCCAGCTCCCGGGCCGAGCGGATCATCGTCGCGTCGTGGGTCACGACGGTGACCGCGTGCACTCCGACCCGCGCGGCCGACGCCAGGTGTAGGGCGTCCAGCGTCTTGACGTGCGGCTGGATGGCGCCGGCCTCGGCCAGCAGCGCATCGTCGACAGCGAGCAGCGTCGTCAGGTCGAGGACCTCGTCGGCCAACCCGAGATCGAGGCCCTCCCGCCGAAGCACCCGGAGCGACTCCAGCGCGGTCAGCCGTGAGGTCACGAAGGCGTCGCCCCGATCGCAGCCCTGGTTGAACCAATCGGTGGCGGTCGGGCTATGGCCCAGCGCGATACGCAGGACGACCGAGGTGTCGAGGTACCAGATCTGGTCGGACTCAGAACCGATCATGGTCCCGCTCGTCGGCCAGAAGCTCGTCCAGCGGGCGGGACAGCGGGACCGGATCGCGCCGGGTCAGCCGCGATCCCCGAGCCCGGGGCGGCGTCGCTCGTCCGGCGGCGACGAGCGACGCCAAGGGGTCACTCGAACCGACGGGTTCCGGCACCAACCGCAAGACCACCTTGCCGCGGTTCGTCACGCAGATCGCCTCGCCGGTCTCCACGACCTCCCGGGTGACCGCGGACACCCGCTGGTTCAGCTCGGTCATGGTGATGGTCCGCATGGACGTCATTCTAGCATCTACATGCTACTTCGGGAATGTGGCTCCGTCCCTGGCTGCTCGCATGGCACGTTCCGGGGGGTTCCCGTGCACGCTTGCCCGGAGATCGCCGGCTCCCTTTCGTGACGCGCCGGCAGCGGGCAGAGTTGGCGGTGCGTCCGTTGCGACGCTGCACCGCGGCCGGGGGTGTCCGCGGGTCCCACGAACAAGGAGTGCTCAATGAAGAAGCTCATCAACGATCCGGCGGACGTCGTCACCGAGACGCTCCAAGGCTTCGCCGCCGCCAACGCCGACCTGGTCACCGTCCATCTCGACCCTGACTACGTGGTTCGCGCCGATGCTCCGGTCAAGGGCAAGGTCGGCCTGGTGTCCGGCGGAGGCTCCGGCCACGAGCCGCTGCACGCCGGCTTCGTCGGTCTGGGCATGCTGGACGCCGCGGTGCCCGGCGCGGTCTTCACCTCCCCGACGCCGGACCCGATCCTGGAGGCCACCAAGGCCGTCGACGGCGGCGCGGGCGTGCTGCACATCGTGAAGAACTACACCGGCGACGTGCTCAACTTCGAGACCGCCGCCGAGTTGGCCGAGCTGGAGGACATCCAGGTCAAGGCCGTCGTGGTCAACGACGACGTCGCCGTCGAGGACTCCACCTGGACGGCCGGACGGCGCGGCGTCGCCGGCACCGTGCTGGTGGAGAAGATCGCCGGTGCGGCGGCCGAGCGCGGCGACGACCTGGACGCCGTCACCGCTGTTGCCGAGAAGGTGATCGGCCAGGTGCGGTCGATGGGCGTCGCGCTCACCGCCTGCACCGTCCCGCACGCCGGCAAGCCGTCCTTCGACCTGGGCGAGGACGAGATCGAGATCGGCATCGGCATCCACGGCGAGCCCGGACGGCACCGCATCCCGATGGCGGCCGCGGACGCGATCACCGATCAGCTGATCGACCCGATCCTCGCCGACCTGCACCTCGACGGCGACCAGGTGCTGCTCTTCGTCAACGGCATGGGCGGCACCCCCGAGTCGGAGCTGTACATCGTCTACCGGCACGCCCGGGCGCGGCTGGAGGCGGCGGGCCTGCAGGTGACCCGGTCGCTGGTGGGCAACTACATCACCTCGCTGGAGATGCAAGGATGCTCCATCACGGTGCTCAAACTCGACGACGAACTCACCGCGTTGTGGGACGCACCGGTCAACACCGTCGCACTCAGGAGGGGTGTCTGAATGACGAAGCTGGACGTGGAGTGGGCCAAGGACTGGATGCGTCGCGCGTCCGCCTCGCTGACCGAGCACCGGATGGAGCTGATCGACCTGGACCGGGCGATCGGCGACGGTGACCATGGCGAGAACATGGCGCGCGGCTTCGGCTTCGTGGTGCAGCGCCTGGACGAGAATCCGCCGGAGGACGTCGCCGGGGTGTTCAAGCTGGTCGCCCAGACCCTGATGTCGAAGGTCGGCGGCGCCGCCGGCCCGCTCTACGGCACCGCCTTCATCCGGGCCACCAAGGCGGCCACCGACGACCTGGACGCCGCGGGCGTGGTGGCGGTCTGCGAGGCCGCCCTGGACGGCATCGTGGCCCGCGGCAAGGCCAGCACCGGTGAAAAGACCATGGTGGACGCCTGGACCCCGGCGATCGCGGCGGCACGAGCCGCGGCCGAGGCCGGCAGGAGCCCGGCCGAGGCGCTTCGGGCGGCCGCCGACGGGGCGGCCAAGGGGGCCGCGGAGACGATCCCGATGCAGGCCACCAAGGGCCGGGCGTCCTATCTGGGCGAGCGGTCCATCGGGCACCAGGATCCGGGGGCCACCTCGACCGCCTACCTGCTGGCCACCGCGGCGGACGCCGCCGAGGCCGTGAGCTGAACGGAGAGCATGACGTGACCATCGCGTTCGTGATCGTGTCGCACTCGGCGAAGCTCGCCGAAGGCGTGGTCGAGTTGGCCTCGCAGATGGCCAGGGACGTGGAATTCCGGGCCGCCGGCGGCACCGACGACGGCGGCATCGGAACCTCGTTCGACGCCATCTACGCCGCGGTCGAGGAGCTGACCGCGGCCGGACACCAGGTGGCGCTGCTGACCGATCTGGGTTCGGCCGACATGACCGTGGACGCCGTCCTGGAACTGGTCGACGGCGACGACGTCCGGTTCTGTCCGGGTCCGCTGGTCGAGGGTGCGGTGGCGGCCGCGGTGACCGCACAGACCGGCGGCGACCTGGACGCCGTCGCCGAGGCGGCGCGGGCCCGCGAGCTCTTCGCGTAGCCGAAGAACGCGCGACCGCGCAACCCGTCGCGGCGGCTCCGGACAACGCCGGTGCGGGGCCGTCCGGCTCAATAGAGTATTGAGCCAACGGAGGGGTTGACACTTGAGCCTGGACACGGTGCTGCTGGCGGGCTCAGCTGTGCTGCTTGCCGCTCTCGGCGCCTCCCGGCTCTCCAGTTGGCTCGGTCTGCCCTCGCTGCTGCTGTTCCTGTTCCTCGGTGTCGGCGTCGGACTGTGGGTCGACTTCGACGACGCCCACCTGGCCCACGACCTCGGCTTCGCGGCCCTGGTGCTGATCCTCGCCGAGGGCGGATTCACCACCAAATGGCGTGAGATACGTTCCTATCTCACCCTGGCCGGATTGCTGGCGACGGTGGGCATCGGCGTCTCGATCGTGGCGATGACGGCGTTCAGCCACTTCGTGCTGGGCCTCGATCTGGCCACCGCCCTGCTGCTCGGCGCGATCACCGCGCCGACCGACTCGGCGGCGGTGTTCTCGGTGCTGCGCAAGGTGCCGATCCCCGGCCGGATCCGGGCCATCCTGGAGGCCGAATCCGGCCTCAACGACGCCCCCGTGGTGCTGCTGGTCACCGCCGCCACCGCCTGGGCGCTGGGCGAGTCGACCGAGAGCCCGGGCTTCATCCTGGGCATGGTCGCGCTGGAACTGGTCGGCGGCCTCCTGGTCGGCCTGGTGATCGGCTGGCTGGGTGCCCGGCTGCTCAAGCAGATCGCGCTGCCGGCGTCCGGCCTCTACCCGCTGGGGGCGATGGGCTGGGCGTTGCTCGCCGAGGGCGCCGGCGCCTACCTGCACGTCTCCGGATTTGCGGCGGTCTACATCTGCGCGATGGTGCTGGGCAACTCCGACCTGCCGCACCGCAACGCGACCCGGTCGTTCGCCGAGGGCATCGGCTGGGTGGCGCAGATCGGGCTGTTCGTGATGCTCGGTCTGCTCGCCCACCCGGAGCGGTTCTCTCCTCAAGTGCTGATCACCGGCGTGCTGGCCGGGTTGTTCCTGACCGTGATCGCCCGGCCGTTGTCGGTGGCGGCCTGTGCCAGTTGGTTCCGGGTGCCGTGGCGAGAACAGGCGTTCCTGTCCTGGGCCGGGCTGCGTGGCGCGGTGCCGATCATCATGGCGACGGTGCCGCTGGCGTCCCCGCTGCCGCAGGCCCGGGACCTGTTCGACCTGGTCTTCGTGTTCGTCGTCGTGTACACCACGCTGCAGGCGCCCACCCTGGAGTGGGTGGCCCGCAAACTGGGCGTGACAACCGGTGACGATGCGGTGGACATCGAGGTCGAGGTGGCGCCGCTGGACAAGATCCAGGCCGACTTCATGCAGATCAAGGTGCCCGCCGGCTCGCACCTGCACGGCGTGACGGTGTTCGAGCTGCGGCTGCCGCCGAGCACCGTGGTGTCGCTGATCATCCGCGACGGGACTCCGTTCGCCCCCGGTTCGCGCGACGTGATCCGGGCCGGCGACGAGCTGCTGGTGGTGGTGCCGTCCAAGTTCCGCTATCAGGTGGAGAGCCGGTTCAAGCAGATCGGACGCGGTGGCCGGCTGTCCCGCTGGCGCAAGGACGGCTAGCGATATCGGTCAGGAATGGCGGGGCGTCGGCGTCCGCGAGGTGGAGGTGCTCGGCGTCGGCTGGGTCGACACCGATGTGCTCGGCGACGGCAGCGCGCTGGCCACCGACGCGGGCAGCGCCGGGAGGCAGATCGGGCCGCTCACCGCGATCGACTCCTTCGGCTTGGTGACCCGGCCCGCATAGCTGTCGCCGAGCAGCACGTCCACGACGTGATCGATGCGTCCGTCGCCCTGCACCTTGGCGTTCTTGAAGAACCCGGCCACCAGCTTGACCTCGGGTGAATCGGGCGAGTTGCCGACGATGAGGGTGTCGGTGAGCCGCTGATCGGTGTTGTTCACCTTGAGGATGTTGAACCCGTAGGACCGCATCGCGCTGCTCACCCGCTTCGCCAGACCGCCCTGCAGCCCGGCGTTGAGCACCCGCAGCGTGACGTAGTGCGGGGTGAGCGTGCCACCGACATTGGTGGACACGCAGGGCTCCGGCGGCCGCGGCGGAATCTGCGCCGTGGCGTTCCGGTAGCCCCAGATGCCGCCGAAGGCGACCAGCCCGGCGAGCGCGAGCAGGGTCAGCGGAGTCTTGATCATCCCGATCAATTGCCGCACGCGATCAACTCCTCTTGCCTGGCCTCCGGCCCAGACTACTTGAGTTCGAGAACCCGGGCGTGCATCGTCTGCCGCTGCTGCAGCGCGGCGCGCAGCGCGCGGTGCAGACCGTCCTCCAGGTAGTACTCGCCCCGCCAGCCGATGACGTGGGCGAACAGGTCGCCGTAGAAGGTGGAATCCTCCTCGAGCAACTGCTCCAGATCGAGGGTCCGTTTGGTGGTCACCAGCTGATCGAGCCGGATCTGCTGCGGCGCGATCGCCGCCCACTGCCGCTGCACATAGCCGTGCGCGGGGTAGGGGCGGCCCTCGCCGACACGCTTGAAGATCACGACGGGCAGTCTAGCGGTGATCACCCGGTGAGCCGTCCCCTACAGTGACGTCATGTCCAGCTCTCCTGACGTAGCCGCGATCACCAAGGGGTACACCTTCGACTCTCCCGCCATCGACCTGGGCGTCCTGGTCGACGGCGACCCGGTGCCCGAGGCGAAGGTGCGGATCGCCCTGTCGATGCTGAACCGGCACGGGCTGGTGGCCGGGGCGACCGGCACCGGCAAGACCAAGACCCTGCAGCTGATGGCCGAGCAGATCGCCCGGGCCGGGGTCTCGGTGTTCGCCGCCGACATCAAGGGCGACCTGTCCGGTCTCGCGCTGCCCGGGAAGTCGTCGGAGAAGCTGCTGGCGCGGACGTCCGCGATCGGCCAGGACTGGCAGCCGCACGGCTGCCCGGTCGAGTTCTACGCGCTCGGCGGCCAGGGCACCGGCGTCCCGCTGCGGGCCACCATCAGCTCGTTCGGGCCGATCCTGCTCAGCAAGGTGCTGGGGTTGAACGAGACCCAGGAATCGACGCTCGGGCTGGTCTTCCACTACTGCGACACCCAGGGCCTGCCGCTGCTCGACCTGGAGGACCTGCGCTCGGTGCTGGCCTACCTGACCTCGGAGGAGGGCAAGGCCGACCTGAAGAACCTGGGCGGGGTGTCGTCGGCGACGGCCGGGGTGATCCTGCGCTCGCTGGTCACCCTGCAGACCCAGGGCGGCGAGGAGTTCTTCGGCGAGCCCGAGTTCGACAGCCGCGACCTGCTGCGCACCACGCCGGACGGCCAGGGCGTCATCTCGCTGCTGGAACTGCCGAACCTGCACGACCGGCCGGCGATCTTCTCCACCTTCCTGATGTGGCTGCTGGCCGACCTGTTCCACGACCTGCCCGAGGTCGGCGATGTCGACAAGCCCAAGCTGGTGTTCTTCTTCGACGAGGCGCACCTGCTGTTCGCGGACGCGTCCAAGGCGTTCCTGCAGGCGATCGCGCAGACCGTCCGGCTGATCCGATCCAAGGGCGTCGGCATCTTCTTCGTCACCCAGACCCCGAAGGACGTCCCCGAGGACGTGCTCGCCCAGCTCGGTTCGCGGGTGCAGCACCAGCTGCGGGCGCATACACCCAACGACGCCAAGGCGCTGAAGGCGACGGTGGCCACCTACCCGAACTCGGGTTACGACCTGGCCGAGGTGCTGCAGAGCCTGGGCATCGGCGAGGCGATCGTCACGGTGCTGAACCCCGACGGTGCCCCGACCCCGGTGGCCTGGACCCGGATGCGGGCGCCGGAGGCGTCCATGGATCCGATGGACGCACAGATGATGGCCGGCGGCGTCGCCCAGTCGGGAATGATGCGCAAATACGGCCAGGCGGTGAATCGTGATTCCGCCTACGAAATGCTCACCCGCAAGCTGGAGCAGGGCGCGGCCGCCGCGGCGGCCGAGGCGCAGCGGGTCGAGCAGGAGAAGGCTGCCGCGGCCGAGGCCAAGCAGCGGGAGAAGGACGCCGCGGCGCAGGCCCGCACCCAGTCCCGCGGCACGACGAGCAGTCGTCGGGCGCCGCAGAGCGGGGTGGAGAAGGTGCTCAGTTCGCCGACCTTCTGGAACAAGGTGATCACCGTGGGCGGTCAGATCGCCCGGGGGATGATGGGGACCGGCCGGAAGCGCTGAGTGGCCTCGACCTTACCCTGACCAAGGACTTGGCTTCCTGCTCGGGATCTGTCTATAGTCTTCTCGTTACTCCCCGCCGTTCTCCGGAACTGGCGGGGTTTTGTCTATCGAAGGCGGGTGTCTTGTGGCGTCAAGCGCAGTGATTGTCGTTGACTACCAGAACATTCACCTGACCGGGCATGGCTTGTGGTGCCCAAGTGGTGACGCAGCGCATCTATGCCTTGTCCATCCGCTCAGCTTCGCCAGCCAGCTCCTCCAACGAAGGAACCTCCTTCGGCGCCTGGCAGCCGAGGGCGAGGGCCGGCTGTTCGAGCCAGCCAGCCTGGCCGCAGTGATCAGCTTCCGGGGCCAGCCGTCCAACCGGCGCGAGCCAAAGAGCTATGCGCGTAGCCTCGCCCAGCAGTCGGAGTGGACCCGTGACCCACGATCTGAGGTTCGCTACCGCCCGCTCAAATACTACAGCGATGGGCATGCGGCAGAGAAAGGCGTCGACGTTCTTGTCGCGCTTGAGTTGGTTCAGCAAGCGGCCGTTGCCAGCAACGATCCAGGGCGCGTGGTCATCCTTGCCGCCCATGACACGGATCAAGAGCCCTCCATCGAAATGGCTGAGCGGCTCGCGCCGGGGCAGATCGAGACGGCCGGCTGGCATGGTGCCAAGCGTCTGGCAAGGAGCAGCACCCGCTGGCACACGGCTCTCGAGGAGCAGCACTTCCTACTCTGCCGAGATCCAAGGTCATACACATGATCCGGCTGGCCGACCCAGCGTCGCAGGGAGCCGATGCCCAGCGAGGTGACCACGTCCGCGGCCGCCGCGTTGCTGGGGGTGTCACGTCCCACGCTCATCAAGATGGCGCAGGAGGGCCGCATCGCCTCCCACAAGGTGGGGACGCACTTGCGCTTCCGATCCGAAGATGTTCTGGCCGAGCGGAAGGCTCGCCGGGAACGTGAGCGCCAGGCATTTCGCGAGTTGCGCGACGCACTGTTCAGTGGGGAAGACCCCTCCCGATCAACTTAGGTAAGGCTTACCATAGTTGGTGTCGCGGACCTCGCGGCACCGAATAAGCGAGTCCTCCACCGTCGCAGCGTCTCGCCGGCATGGCCGGGATGACCAGACAGGAGGCGCTATGGGTCAACGCTTGGGGCTCTATCAGCCCGCGGCCGAGCACAGTGCGTGCGGGGTGGGCTTCATCACCCGCAAGGACGGCGTCCAGAGCCACGAGGTGATCGCCCTGGGCGAGCAGGCGCTGTGCGCGATCCCGCACCGGGGCGGCATGTCCGCCGAAGGTGTCGGCGACGGCGCCGGTGTCAGCGTCGACCTGTCGGTGGACTTCTTCAGCGCCCTGGTCGGACAGCCACTCGAGCGCGGCCACTTCGGCGTCGGCAACTTCTTCATGCCCGACGACCGTGAGCAGTGGGACCGGGCGCACGCGCTGATCGACGCCGCACTGGCCGATGCCGGCCTGACCACGCTGGTCGTCCGGGACGTGCCGGTCGACGACACCGCCATCCGGCCGCGGGCGCTGCGCTACCAGCTGCCGATCGTGCAGTGGGTGTTCCGGCTCGCCGAGCCGGGCGGCGCGGACGACCGGCGGCGCCGGATCGACCGGGCCGCCAACACCGCCCTGCTCCGGATCGAGGCCGAGGCGTACCCCGACCCGGCGCTGGCGGGGCTCTATCCGCTGTCGCTCAGCGCCCGCACCCAGGTGCTCAAAGGACGCCTCAACGCCGGTGAGGTGATCGGCTACTTCACCGACCTGAGCGACCCGGCGCACGCCGTCCGTTCGCTGTACTTCCACACCCGGTTCTCGACCAACACCGAGCCGCACCCGACGATGGCGCAGCCGTTCCGGCTGATGGCGCACAACGGCGAGCTGAACACCGATCGGAAGAACCGGATCTCCGACGAGACCCTGGCGATCACCCGGCAGCGCCGGATCGTCCGTCCGCCCGGCCAGTCCGACTCCGGACGGCTCGACCAGACCCTGCAGAGCCGGGTCTTCGACGACGGCCTCGACCTGGTCGAGGCGGTGGTGTCACTGATGCCGCCGGCCTGGGAGAACGACGCCACGATCAGCCCCGACGTCCGCGCCATGTTCGAGTTCTTCTCGCTGTACGAGGAGAAGAACGACGGTCCGGCGGCGCTGATCTTCAGCGACGGCGACGTGATCGGCGCCCGGCTGGACCGGCTCGGCCTGCGTCCGCTGCGCACCGTGGAGACCGGCGACTACCTGGTGGTGTCGTCCGAGGCCGGCCAGGTCGGGTTCCCCGACGACCAGGTGACCCATCGCGGCCGGATCGAAGCCGGCGGCATGCTGTACCACGACCACCGGCTGGGCCGGACGTTCCGCACCCGCGAGGCGCTGGAGCTGCTCGCCGCGCGGCGCGACTACGCCGCGCTGCTGGACGACGCCCGCGTCGACGTCGCCGCCCTGCCGGCGCCGTCCTTCGAGCGCGGCACCACGACGCTGGGCTACACCGGCGATCTCAGCCTGGCCGGACGCTACGTCGCCTACTCGCTCAACCAGGAGAGCTTCCGGTTCATGATGGACCCGATGCTCGCCGACGGCTCCGAGCGGATCAGCGCGATGGGCTACGGCAACGCGATCAACGCGCTCTCCGACCAGGAGGGCGGCATGGCGAAGTACTTCTCGCAGCGCTTCGCCCAGGTCACCAACCCGCCGCTGGACTCGTTGCGCGAGGCGGACGGGATGAGCATGCGGGTGGCGCTCGGCGCCAAGCCGGACGGCGGCGAGCAGCACCGCAAGCAGCTGGTGCTGTCCTCGCCGATCCTCGGGCACCTCGACATGGTGCAACTGCGCGAGCAGCGACTCACCCCGCTGCGGCGCTTCGACCTGCTCTTCGCGCCGCACCCGTCCGACGCGGAGCGGAACGCCGCCTCGGTGGTGGCCGCGCTGGACGAGCTGTGCGACGCGGTCGCCGCGTTCGCCAGGGACGAGGGCGGGATCGCGGTGCTCACCGACCGTGCCATCTCCACCACCCGGGCGCCGCTGCCGCTGCTGCTGGCGATCGCGGCGGTCAACCAGCGGCTGATCGACGACGGTCTGCGGTTACGGGTTTCGCTGGTGGCCGAGAGCGGCCAGCTGCCGTCCTCGCACCACATCGCCGCGGCGCTGGGCTTCGGGGCGTCCGCGGTGTACAGCCTCAGCGCCCGGCTGCGCGCGGAGGAGAAGTACCCGTCCGCCCCGGCGCCGGCCGGCGAGGAGACCGAGACCGACCGGGCCTTCGCCCGGTTCCGCAAGGCCGCCGAGAAGGCGCTCGGCAAGACCATGGGCCGGGTCGGGCTGTGCACCGTGGAGAGCTACATCGGCGGCGAGTTCTTCGAGCCCAACTACCTGGACACCTCCGATCCGGTGCTGGCCCGCTGCTTCCCGCACATGGCCGCGCCGGTCGGCGGCGTCGGCTTCACCCGGATCGCCCATGCCGCGGCCCAGTGGCACGCCCGCGGCTGCGTGGTGGGAGCCGAGTCGCAGCTGCCGTTGCTCGGCCTGTTCAAGGAGCGCTCCGAGGGTGCCGGGCACTCGTTCGGCACCACCGCGGTTCGTGGTTTCGCCGGCATGACCGAGGAACCGCGCCGCTTCGACGACGGCGCCGAGGCGGACGCGACGCTCGCCCGGCTCACCCTCAGCCAGTTGGAGGGCGCGTTCGGGATCAGCGACGAGGCGTACGCCAACAACGGCCTCGCCGCGCTCACGCCGGAGCAGATCGACACCTTCCGGATCACCCCCGGCTATCGCGAGTTCCTGGCCGCCACCCGGGCCGAGCGGGCCCGGCGTCCGTCCGCGCTGCGCGACGTGCTGGCGCTGCCGGCCGACGTCGCGGGCCTGCACACCGCGTCCGACTTCGAGCACGAACTGGCCCGCTTCTCGGCCGACGGCAACGCCAGCATCCTGGTCCGCGGGCTGGCGACCGAGAAGCTGGACGCCGACCGCTACCGGATCCGGTTCACCGACGTCACCGGCGGCGACCCGGCCCGCTACGCCGCGTTTGCGGAGTTTCTGACCGGCCACGACCCGGACGGGGTGCTGAGCACCCGGGTCGGCGCCGACGGACTCGAGGTTCAGGTGCGCGGCCGGACGGCCGGCTTCCTGGCGCTGCTCGCTCCGGCGCCGGCGAGCATTCCGCTGGACGAGGTGCAGCCGGCGCACGAGATCACCCGCTCGCTGGCGTCCGGCGCGATGAGCCACGGCGCGCTGGTGGCCACCGCGCACGAGGCCGTCGCGCACGGCACCAACATGGTCGGCGGCATGTCGAACTGCGGCGAGGGTGGCGAGCACCTCTCCCGCTACGGCACCATCCGCGGCTCGCGGATCAAGCAGTTCGCGTCCGGCCGGTTCGGCATTTGGGCCGGCTACCTGGCCGACCCGATGCTCGAAGAGCTGGAGATCAAGATCGGTCAGGGCGCCAAGCCGGGTGAGGGCGGCCAGCTGCCGGCGGCGAAGGTGACCGTCGAGATCGCCGCCGCTCGCGGCGGCACCCCCGGCGTCGAGCTGGTTTCGCCGCCGCCGCACCACGACACCTACTCGATCGAGGACCTGGCGCAGCTGATCCACGACTGCAAGGCGGCCCGGGTCCGGGTGATCGTCAAGCTGGTGTCGTCCGAGGGCATCGGCACCATCGCGGTCGGCGTCGCCAAGGCGGGTGCCGACGTGATCAACGTCGCCGGCAACACCGGCGGCACCGGCGCGGCCGCGGTGACCAGCCTGAAGTACGCCGGCCGGTCGGCAGAGATCGGCGTCGCCGAGGTGCACCAGGCGCTGGTCGCCAACGGGCTGCGGGACAAGATCGTGCTGCGCTGCTCCGGGGCGCACCAGACCGGCCGCGACGTGCTGATGTCGGCACTGCTGGGCGGTGACAGCTTCGAGTTCGGCACCACCGCGCTGATGATGCTCAAGTGCGTGATGGCGAAGAACTGCAACATCAAATGCCCCGCCGGGCTGACCACCAACCCCGAGGTCTTCGACGGTGACCCGCGGGCGCTGGCCCAGTACCTGCTCAACGTCGCCCACGACGTCCGGGAGCTGCTGGCTCGGCTCGGGCTGCGCTCGCTGCGTGAGGCTCGCGGACGCTCCGACCTGGCCCAGCTGCTCGACCACCCGGCCAGCGTCGGACGCCTCGACGTCCGGGCGATGCTGGCCCGAGTGCCGGAGCGCACGGTCGACGACCCGGTCTACCTGGAGAAGAGCTACGCCGTCGACGACGCACTGATCGACCTGGTCAGAGCGGCATTGCTGGATCGTGCCGAGCCGAGCGTCGAAGTCGATGCGGGCACGCTGCACAACAGCGACAAGTCGGTCGGTGGACAGCTGTCGGTCGACATCGAACGGCTGCTCAACCACGAACTGGACGCCGCGGCGCTGGCCGGCCTGCCCGCGGTGTTCACCGACGAGCGCGGCCGCAGCTACCTCGACGACGGTGCGGTGCGGGTCCGCACCACAGGCTCGGCGGGCCAGTCGTTCGGCGCCTTCTGCAACGACGGCATCGAACTGGTGCACACCGGCACCGCCAACGACGGCGTCGGCAAGAGCCAGTGCGGCGGACGGATCGTGGTGCGCACCCCTGGTGGCGGCAGCGCCGAACCGGGCGGCAACGTGCTGATCGGCAACTTCGCCCTGTTCGGCGCCACCGGCGGCCGCACCTTCGTCCAGGGCGAGGCGGGCGACCGGTTCGCGGTCCGCAACTCGGGCGCCACCGCGGTCGTCGAGGGCATCGGCGACTTCGGCTGCGAGTACATGACCAACGGTGCGGTGCTCAACCTCGGCTCGGCCGGCAAGGGGCTCGGCAACGGGATGAGCGGCGGCTTCCTCTACCAGTACGACCCGGACGGGACGGTGCGCGGCCGGGTCAGCGAGGACTCCCTGCTGGTGTTCGGCATCGCCGACCACGAGCACGGCGACTTCCACTCCGAAGCTGTGCAACTGCTGCTGCGCTGGCACCGGGACGCCACCGGCTCCGGGCTGGCCGCCCGGCTGCTGGACGACTGGGACAACACCCGTCGGCAGATCTTCTGCGGCATGCCGCGGGCGCTGCTGCTCACCCAGGACGCCGACGCCATCCTGGCCGCGTCGACCCGCAAGCAGCTGCTGGACGAGCTGGCCACCTCGGTCGCCACCGAACAGGTCCGCTCGTTCAAGCAGCACTACCGGGCCGGGCGTCCGGTGCTGAGCGGACGCGTCCCGGCCGGCGAGGCCGACGACATGTTCGGGCTGCTGTCGTCCTACACGGTGTTCACGATCGCCCGCCAGCTGGCCCAGCAGCGGGTGCCCGGCGGCTTCGGGCCGGACGATCCGCGGGTCCACGCGGCCGCCCGCAAGTTGATCCTCACCGAGGACTTCTTCGTGATGCAGAAGGTGATGAAGTACCTGCGTGACCGGCTCGACCCCTTGCAGGACGCCGAACTGGCCACCCTGATCTCGGCCCGCCGGCTGACCGACTACACTCGCTCGCTGGAGCTGCGGAACGTCCGCGGTATGGACGCACCCGGCACCTACGGCTGGATCCTGCACCAGCGCGCCCGCAACGAGGCCCGCACCGACCGGGCCAGGTTCGACCGGCTGCTGGCCGAGGCAGCCCTGGACGACCTGGCCGCGGACGCCGTCCGGACGCTGGATCGGACGGCATGATGGCGCAGCTCACCATCGACGTCGAGGCACCCTTCAGCCCCGGCCAGCGGGCCTGGCTGGACGGCTTCTTCACCGGCCTGGCCGCGGCCCGACGCGACGAGGGGGAGGCCGTGGCGTCCGCCACGCTCACCTTCGACCTGCTCTACGGCAGCCAGACCGGCTGCAGCGAACTGCTCGCCGAGGACCTGGTCGCGGCCGCGCGGGCACGCGGCATGGCGCCCACCCTGCGGGTGCTGGACGACGTCTCGCTCGACGACCTGACCCGGATGGAGCGGGTGCTGGTCATCACCTCCACCTACGGCGACGGCGAGATGCCCGACAACGCCGGGCTGTTCTGGGACGACTTCTCCAGTGAGGCCGCGCCCCGGCTGGAGGACGCTCGCTTCGCCGTGCTGGCGCTCGGCGACACCGCCTACGACGACTTCTGCCAGGCCGGCAAGCTGATCGACCTGCGCTTCGAACAGCTCGGCGCCACCCGGATGCTGCCCCGGGTGGACTGCGACACCGACTACGACGAGCCGGCCGCGGCCTGGATGGATCAGGTCCTCGACCTGCTGGCCGCCGAGGCGCCCGCCTCCGGTGCGGCGCCGGCGGCCCCGGCGGCACCGGCTGCGAAGCCGGCCCGGGAACGTTCCCGGTGGAACCGCAAGACCCCGTTCCCGACCCGGCTGGTCGCCAACCGGCTGATGTCCGGGCCGGGCAGCGCCAAGGAGATCCGGCACTTCGAGATCGCGCTGGGCGACAGCGGCATCGACTACCAGGCCGGCGACGCGCTGGCCGTCGTCGGCGTCAACGACGCCGCGCTGGTCGATTTGCTGCTGGACCGGCTCGGGCACGATCCGGAGCACAGCGTCGGCGAGTCGACGCTGCGCGACCAGCTGATCCGGGGCTGGGAGATCGCCACCCCGTCCAAGGATCTGCTGGCGCTGCTGGCCGAACGGGCCCCGGGCAGCGAACTGGGCGAACTCGTCGTCCGCGCCGAGCGGGACGCGCTGGATTCCTGGCTGTGGGGCAAGGACACCCTCGACCTGTTGCAGCTGCTGCCCGAGGTGAACCTCGACCTGGACGACCTCACGAGGGTGTTCCGGCCGCTGCAGCACCGCGCCTACTCGATCTCGTCCAGCCCGCTGCACAGCCCGGACCGGATCCACCTGACCGTCGCCGCCGTCCGGCACGGCGGTCCCCGGGTGCACCACGGGGTGTGCTCGACCTTCCTCGCCGACCGGGCCGACGACGCCGAGTTCGGCATCTTCCCGCAGCCGAACGCGGCGTTCCGACTGCCCGCCGACGATTCCGCTCCGGTGATCATGATCGGACCGGGCACCGGCATCGCACCGTTCCGGGCCTTCCTGCAGGAGCGGGCCGCGCGCGGGGCGTCCGGGAAGAACTGGCTGTTCTTCGGCGACCAGCACCGGGCCGACGACTTCATCTACGCCGACGAGATCGAGAGCTACCAGGCGAGCGGGCTGCTGACCCGGCTCGACCTGGCCTTCTCCCGCGACCAGGCGCAGAAGATCTACGTCCAGACCCGGATGCGCGAGCAGGCGTCCGAGTTCTACGGCTGGCTGGAGGACGGCGGCTACGTCTACGTCTGCGGGGACGCGTCCCGGATGGCGAGGGATGTCGACCGGGCACTGATGGAACTGATCGCGACGCAACGCGGCCGAGGCGACGACGACGCGGCCGAGTACGTGGCGACGCTCAAGAGAGACAAGCGATACCTGAGGGACGTGTACTGAGATGACTGACGCTGCAACCCCCGAGGACGAGGGGCAGCTGCCGCCGTGCGCCGCGGAAGGGTGCGAACACCGATGTTCGGTTCGACGCCTGCCGGCGAGCGTGGGCGATGTGCTGCGCGCGTTGACCCTGCTGGACCATCCGGCGGCGATCACCGAGAACCGGGTGATCCGGCTCACCCAGGTGGCGGCGTATGCGGACGCCGGCGTGCCCGACGGGCCGTTCCGGGTGCAGCCCGGCTGGGTGTCGCTGCGGCTGCATCCGGAAGCGCTGACCGGCGCGATGCTGGTCGAGCCGCCGCACCCGTTGCCCGGGGAGGATCCGGTGCCGGAGCTCCGGCTGTGCGGTGTGGACGGCCGTCCGGTGCACCGCTGCCATCCGCTGCTGCCGGAGGACCGGCTGGTGCTGGAAGGGCTGGCCCGGCTCGACGGCCGGCTGCCCGGACCCGAGTTCACCGCGGGTGCCGACGGCGGGTGGGACAGCCCGGATGTCCCCGATCAGCTGCAACGCATCGACGACCTGCTCACCTGGACGACGACCCGCACGCCGTTCCTGCCGCACCGGCATGTCGACCCCGGGGTGCTGGTGGACGTCATTGAGCACGCCTGCGCGGTCGGCCTGCCGCTCGGCATCGCGGTGTTCTCCGATGCAGCCATGCACGCTGTGCAGGACACCGTCCAGTCGGTGGCGCACGCCGCCGGGATCATGGCGGTCGGCACCCAGGAGGCGATCCTGGAACTCCGTCCGACGGCGGTGCGGCACTGCCTGCTGCTGCGGCTGCACGGACCGCACGGGATCACCTCGTCGCTGGAGCTCTACGACTCCGCCGACCGCCGGGTCGCGCTGATCTCTCAGTTCGGCATCGTCGGCCAGGACGTGTACGACGCCTGGGAGCAGTTGGCCGAGTCGTTGCCGGAGCTGGTCTGAGGCCCGCCCCACCCAGCGCTCGCCTAACTATTTGGGGCTCGCTGAGTTCAGCGAGCCCCAAATAGTTAGGCGAGCGGATGGGTGGGCAGGTCGGCGCGAGGGCCGAGCTGGTGAATCAGTGCCCGGACGGCTCCTTGGCGCGGGTGCCGTCGATGTGGATGTCGGGCTCGTAGGAGTCCGGACCCAGGGTGCCACCGCTCTCCAGGGTGCGGGCCTCGCTGTCCTGCACCTGCAGCGGCGGGGCCGCGGCCAGGTCGGACGGATCTTCGGGGGTGCCGGGCAGGAACACGTTGAAGAACAGGTTCAGGGCCACCGCCATGATCGCCGAGGCGCTGATGCCGGAGTGGAAGATGGTCACGAACCACTCCGGGAAGCTGTGCCAGAAGTTGGCCGACACCACCGGGATCAGGCCGAACGCGACCGAGGCGGCGACGATCACCAGGTTGTTGTTGCCCTGGTAGTTCACCTTCGACAGGGTGCGGACGCCGGACGCGGCGACCGTGCCGAACAGCACGATCCCGGCCCCACCGAGCACCGGGCCCGGGATGATGCTGAACAGCGCCGCGGCCATCGGGGACAGGCCCAGGATGACCAGCAGGCCACCGCCGGCGGCCACCGCGAACCGGCTCTTGATCCCGGACAGCGCCACCAGGCCGACGTTCTGGGCGAACGCGGTGGCCGGGAACGAGTTGAACACCGGGGCGATCATCGACGATGCCATGTCGGCGCGCAGGCCGTCGCCGACCCGGCGGGCGTCCACCTTGGTGCCGACGACCTCACCGACGGCCAGCAGGTCGGCGGTGGTCTCCACCATGATCACCAGCACCACGATCAGCATCGAGATGATGGCGCCGGCCTCGAAGATCGGCAGGCCGAAGGCGAACGGCTGCGGCAGCGCCACCGGGGCGGCGGTCATCACCGGGGCCAGGCTGGTCTGGCCGGTGAACAGCGCCACGACGGTGCCGATCGCCAGGCCGAGCAGCACCGACATCCGGGACAGGATCTCGATCTTGCTGAGGATGATCACCACGACGAAGGTGAACAGCGCCAGGCCGACGCTCGACAGCGAGGCGAAGTCGGGGTTGGCGACGCTCGCGCCGTTGACGGTGATGGTGGCGTTGCCGGTGATCCAGCCGGCCGCGACCGGCATCAGGGACAGGCCGATCACGGTGATGATCGAGCCGGTCACGACCGCCGGGAAGAACTTCACGATCCGGGCGAAGAACGGGGTGATCACCAGGCCGATCGCGGTGGCTGCGATGACCGCGCCGTAGGCGGACTGCAGCCCGACGCCGGCCCGGTCGCCGATGATCGCCAGGATCGTCGACACCGCGGCGAACGAGGTGCCCTGGACCAGCGGCAGCTGGGCGCCGAACCAGCGCACCCCGAGCGTCTGCAGCAGGGTGGACACGCCGCTGACGAACAGACCGCAGGCGACCAGCAGCGCCTTCTCGGCGGTGTCCAGGCCGGCCGCGCCACCGACGATCAGCGGCACGGCGATCACGCCGCCGAACATGGCCAGGATGTGCTGGACGCCGTAGCCGATGGTGGGGCCGACGCCGAGCTTCTCGTCCTCGGGACGGCTGCCGACGGGCAGGTCGGGGAGTTCTACTTCAGTGGTGGGAGAGTCTGTGTCGATCATGGCCTGTGGCCTCTCTGGGTGGTGAGTGCTGCGGTCCGAGCGCGATGACTCAGATGAAGGTCGGGACGTCGGTCCAGGCGTCCGGCTCGGCGGTGATCCCGTCGCGGGTGATGGTTCCCTCGATCAGGCCGTAGGGACGGTCGGCGGCGTAGAACACCTCGTTGGGGTTCTCCAGGCCGAACGGGGACAGGTCGTAGACGAAGTGGTGCTTGTTCGGCATCGCGAACTTCACCTCGGCGATCTCGGGGAACGCCTCGATAGCCGCCTTGCCCATCTCCCACAGGGTCTGCTGCAGGGCCAGCGAGTGCACCGTGGCGAAGGTGGCCAGGAAGACCTCGCTGACACCGGCGTAGACCGCGTTGTAGTCGATGCCGGCCTCGACGGCCTCCGGCAGGTAGCGCCAGCGTCCGGTGACCGAGGTGGCCATGATCCGGTCGTCGGTCTCGACCAGCGTCGTGTACTTGTCCCGCGGGAAGCCCTGGAACTCGCTGCCGGTGGACTTCAGCACGGTCAGGTCCTTGAGCCCGGCCAGCACGTGGGTCTTGCCGTCGATCTTCTGCACCGCGGCCAGCCGGGTGGCCTGGCCCTTGCGGACGAAGGAGTGGTCGTGTTCCGCGCCGTCTACGAGAATGCGCTCCCACTCGTACAGCTCCGCCTGCCACAGCCCGCCCTCGATCCAGTCGAAGGAGGAGACGAAGTGGTCGCCCAGCTTGATCAGGAACTCCTCGGGCGAGCCGATGCCGTACTCCTTGGCGAACGCGAAGACGGTGTTCTTCTGGGTGTCGGTGGCCACCACGAGGGCGTTGTCGCCGACCAGGTAGGAGTCGACCAACTTCGCGCCGCGCAACTGGCTGGTGACGTTGAGATCCTCGATCTCGTGGCGCGCCGTGTCGCGGGTGATCCTGACGACCCGGTTCTCGGCCTTGCCGTATTTGTTAGCGCCAAGGCTGACGGTGACGGACATGTACTTCAACTCCCTCGGTAGGTGGAATAGGCGAAAGGTGAGAGCAGCAGCGGCACGTGATAATGGGCTGCTGAAGAATCGATGGCGACCGTGATGGTGACCGACGGATAGAACGTGGCGATACCCGCGGCGGCGAAGTAGGCGCCGGTATCGAAGGTGACGTGATAGGTGCCGCTGGGCAGTGCGTCGGGGCCGAAGGACGGCACCCGGCCGTCGCCGTCGGTGACCCCCTCGGCGACCAGGACGTGTTCGGCGTCGGTCATCCGGACGCCGACCCCGGACGCCGGGACGCCCCGGGAGCCGTCCAGCACGTGGGTGGTGACGAAGCTCATCCGGCCACCGCCTGTTCCAGCCGGAGCAGCGCGATCTGGCGCAGCTCGTCGGCCACCACGGCGGCCTCGGCGGTGTCGTCGTTGTCCAGCCGGGCGGTCAGGGCGGCCAGGATCTGCTCCGGCGTCCGGCCCGCGGCGCGGATCAGGAAGACCCGTCCGAAACGCTCTTCATAAGCGGCGTTGCCCTCGGCGATGGCCTGCCGGACGTCGCCGCCGGCGGTGCTCATGCCGGCCTGCTCGGTGGCCGAGTGGGCCGCGTTGGCGGCGCCGATGGCGGCCGCCTCGGGTCGTTCGCCGATTCGCGGATGGTTGGCCAGGGCGGCGTCCACATCGGCCGGGGTCCAGCCCCGCGCGGCGCTCTCGGCCTGGGCCAGCAGGGCGTCCCGGGACTCGAACGGCCGGCTCGCGAGCACCTCCGCGATCCAGCCCTCGACCTCGGCGCAGGTGCCCAGCAGGCGTGCCGCGGCCTCCCCGTCGAGCCGGTTGAACTCCTCGATCGTCATCCCGATCCTTCCCCGCAAGTTGGTCTGACCACTTGAGGGGAATCACGCTACTGACAATTTTTGAATGCCCTGTGTCGCCGATGTGACGGTTGTGTAACGCGGCTACGGAGCCGAATTCCTGGTGCTATGGACGGCGCTGGAGATGTGTTTTCAGCGGAATTTCCGAGAATTCTGTGCGGGCTGTGAACTATTCGTCACGACCGCGTAACGAGATCGTCACGCGGACTGGTCGATATCGCGGACGCGATCGATGACGGCGCGGATCTCGCGCAGGTGCGTCGCCATGGCGGAGGCCACCGCGTCGGGGTCGGCGGCCTCCAGGCCGGCCAGGATCCGGACGTGCCCGGCGTGCGAGACGCGGCGTCCGTCGCCGGCCAGGTGGGAGAACGCCCGGGCCTCCACGGTCCAATTGGCGGTGAGCTCGCCGAGCGAGGCCAGCAGCGGGTTGCGGGAGGCCCGGGCGATCGCGGTGTGGAAGGCGACGTCGAGCCGCAACGACTCCTCGGCGTCGACGTCGGCGGACGAGGCCGCCAGCAGGGCGCGCAACTCGGTCAGCTCGGCGGCGGTGATCCGCTCGGCGGCCAGCCTGGCCAGCTGCGGCTCGACCAGTTCCCGGAACTCCGCGGAATGGTCGAAATCGTCGCCCGCGTTCTCCAGCCGGGCGGCCAGCGACGCGCCCAGCGGCACCGCGCGGGCCACCCGGGTTCCGCTGCCGTGTCGGCGAACCACCAGGCCGGCGACCTCGAGCCGTCCCAGCGCCTCGCGCAACGCCGTCCGGGAGACCCCCAGATCGGCGGCCAGCCGGCGCTCGGCGGGCAGCCGGTCGCCGGGGGTGAACGAGCCCGCCACGATTCGGTGCTCGATCTGCCGGACGATGTCGTCGGCAACGGTCGCGCTGCTGCGTGCCAACCGCAGCCCTGCCGGGTCTGACGTTGCCATGGCGCCTTTTCGTCGAGCGTGATGGAGGGGACGGCCGGCGTGTTGTGTCGGCCGCCCCCTCATCTTGTCACGCGGTTCAGGCGGGCTGGAGGACCGAAGTGGTCTCGGACGCCGCCTCGTCCTCGTCGCCGGCGGCGGCGAAGGTGGCGTGCATCTGGTCGTAGTCGAGCTTGCCCTCCCACTTCGAGACGATGAAGGTGGCCACGCAGTTGCCGAGCAGGTTGACCGAGACCCGCATCGAGTCCATCAGCCGGTCGGCGCCGAGCAGCAGGGCCACCCCGGCGACCGGGAAGATGCCCAGCGCGGTGGCCGTGGCCGACAGGGCCAGGAAGGACGAGCCCGGCACGCCGGCCATGCCCTTCGAGGTGAGCAGCAGGACGCCGAGCGCGGCCAGCTGCTGACCCATCGACAGCTCGATGCCGAACGCCTGGGCCAGGAACAGCAGCGAGATCGACAGGTAGATCGCCGCGCCGTCCAGGTTGAACGAGTAGCCGGTGGGGACCACCAGCCCGGTGATCGAACGCGGATTGCCCGACTTGGTCAGCTTGGTCATGATCCGCGGCAGGACGGCCTCGGTGGAGGCGGTGCCCAGTGCCAGCAGGAACTCCGAGCGGGCGTACTTGATGAACTCCCACAGCGGCACCTGGGCGAATCCCCAGGCGATCAGGAAGAGCAGGCCGATGAAGACCAGCGCGGCCCCGTAGCAGGCGGCGATCAGCATCGCGTAGGTGCCGAGGGTGGCCAGACCGTACTGGCCGATGATGAAGGCCATCGCGCCGAACGCGCCGAGCGGCGAGACCCGCATGATCCAGCCCATGATCTTGAACACGATGTCGAGCGCGGCGTTCAGGAAGTCCATCACCGGCTTGGTCTTCTCGGGGCCGAGCACGACCATCGCGGCGCCGAAGAAGACGGCGAAGAACAGCACCTGCAGCAGGCTGTTCTCGGCGAACGCGGCGATCACGCTCTCCGGGATGACGTGCAGCAGGAAGGTGGCCGCGTCCGGGATCGAGCCGCCGGCGGTCTTGGCTGCCACGGCGGAACCGTCCAGGGTGGCCGGGTCGATCTGCAGGCCGGCGCCCGGCCGGACCAGATTCGCCACCAGCAGGCCGAAGGCCAGCGCGAAGGTGGACGCCGCCAGGAAGTAGCCGAGTGCCTTGACGCCCACCCGTCCCACCGACTTCACGTCGCCCACGTGGGCGATGCCGGTGACGATGACCAGGAAGATGATCGGCGCGATCACCATCTTGATCAGCCGGATGAAGCCGTCGCCGACCGGCTTCAGCTGGGAGCCGATGGTGGGCCACAGCGCACCGATGGTGATGCCCAGGACGATCGCGACGGCGATCTGGAAGAACAGCGACTTCCAGATCGGCTGCTTGACCTTGAGCTTCTGGTCCGGTCCTACTTCGTACAGGCCCTCCACTGTCTTCGACGCTGCCATGGGGGTTCTCCTTCGGAGTGCGACTTCTCCCGGGAGATTCCACTCCGCCGGCGTTACGACGACCGACGCCCGAGGTAACCGAGGAGTTACGGTCTGACCACTTTGCCTCGGGCCCGCGCGGCGGCGGGGTTCAGCGAGGGGCGACGTTCGTCTCTCCGGCGTGGCGTGTCGGGCGGTGGCGAAGCGCGTAGTTGGTATATTTTCTGGCATGATTTCAGACGGATACCCGGAGTGTGATCGGGTTCTCACAGACTTGGGCGATCCCTTCGTGCAGGCCTTCATCGATGCCGTCGATGGCGCTCGTGAGGATTTCGCCGCGTTCAAGGAGTGGCGGCCCGGCTGGTTCCCCAACTTCACTGCCCGCTTCACCGCGAACTTCCTCCACGAACGGATCTGGGATCGGTTGGTCCGCCTGGTCGAGGGCATGGACGGTATCCACGTCCATGACGTGGAGCCGACACGGGAGTTGCACAGCGGGACGTCGTACGCGATCCGGATCAAGCGGCATCATCCGGGTGACCGCATCTCTGCGTATCCGACCGATGCGTCTCGTGCCTTCTGGTCGAACAGCGTCGTGGCTCTTGAAGGGCTCGAGCCGCTCAGCCTTGCCCTCGGCTACTACTGGGATTCTGAACGGCGTACCGTCGGGGAGGCGATCATGTCCTTCCGCGACGGCAAGGACAACCCAATTTGGGCGATCCAGCTTCGCCGCAACGCCAGCAGCCCAGCTGGCTTCTCCTGGACGCCGATCGCACCCGAGCTGCCCGAGATCGATCTCAGCGGTGTCGTCCGTGATCCTGAGGAGGAGTTGGAATCGTGAGCCGCGCGATCGGTGACGTGCTGCTGGTTCTCCGGCGTGCCGCAGACATCACGCAGGAAGAACTTGCCGACGATCTCGGCATCACGCAGGCCGCGCTTTCCCGGTATGAGAACAACCTGCGTGAGCCTGACGACGAGATGGTGGAGAGGCTGGGTGAGGCTCTCGGGGTTACCCCGGAGTTCATCCGGCATGAGTTCCGGATGCAGGGTGCTATCGCTGCAGACGCTCATATGCGCCGGCAGAAGACCGCCAAGCCGTCGGACTGGAAGCGTGTCGAAGCTCGCGTGAACATGCTGCGGATGCACTCGTCCTACTTGCTGGAGAGGGTCCCACTGCGGCCGCAGAACCACGTCATTCAGGTTGATCCCGATGAACACACGCCCGCGCAGGCGGCAGCAATGCTTCGCGCCGCGTGGCGGATGCCAATCGGCCCGGTGCGAAACCTGATCCGCTGGGTCGAATCAGCCGGAGTCATCGTCGTGGAAGAGGACTTCGGAACCCATCGCATCGATGGAATGTCGCAGTGGGCGGGCGAGCACGCCGTGATCGTGCTCAATGCAGCGCTGCCCACTGATCGAAAGCGCCTCACGGTTGCGCACGAACTCGGGCACCTCGTCCTCCACGGACAGTACATCGACCTGGATGTGGAGGACCAGGCGAACCAGTTCGCCGCCGAGCTCCTCATGCCTGCGCACGTCATCGCCCCGGAACTGACGAACCTCACGCTGGGCAAGCTGTCCGACCTCAAGACGGAGTGGGGCGTGTCGATGCAAGCGATCTTCGAGCGCGCCTACCGCCTGGGCAAGGCAACCGCGGAAGCGCGACAGAAGTTCTACCGACAACTGAACAGTCGGGGCTGGAAGACCCGCGAACCCGGGAGCGACCTGTTACCCGCAGAGAATCCGGAGCTTGCGGCATCGGTTGGCCGGCAACTCGACCATGCTGGGCTCACCCAACAAGAAATCCAGTTCCTCATCGGCACGCGTGACGGTAACCCAACGCCTTTCGACGCGCCACGACGACCCCTCCGAGCCGTATGAGCCTGGACTCCGGTGGTTCGCGGGACGGCGGCGGGAGGCTGAGCGCCTTCCCGCCGCCGCGCGGTCAATACACGGGAGGGGTCACAGGTCCTTGATGTGGATGTACTGGAACGACGATGCCTTTACCCGGCGGGTGTTGTAGTTGCCGTTCCAGTTGTAGTTGTACTCCTCGACGGTGATGGTGCCGTCGCCATGCACGGCCGCGACCCAGGCGACGTGGCCGAACTCGCCGGCTGAGGACCAGGCCACCGCACCCCGGACGGGACGGTTGTCGACGGCTACTCCACGCTGTTGAGCGACGGTTCCCCAGGTCTTGGCGTTGCCCCAGCGGGCGGCGCCCTTGTACTGGTTGGTGAAGCCGACCTTGTTGGCGCTGTTCAGCCGCCAGGCGACGAACGAAGTGCATTCCCGGTTGTAGAAGTTCCACGGGTCGACCAGGGCATCACGCGCCGCCCTCTTCAGATTCGCCGGGTAGTCGTCGCCGATCGGTCCCGGTGGGGGAGGCGGTGGCGGCGGAACTGGCACGCCCACGCCGGCGGACGTCCTGGCGACAGAGTCGTAGCCGGCCTTGCTGCCGGTGACCCGCACGGAGATCGAACGTCCGGCTGCCGAGGTGGGGACCGTCCAGGACTGGCCGGTCGCTCCCGAGACGGCACCGCCGTCGATCAGCCACTGGTAGGTCAGGCTCACCGGAGCTGGACCCCAACTCCCCGGGTTCGCTGTCACCTGCCCGCCGACGCGTGCATCCCCACCGATGGAGGGCGTTCCGGCGTCGAGTGAGGCAGCGGTCACTGCGGCGGTGGAGGCGCTGGTTGCATTGAGGATCTGCGACGCTGGAGCCCACCCGGAGACCCTGACCGACAGCCTCTTGCCGATGTCGGCCACGGTGGGCTGGTAGCTGGCGGTGGTCGCCCCCTCGATCTGGCTCCCTTCGCGCAGCCACTGGTATTGATAGGTGACATCTGCCATCCAGATGCCTGGGTCGGCGCTAAGGATGGCACCTACCCGCGGGGTGCCGCTGATCGTCGGCGTACCGACGTTGAGCACCACAATCTGATTGTGTGGCTCAATCTCGGTGGTGACCGTGCTGTATCCGGGTTTGGTGCCGGTGATGGCGAGGCCGATCCGTGAGCCGGCATATTCCATGGTCAGGGCGAGGCTGTCCGCGGATTCGCCGTCGATCCGCTTCCCGTTACGGAACCAGGCGTAGCTGAACTGTGTCCCTTCGGTCCACCATCCACCCAGGTGGGCGCCGACGGTGGTCCCGACCCTGAGTTCGCCAACGTACGAAGGCAGGTGGGTAAGCAGCACCCGCAGAGACGGCTCCGATTCCACCGTGGTCGGCAGATGCCCGGGTAGATGGCCGGTCACCCGGATGGCGATTTGCTGGCTCTCGTCTTCCGATTGAAGCCGGTAGCTGGCCTCGGTTGCGCCGGGGATCGGTGATCCTGAGCGGAGCCACTGGTAGGTGAAGGTGGCTCCGGGACTCCATCTCCCGGTGTCGACGGTCACTGTGCCGTCCACGGCGAGTAGACCGCCAACCACGGGTACTGACGTGATCGGAATCGATGTGTCCTGATTCGTGACCGGCGATGTGAGAGCGGACGTCGTGGAGCGCTTCTGGTAGCCGGCGAGAGAGCCGGTCACCTTCACCTTCAGCTTTTTCTTGACGTCGCTCGATGTCGGTTTGTAGGTGGCTTGGCGAGCACCCTTGATCGCCTTGCTGGCGCGGTACCACTGATAGCTGAAGTCGATCCCGGCAGGTTGCCAGTCGCCTGGCGTGGCGGTGAGCGTGCCGCCGACGGTGGCGTCACCCGATACGGTGGGCGTCGTCGCTATCAGCTTGCCGGCTGCGACCGGTCGGGTTGACCCGGACGTCCGTGACACAGCTGGGCGGCCTTCCACCGCGCCGGTCACCTTCACCGAGATCCGCTTGCCCTTGTCGGCGGACACCAACAGATACTGTTGAGCGTCTGCACCCGGTATCGCCTTGCCCGAGCGATACCACTGGAAGGTCAGCCGGACCGTCGCCGGTCGCCACTTCCCTGGTCGAGCGGTGAGCGTCTTGCCGACCGTCGCCGTGCCAGAAATGGTGGGCTTCGCCGGTTTGATGATGCTGGCGGCGTTCGCCGTCGTCGGTGATGGGCCGACCAGCCCGATCAACATTGCGAGGATGGCGGAGAGCGCCCATATTCGGGCACCTCGTGGTCGGCCGGTCTCCGGTGCTACCCCCCGAATGTCCTTGATACCTGTCATCAGGCTTCCCCCAATTCTGGTCGATGACGGTCAGCGCCTACGATCACCGTCGGGGAGACAGCGATCATAGTTGCGCTCAGTATTGGGGATGGGCCGCTAAGAGCGGGCGGTATCGCCTCGAATGACCATGAGTTGTCCGGAGCCGTTAGCCGGCGACGGCGGCCTACCCGGTGTTGCGCAGGCCGGCGGCCACCCCGTTGACGGCGAGCAGCAGGGCACGCTCCAGCTGGGGGTCGCGGTCGCCGGCCCGAAGCCGGGCCAGCATCGCCACCTGCAGGTAGCTGACCGGATCGAGGTAGGCGTCCCGGACGCTCAGCGTGCGCTTCAGGATCGGCTGGTTGTCCAGCAGTTCGTCCTCGCCGGTGATCGCCAGCACCGCCGCCACCGTCCGGCTGTACTCGGCGGAGATCCGGTCGAAGATGTGGTGCAGCTTCGGGTCCACCAGGGAGGCCACGTAGTGCCGGGCGACGTCCAGCCGGGTCTTGGTGAGCATCATCTCGACGTTGGAGATGAAGGTGCGGAAGAAGTGCCACTGCTCGTACATGGCCCGCAGCCGGTCGCCGTGGCCGGCTGCGACGGCGGCGTCCAGGCCGCTGCCGACGCCGAACCAGCCCGGCACGATCTGCCGGGACTGGGTCCAGCCGAACACCCAGGGGATGGCCCGCAGCCCTTCCAGTCCGGCGCCGCTGTCGGGCCGCTTGGACGGCCGCGAGCCCAGTTTCAGCGCACCTAGCTGGTCGACCGGGGTGGACTGCCAGAAGTAGGTCGGCAGGTCGGGATCGTCGACCAGTTCGCGGTAGGCCACGAAGGCGGCGTCGGAGACGGTTTGCATGGTGGCGTCCCACTGCTTCAGCAGCTCGGGGCGCTGCCGCGACGTGACGTGCAGCGTGCTGGCCTCCAGCACCGCGGCCAGCGTCAGTTCCAGGTTCTCCCGGGCCAGTGCCGGCAGGGTGTACTTGTCGGAGATCACCTCGCCCTGCTCGGTCACCTTGATCTGACCGCGCAGCGAGCCGTACGGCTGGGCCAGGATCGCCTCGTGGGTGGGGCCGCCACCCCGGCCCACGGTTCCGCCCCGGCCGTGGAACAGCCGCAGTTGGATGCCGTGCCGGGCGGCCACGTCGCGGAGCACCCGCTGGGCGCGGTGAATCTCCCACTGGCTGGTGGCGATGCCGGCGTCCTTGTTCGAGTCGGAGTAGCCGAGCATCACTTCCTGGACGTCGCCGCGCAGCTTGACCAGCGCCCGGTAGGACGGGTCGGACAGCAGCCGCTCCAGGATCTCGCCGGCGGTGCGCAGCTCGGTCACCGTCTCCAGCAGCGGCACGAAGCCGATCGCGGCGATGTTCTCGGTGATGTCCACCAGCCGGGCCTGCCGGGCCAGCAGCACAGCCGCCAGCAGGTCGTCCGCACCCCGGGTCATCGAGACGATGTAGCTCTCGATGCAGGCCGGACCGAACCGCTCGTGGGCCTCCCGGATGGCTTCGAAGGTGGCATAGGTGCGGGCGCCGTCGGCGTCCAGGGACGGCGGCGAGGGGGCCAGCGGACGCCGCTGCGCCAGCTCGCCGCAGAGCAACGCGTACCGCTGCTCCGCGCTCAGTTCTGCGTAGCTGACCTCCAGCTCGCCGACCCGGTCGATCAGCTGGCCGACCGCGTGATGGTGCTTCTCGGAATGCTCCCGGACGTCCATGGTGGCCACGCCGAGGCCGAACGCGCTGACCGTGCGGATCAGTCGGGTCAGTCGGCCGTCGGCCAGCAGCTCGGCCGAATTGGCGATCAGCGACGAGCGGACCAGTTCCAGGTCGGCGAGCATCCGCTGGTTGCCGCGGTAGTCCCGGCCCGGACGGTGCGGGTAGTCCTCGGTTATCCGGCGCCGGGTGTTCAGCAGCTTCTGCCGCACGCAGTGCAGCTTGAGCCGGTACGGCTCCTCGACATGGATCCGCTGCACGTGCCGGTCGAGCTCGGGCAGCGCCTCCAGGTCGGCGTCCAGGCTGGCCTGCAGCTCGGGGCTGATCCGGCGCAGCCGGCTGGACGTGGACACCTCCGCGATCACCGCGTCCAGTTCGTTGAGCAGCACGCCGATGCCGACCAGATGCTGCCGCTGCAGCACCTGCAGGGTGGTCGCGGCGGTGACGTTCGGGTTGCCGTCCCGGTCGCCGCCGATCCAGTTGCCCAGCGCCAGCGGCGCCGCGGTGATCGGCAGGTAGCCGCCCTGCTGCGCCACCTCGTCGGCCAGGTCCTCCAGCAGCTGCGGGGCGGTGCCGGCCATCAGCGCGGCCGCGTAGAACAGCACGTTGCGGGCCTCGTCGTCGACGGTCGGTTGGTCGACCCGCAGCTCGTCGGTCTGCCACAGGGTCTCGATGACCTTCTTCAGCTCCCGGTCGCGGGCCCGCTCGGCGCGCGGGGTGAGCTCGTCGGGGGCGGCCAGCAGGGCGTCCCCGATCTGCCGCAGCTGCACCAGGGTGGTGCGCCGGCTGGCCTCGGTCGGGTGCGCGGTGAACACCGGCCGCACCTGCAGCTTGGCCAGCGCGGTGGTCAACGCCGGCGCGCCCAGCTCGTCGGCCACCTGCTCGACCGCCTTGGACAGCCAGCCGCTGCCCTCGGGGCGGTCGTCGAAGGTGCGGATCCGGGCCACCTGCTCGGCGATGTTGGCCAGGTGGAAGTAGGTGCGGAAGGCCCGGATCAGGTTCACCGCCGTCGGCAGGTCGGCGGTGCTGAGCCGCTTGGTCAGGGTGCGCTGCGCCTTGCGATCACCGGCCAGCGCGTCGCGGGACAGCCGGCGGATGTCCTCGATCTGATCGACCAGCTCGGGCGACTCCTGGCGGGCCAGGGTCTCGCCGAGCAGGTCGCCGAGGCGTCGGATGTCACGACGCAGGCGTGCGTCGTCGGTTTCGTCGAGGAAGCCGGGCAAGGCGGCGACGTCGGTCACGGGACCCTCCTGGTGCGGTGGGTTGGTGACAGCGCTGTCCGGACGCCTCAGGTTAGCGGGCGCGACACAAGCGGCACGAATTCTCGGTGGACGACGATCACGACCGGTGCTGATACCCCGCTCGGCCTCGCCGCGGAACCGCTCAGGAGATCCGGATGCCGTAGAGCTTCTTGGCGTAGGTGCCTACCACCAGCATGTTGCCGTAGACGGCGGGGGACGCTTCGATGTTCTTCTCCAGCTGCAGTGTCGAGAAGTCCTTGCCGGTATTCGGGTCGAACAGGTGCAGCAGCCCGCTGGAGTCGCCCTGAATGCCGTAGACGTGGCCGTCGGAACCCTGGATCAACAAGGGAGAACTCCACGAGAAGGCGCCCATGGTGCGCTGCCACACCACCTGGCCGGTCTTCTTGTCCAGCGCCACCAGGTCGCCCTGCTTCTCCGAGGCGGTGCGCGCCATGGTGACGAAGACCAGGTCGGAGACCTCGCCGAAGCCCAGCGCCGGGGTGGCCATCATGCCGCCGTTGACCGCGTTGTACTGGGCGTTGATCTCCCACTTCCAGACCTCTTTGCCGGTCAGTGCATTGATCTTGCGGAAGGTGACCGGGCCGGATTTCGCGCCGTTGGCGCCCTCGCCGCGCTTGTCGAACTCGTTGCCGGTGTAGATGAACGGGCCGTCCGGGGTGTCCTCCAGCACGATGGTGGCGTCGGTGTCGTCGCCGGTCGGGAACACCCAGACCACCTGCATGGTGGTGGCGTCCCAACAGATGATGTTGCCGTCGTTGTCAGGCGCGTACATCAGGTTGCGGTAGGCGGCCGCCGAGCCCTCGATGCCGTGCCGGGCGTTCGGGTCGCCGGTGTCGTAGCGCAGCTTGGTGTACTCGGGCTTCACGCTGACGGTCTTGGCGTCCGGGTCGAATTTCGCGTTCAGCTTCACCTTGTAGATCAGGCCGTTCTCGGCCGGCTCCATCAGGGTGTCGGACGCCGCGTTGACCAGCGCCGAGGAGTCGAAGGCGCCCCAGTCGCGCGGAGCGGACGGGTCGGTGCCGTTCCAGCCGTCGACCTCCTTGTTCTGGATCAGGTCGAAGATCCGGTATCGCCAGGTGCCGTTCTTGACGTCGCCGTTCTCGTTCAGCCCCATGCCCGAATACAGCAGCGGGTAGCCGCGCGGATCGACCGAGCCGGTCCCCTTGAAGGCGAACCCGGTGTCGATCGGCGGCTTGGTGTCTTTGCCGGTGGCCAGATCCATCCGGTAGACCTTGCCGTCCACCACCGGGTAGAGCACCTCGACGAAATTCTTGTCCTGCACCTGGACCGGGTCGAGGCCCATCGCCTGCTTGGTCTGCTGCGGCCAGTTCACCATCAACGGCTGGCCCGTCCAGCCGGCACCCGCCCAGTAGGAGCCCTCCGCCTTCACGTCGCCGGTGTCGTGGGTCCAGGCGATCTCCAACTTCTTGTTGGTCACGTCGGCGGTGCCGTAGGCGGGCGCGTTGCGGTAGTTGTTGCCGCGGAAGGTCAGCACGCCGGGCACCTGGGTGTAGGTGGACGGGTCGCCGAACGCCACCGGGCCGGCCGGGGTGTAGTCGGCGATCTGCTGGTTGGCGCCGTTGAACAACTCCCAGCTGACGGTGCCGTTCGGCGGGAACGGGCGGCTGAACTTGCCGCCGCCGAGTGCGGTCGGTGCCGTCCAGCCGGGCAGCGAACTGAGCGGCAGCTGCAATTTGGCCGGATCGGTCTGCGGATCGACCGACGCCGACGCGATGGCGGTCGGCGAGTTCGGGCGCGGGGACTCGACGAAGACGTCCGGGGCGGTGCAGGCGGTCAGGGTCAGGCCGCCGGTCACCGCAGCGATCGCGAGACCGAGCAGGGGACGGCGGACACGGCGAGGGGTAACAGACACGCTGGCGAGTTTAGGCGCCCGGCTCCGGGCATCCGGTGAGCCGGACGGTGGTGCCGGCGAGTTTGTCGCCGAAGGTCTGGCCGTTCCGGTCCCACAACGGCCAGAGGAAACCCAGTCCCAGCGTTGCGAAGTCGGCCAGGTGGGCCAGCGCGCGCAACGCCATCCGGGTCGGGGACGCCGGCGCTCCGACCGGGTCGAGGACCTGCAGCCGCAGCAGCCGGTGGGTGGGCGACTGCCCGTTCCTGGTCAGCAGCGCGGCCAGGGCGATCACCACCAGAAAGGCGATCCTGCCCCACTGGTCGGCGCCGCCGGGAGCCGAGAGGCTCCCGGCGACGACGCTGAGCAACTCGGTCAGCAGCACCCAGGGCAGGATCGTCCCGAGCAGGTACCCGGCGACCCTGCGCCACCAGTGCTTCGACTCACGCTTCACCCGATCAGAGCACCGGGTGGGTGTTCCAGATCCGCTTGATGTAGTCCTTCATCGACCGGTCGGAGGAGAAGAAGCCGCAGCGGGCCACGTTGAGGATGGCCGAGCGGATCCAGGCGTCCTGGTCGGCGTAGACGGCGTCCACCCGCTGCTGCGCCTCGATGTAGGAGCCGAAGTCGGCCAGCGCCATGAACCGGTCGTGGTGCACCAGGTTGGAGACCACCGGCTCGAAGGTCATCGGGTCGCCGCCGGAGAAGTGCCCGGAGGCGATCAGGTCGAGGGTGGCCTTCAGCTGCGGGTTCGACTCGTAGTACTCGCCGGGGTGGTAGCCGCGGGCACCCAGGTCGGCGACCTCCGGCTCGGACATGCCGAACAGGAAGAAGTTGTCGTCGCCGACCAGCTCGCGGATCTCGACGTTCGCGCCGTCGTCGGTGCCGATGGTGAGCGCACCGTTCAGGGCGAACTTCATGTTGCCGGTGCCGGACGCCTCCATGCCGGCCAGCGAGATCTGCTCGCTCAGGTCGGCCGCCGGGATCAGCCGCTCGGCCAGGGTGACGTTGTAGTTGGCCGGGAAGAAGACGTTCAGCCGGCCCTCGACCAGCGGATCGGCGTTGACCACCGAGCCGACCGCGTTGATCAGGTGGATGATCTGCTTGGCCATCCGGTAGCCGGGGGCCGCCTTGGCGCCGAACACGAAGGTGCGCGGGGTGACGTCGGACGCCTTCACCTTGCCGGACAGGATCTGCTCGTACAAGGACACGATGTGCAGCAGCTTCAGGGTCTGCCGCTTGTACTCGTGCAGCCGCTTCACCATCACGTCGAGCATCTGGTCGGTGGGCAGCTCGATGCCGTCGCGGACCCGGAGCCGGTCCCGCAGCCGGATCTTGTTGGCGTGCTTGGCGTCGGCGAACGCGGCCCGGAAGTCGGGGTCGTCGGCCAGCGGGGCCAGCTCCTGCAGCCGCTCCAGGTCGGTCACCCAGCCGGTGCCGATGGCGTCGGTGATCAGATCGGACAGGTGCGGGTTGGCCAGCTTCATGAAGCGGCGCGGGGTGACGCCGTTGGTGACGTTGGTGAATTTGTCCGGCCACAGCTCGGCGAAGTCGTTGAGCACCTTGTCACGCAGCAGCTGCGAGTGCAGCGCGGCGACACCGTTGACCTTGATGCCGGCGACGGTGGCCAGGAACGCCATCCGGACGCCGCGCTCGGGGTACTCGGCGATGATCGACATCCGGCCCAGCCGCAGGTAGTCGTCCGGCCAGGTCTCGCGGACCAGGTCGAGGAACTCCTCGTTGATCTTGTAGATGATCTCCAGGTGACGCGGCAGCAGCCGTCCGAGCAGCTCCACCGACCACACCTCGAGCGCCTCCGGCAGCAGGGTGTGACAGGTGTAGGCGAAACACTTCGAGGTGATCGCCCAGGCCTCGTCCCAGTCCAGGCCGCGCTCGTCGAGCAGGATCCGCATCAGCTCGGGCACCGCGATCACCGGATGGGTGTCGTTGAGCTGGAAGATCACCCGCTCGGGCAGGTCGCGCAGGTCGAAATCGGGGCCCTGGCCGTCGATGAAGTCGCGCAGCGAGCAGGCCACGAAGAAGTACTGCTGCTGCAGCCGCAGCTCCTTGCCCTGCGGGGTGGAGTCCTCGGGGTAGAGCACCTTGGAGATGTTCTCGGCGAAGGTCTGGGCGCGCACCGCCTGGGCGTAGTCGCCGGCGTTGAAGATGCTCAGGTCGAACGCCTGGGTGGCCTGCGCGCTCCACAGCCGCAGGGTGTTCACCCGGCCGTTGAGGTAGCCGGGAACCATGTAGTTGTAGGGGACGCCGAGCACGTTCCAGGCCGGAACCCAGCGGGACCGCTCCACGCCGCCGTCGTCGTAGGTCTCGGTGTGGCCGCCGAAGTTGACCTGGACGGCCGACTCGGGGTGCGCGATCTCCCACGGATTGCCCAGGGTGAGCCAGGAGTCGGGCTGCTCGACCTGCTCGCCGTCGACGAAGGTCTGCCGGAAGATGCCGTACTCGTAGCGGATGCCGTAGCCGATGCACGGCACGTTCATGGTGGCCAGCGAGTCGATGAAGCAGGCCGCCAGGCGACCCAGGCCGCCGTTGCCGAGGCCGGGCTCGACCTCCTGGGCGCGCAGTCGTCCCAGGCTCAGGCCACAGGAGCGCAGCGCCTTCTCGGCGACGTCGTTCAGGTTGGCGGCCAGCAGGTTGTTGCCCAACTGACGGCCCAGCAGGTATTCGGCCGACAGGTAGGCGACCGACTTGGGGTGGTTCTCCCGCTGCTTGCGGCTGGTCTCCAGCCAGCGGGCGGTCAGGTAGTTGCGCACGGTGTGCGCCAGGGCGGTGTACTGGTCGTTGATCGAGGACCGGGACAGCGCCACGCCGAGGTCGGTGTTCAGCTCGTGCAGGAACTCCTTCACGAAGCCGTCGACGGTGTGCGGCGGGGCCGTGACCGGTGCCAGTGCGAGGGGATGAGTCTGCGGGAACTCGACCCCCCTGCGGTGCGGCCCGATGGCGGGCGTCTCGTCTGCCGGGGTGAGCGGCGAAGGGGCTGACTCGGGCGCGCGTGACTCAGACATGGGCCATACCGTAGCCTTCCGCGGCTACGGCTCCGTACACCCGCCGACAGTCGGTACATCCGCCGTCCGGGCCGGCGCCAGCTTCTCGGTGACCAGCCGGGCCGCCACGCCGAGGTCGCGCAGCTGTTCCGGGGTGAGCGCGTCGATCACCAGGCGCCGGACTTCGCGGACGTGTGCCGGTGCGGTCTCGACCAGCTTGCGCCGTCCGGCCGGGGTGATGTGGGCGTTCACGCAGCGGGCCTCCCCGCTGCGCCGCTCGATCCAGCCGGCCCGCTCCAGGCGTCCGACTGCGTGCGACAACCGGGACGGCGAGCCCTGGGTGTAGGCGGCCAGCTCACCCATGCCGAGCGCCCCGTCCGGACGGTCGCCGAGCCGGGCCAGCACGTGGTACTCGAAGCTGTTCAACCCCGAGTCGCGCCGGAGTTGGGCGTCCAGGGCCGGCGGCAGCAGCATCAGCAGCGTCACCAGGGACTGCCAGTCGTGGAGCTGCTCGTCGCTGAGCCACCGCGGCTCGTTGCGAGGCTGCTCTGTCATGCCCACCAGGCTACATACTTGAACATTCAAATCGCCCGCGTTAGAGTGGGTGAAACTTCAATCACGAACCTCCGGGAGCACTCCAATGACCCTTCTCCGCATCGACGCCAGCATTCAGGGCCCGCGTTCGGCCAGCAGCGCGCTCGCCGACCTCGTCGTGGACGAGTTCACCGCGCACCGTTCCGGTGAGCAGATCCGCACCCGGCACCTCGGTGTCGACCCGCTGCCGTCCGAGCTGTGGGCCACCGCGGTCGGCGCCGGCTTCACCCCCGAGGCCGACCGGACGCCGGAGCAGGCCGACGCGGTCGCCCGGGTGCGGGAACTGGCCGACGAGCTGGCCTCCGCCGACGCCGTGGTGCTGGCGCTGCCGCTGTACAACTGGGGCGTCTCGCAGCACGTCAAGACCTGGATCGACCTGGTCATCGCCGGTGCGCCGCAGGGCGCCCAGCTGCTGGACGGCACCCCGACCGTGCTGATCGTCACCCGCGGCGGCGCCTACGGGCCCGGGACGCCGAAGGAGGGCTGGGACCACAGCATCGACTACCTGCGCCGGATCGTCGGCGAGGTGTGGGGCGCCGACCTGACCGTGATCGAGCGGGAGCTCACCCTGGCCCGGGTCAACCCGGCGATGGCCGGCCTGGTCGAGCTCGCCGACACTATGAAGGAGAGCGCCGAGCAGGCCGCCCGCGAGGCCGGACGGACCCTCGCCGACCGCGTCCAGCGCGAGGCGGACGCCGCCTGATTCGCACCCCGGGCTGAATCGGACCCGGACCCTCGGCGGTCCGGGAGGAAACGGGTAGCTTCGGAGGATGGCAGTCCGTCGCGGCATCGCCGTCCTGGCCCTGGCTCTGGCCCTGGCCGGATGCGATGCCGCACGGACCTCTCCGTCGCCGGCGCAGCCCTCGGCGACAGGCTCACCGACCCCTGCCGGCACCCGGCTCGCCGGGACGCCGTTCGGCGTCGCGGAACTCGGCCGCTTCGAGGAGCCGTGGGCGATGACCTTCCTGCCCGGTGGCGGCGACGCGCTGATCACCCTGCGGGCCGGACGCCTCATCCTGCGCGCCGCCGACGGCTCGACCCGGGAGGTCGGCGGCGTCCCCGAGGTCGCGTACCAGGGGCAGGGTGGGCTCGGCGACATCATCGCCTCACCCCGCTTCGCCGAGGACCGGACGGTGTACCTGAGTTGGGCGGCGCGCGGCGACGGCGGCTCGGGTGCCGAGGTGGCGCGGGCCTGGCTGGCCGCCGACGGCGACCGGGCCGCCCTGGAGGATCTCACCGTGATCTGGCGCCAGCCGAAGACCAGCGGCAGCGGCCACTACGGGCATCGGTTGGCCTTCTCACCCGACGGCGCCTACCTGTTCGTCACCTCGGGCGAGCGGCAGAAGATGACCCCCGCCCAGGACCGCGACAACGCCCTGGGCAGCATCGTCCGGCTCGACCCGGACGGCGCGAACGCCCGGATCTGGACCTACGGGCATCGCAACCCGCTCGGCATCGCTTTCGACCCCGCCGGCAACCTGTGGAGCTCCGAGATGGGGCCGCAGGGCGGCGACGAGTTCAACCTGATCGTCGAGGGCCGCAATTACGGCTGGCCGGAGGCGTCCAACGGCTCCCACTACGGCGGGGCCGACATCCCCGACCACCGGCCGGGCGACGGTTTCGAGGCGCCCACGGTGTGGTGGAACCCGAGCGTCTCGCCGGGCAGCCTGATGATCTACACCGGCGCGCTGTTTCCGCAGTGGCAGGGCGACGCGTTCATCGGAGCGCTGTCCGGCCAGGCGCTGATCCGGGTCGACCTCGACGGAACCACGGCGTCCACGGCGGACCAGTGGGACTTCGGTGACCGGGTCCGCGAGGTCGAGCAGGCACCGGACGGCTCCATCTGGGTGCTCACCGACGGACCCGGCGGGCGGCTGCTGCGGCTCACGCCGTAAGGTTCCGGCGTCCGCCGGCATGTAGAGGGTGTGGGAGCAATCGTCGAGCCGACCGGGGCTGACCTGGTGAGTGAGTCAGCGGACGGTCCGCCGCGACAGATCGACCAGCGGACCCGGGCGGCGTTCGTCGCCGTCTACACCCGGGATCATCCGCGGCTGGTCGGGTTCGTGCTGCGCCGGACCGGCGACCGCGGCGTCGCCGAGGACGTCGCGGCCGAAGTGTTCCGGATCGCTTGGGAGCGGATCGACGAGGCGGTCCCGACCTCACCGTGGCTGTTCGTCACCGCGCGGAACCTCACCATGGCGCATCATCGCGCGGCCCAGCGCTCCGCGGCGGTGCGGCAACGCCTGATCGACGCCGGCCTCGGACGCTCCGACGACGCGGACGGCGGTCGCAGCGAGCGGATCGGCGAGGCGCTGGAAGCCCTGCCGGCACAGCAGCGCGAACTGTTGACGGCCCACTACTGGGACGGGCTGAGCGGCGCCGAATGCGCGGCCCTGGCCGGATGCTCGGTCGGCGCGGTCTGGGTCCGGCTGCATCGGGCCCGCGCCGCGCTGCGGATCGAATTGGACAAGCCGAAGGGTGCATGAGATGCGACTGACCACGATGCTGCGGCAGGCAGATCCCCTGAACGACGTCCCGGACGGGCTGTCGGCCCGGGCCCGGGCGGAACTCCGGGCCCTGGTCGGCCCGGAACTGGAGGCGGCGGCTCCGGTTCGTGCGCCGCGGCGCCGCTCTCGCAGAGCGCTGGTGCTGAGCGGCGCCACCCTGGCCGCCGCCGCGGTGCTGGCCACCCCGTTTCTGCAGCACCCGGTCCAGGGCGTGCCGACCGTGCCCGTCCAGTCGCCGGCGCGCACCCCCGAGGCGCCCGGCGTCACCGGTCAATGGGTGCCGACGGCCCGGTCGCCGCTGGCCGGACGTCGCGACGCGATCACCGCCTGGGTCGCCGACTCGTTCCTGGTGCTGGGCGGGACCACCACGCGGCCCTGCACCGACGCGGCCGGATGCTCCGGCGAGGACGTCCAACTGCGCGACGGTGCCCGCTACCACCCGGCCACCGACAGCTGGACGCCGATCGCCGCCGCCCCGATCGCACTGCGTCAACTGCTGGTGCTGGCGAACCCGTACCCGGCGTCGGTCACCCTCGGGCACACCGTCTACCTGCTGCAGGGCACCACCTTCGTCAGCTACGACGCGGACGCCGACCGCTGGCGGACCCTCCCGGCGCCTCCCGACTCGGCGTTCGTCGCCGGCGTGATCGAGAACCGGATCGTGGCCTACCCCTGGTCGGTGTGCGCCGATCGCACCAGCAGGTGCGCCGGCACCGATCGGGCGACGTTCTACAGCTACGACCCGGACGCCGCGACCTGGACCAGCCACACCACCCGGCTGGCCGTGCCCAGCACCGTGTACGGGGCGGTGGTTGCCGGTGACGACCTGGTGGTGTCCTGGTTGGAAGGCAAGGTCCTGGGTGTCGCGAGCGTCGACCTGGCCAGCGGTGCCGTCGGCGTCCGGGCCCGGACAGCGATCGGTCAGCGCCCCGTCCCGGTGGCGGTCGGCGGTCTGGCCGCCTGGTCGCGGGACGCGTCGGTGAACTGGCTGTTCGACCCGGCGACCGGGAAGGTCACGAAAGTGGAGACGGCCGCCGAGCCGGGCCCACTCTGGGTGGTCAGCGATGCCTACCGGCGCAACATCCCGATCGTCACCGCCGGCATGATCGCCCTCGGCGGGCACTTCTACGACCCGGGAACCGGGCTGTGGTCGGTGACGCCGGCGCTCCCGGTGCCGGACCGGGATCCGGTGATCGCCGCCGGCCCGGACGCCGTCCTGGCTTGTCACGGCTGGAACGGCAGCAGCTACGCGGAAGCCTGCTACCTGCTGCGACCCGCGCCGGCGAGTGCGAAGCGGCCCTGACGGCGACGGCTCACTGCGCCCGGGCGACCCAGGGGAAGCGGCGATCGACCTGCGGGTCGTAGAGCGGGACGCCGAGCGCGTCCAGGCACTGGATCGCCGGGTCCATCACGGTCAGGTCCTTGACGTTGTGGAAGGTCAGCACCACGAAGGTGCCGCCGGCGATCCAGACGTCGAAGGAGCCTTGGCTGGGGTGCGAGAAGTGATAGGTGTCGGTGCGCCGCCAGGTGCCGTAGACGATGGCCAACTCGTCCAGCACCCGGTCGGTGTCCAGCGGGGCCACGTCCTTGACGCGGCGTCCCTTGATCAGTTTCAGGTAGGTGCGCCGGTCGGCCACGCGGTTGCTGCGCCGGCCGTCCGGATAGGCCCAGAACGCCAGTTGGTAGCTCATCTCACTCCCAGGGGGGGTACCGACTTCCTAGGGCGCAATGTAGCGACCGCCCCGCCTCAGCACCGGCACCGACGCGGCGCTTTCAGGGAAATCTCGGACGGGGAACGAACAGCCGGCGGATCCCGGCACAGCAGTCGGTGCCGAGATCCGCCGGCAAAGAGATCCCGCGGGTCAGTTCAGCGGCTGCCGGCCCAGGGTGCCGACCAGCGCCGCCCGGTAATCCGGGCTGGAGAACCGGGTCAGCTCCGCGTGGGCGTTGACCACGTTGGTCGCGATGTCCAGGCGCTCGCAGGCCTCGGCGTTCTCCGGGATGGCGGCGAAACCCTCCAGCCGGTCGACCACGGCCTGGGCCCGCCGGACCGCCCACTGCTGCTTGGAGTCCAGCCGGGCCGCGTACCAGTCGGACGCCAGCACGGTCTCCCGGTCGAACAGCCCGCGCACCTCGGGGGAGTCCAGCTCATGGCCGTCGGCGGTGGCACCGAACGCCATGATCTCCAGCAGCGCCCGCAGCGGCGGGATGGCCAGCTCGATGGTGCCGTCGTCGAAGTAGGCCTGCGCCACCCGGCGGTGGGTCTCGACGATCACGTCCATGCTCTGGGCGTAGACGTCCAGATCCTGCAGCTCGGGCCGCAGCATCTCCGGGGTGAACACCACGTGCGGGTGCAGGAAGATGCGGCCGAAGTACTTGCGGGCGAAGTTCTGGGTCATCCGGTAGCCGAGCCGGCTGGCCCGGACCAGGTGTCCGTTGTGCTCGAAGTCCTCGACCCGCTCCAGGAAGCCCTCGGCGATCAGGTTGCGGGCCGAGCGCTCCTCGTCGGTCATCCGGGAGAACAGCTCGGGCACCAGCATCGAGATGTCGTGGTCGACCCGGACGTTCGGGCCGACGTAGCCGGCGCAGGACACCCAGCCGTCGTACCCGGTCAGCACGTAGGACAGCAGCGCCGCGTTCAGGTCGATGATCGCCGGCATCGCGTTGAACGGGCCCTTGGTCAGCGCACCCTCCGAACCCGCGCCCGTGGTGGACGGGGATTTGCCGGTCATCGAGCTGATGTACTCCATGAACAGCTCGGGCAGCTCCATGTAGTGCAGCGGGTTGAACGAGCACAGCGGCGGCACCGGGCCGTCCGGCGGATTGTTCCGGCGTCCGGCGGCCACCACGTCCACCGGCACCGGCAGCGGCGCCTCGGCGGGCAGCTTCGCCGCCAGGTGCATGGCCAGGTCGGCCGCGGCGGTCGCGGGGGCGTTGACCACGTCCGGACGGCGCTGCAGGTAGCGCGGGTTCTTGGACGGCTTGCCCTTCACCAGCCGGGGGTTGGCCGACGACACCACGTAGGCCGGGCTGGTGTCGTCGTCCTCGTCGGCGAAGCGGGCCAACAGCTGCGCCATCGGCCGGGTGAACGCGCTGAAGGCGACGGCGTCGTCCCGCATCTCGCGTGCGTCGAACCGGGTCAGCGGCTCGAAATTCGACAGGAAGTTGTCCGGGCCGGAGATGTCCAGCTCGGTCTGCTTGTCGTAGCCGCGGTGGATGGCGTCGTCCGGGCGCTGGAAGAGCAGGTTCTCACAGTTCTGGACGTACTTGCGGGACAGCCCGATCGGTCCGGTCGGCACCGAGGTGAGGTGGGCCGGGCCGACGATGGAGGCGGTGATGTCGTCCTCGGTCTGCACCTTCACGGCCGGGTTGAAGTCGTGCCGCAGGCCGAACAGCCGCCACGAACCGTCGGTGTCGAAGCCCACCCGGAGCATGTTGACGTTGATCCGCTCGCCGTCCAGCCGCAGCGCGTTGCCCTGCCGGCCGTTCATGATCCCGACGGTGAAGTGGCTGCGCCAGTCGTCGCCCCACTCCGGGCGATGGAACCGCTTCACCACGAAGACGAGTTCCTTGACGTGCTGCGGGATGCTCTCCAGCCACGCGTTGTACTCGGGGGTGAAATCCACCTCGGACGGGGTGAGCAGCTTGATCACGCTGCCCATCGAGCGGCTGTTGGACAGCACCGCGCGGGTGTCGGAGCCGCGCAGCGCGGGGTCGGCGAACCGGTCGGAGTAGTCCCGGCCCAAGATGTCCTCGACCGCCTCCAGGTCGGCCTCGTAGTCGGCGACGTAGGCGTTGCCGAAGATGAACGCGTCGGTGATCGCCTTGGAGATCTCCGACTTGCCGCCGCCGGAGACGGTGCACGGCTTGTGGCACGAGGTGACCGTGGCGACGGTCGCCTTCAGGTCCCAGTGCTTGGGGTCGGACGGCGACTGGGCCAGTTGTACCCGGTAGCCGTTCGGGCCGAAATAGACCTTGTCGGCGCGCAGCCGGATGGAGCGCTCACCGGACGGGGTGTTCCAGGACACCGTCATATTCCGCAGCGAGTACTTCGGCCGGGCCGGCACCAGCACGTGCTGCGGGTGCTCCAGGTCGATCGCGTGGCCTTCCGGCTGCCGGACGAACCGCTTCGGATTCCGGGCCAGGACGTCCTCGAGCCGGTAGTCGTCGCCGGCCGACTCGTCGGTGTAGCCGCCGCCCAGGTTGTAGGAGGGGAAGACCAGCGCGCCGCCGGCGTGCTCCTCCTCGACGTTGCCGAACAAGTTCGCCGAGTAGGAGATCTGGGTCTTGACCTCCTTCTTGCAGTAGCCGAAGTAGTTGTCGGCGATCACCGTGACGATGACGCCGCGGGCGTCCCGGGCGCACACCTTGAACGCCTGGCCGCCGTTGTAGCGCTCGTCCGGGCTGGACCAGCACATGCCGTCGCGCTTCTGCCGCTCGGTGGCGTCGTCGACGTGCGGCAGGCCCAGGGCCTTCTTGGTCAGCTTGGTCAGGTGCGGGGCCAGGATGACGCAGCCGGTGGTGCCGGTCCAGGTGCCCGGGTCGAGCGAGGCGTCGTGCTCGGGCAGGTAGGGGTCGCCGCCGTTGCCGAAGATCCCCTCGACGAAGTCCAGGTTGGCGACCAGCCCGCCCGGCACGATGAACCGGGTCTCCATCCGGCGCTCGGTGGCGTAGCCGGGCACACCGGGGGAGACCAGCGGACGCAGCAGCAGCGAGACGAAGCAGGCGGCCGGATGGTCGGTCTTCGACAGGTAGGGCAGCACCAGGTCGGTCTGGGGCGGGTTGAACGACTCGGCGAGCAGCCGGGCGAAGACCGCCTTGGGCACGGCGATCTTGTCATCCGGGATGGGCAGCCCGCCCTCTGAGATATGGAAGACGCCGGCGGTGGTCCGGCGGTCGTTCGCCGGATTGTGCAGGACGCCGTTGGCCAGCCGGTAGCTGGACAGCAGCGGCGAGCCGAAGGAGTCGCCGTTGACCGGCAGTGAGAGCGCCCGGGCCAGGCCCGGCTCGTCGAGCACCAGGGTGCGCCGGGGCAGCTTCGGGCCCGCGGCGTCCGGATCGCCGGCCGGGAAGATGTCGGCCAGGTAGTCGTCCAGGAACGCCTGAATGCGATGGTCAGCGGCGCACAGCCGGTCCGAGAGGCGGCGGCTCAATTCGCGCTGACGAGCCAGGATGGGCGCGACCAGTTGGGCGCTGGTGGCCTCTTCGGCCTGCAGCGGAACGGACAGGCCGATCAGGGCGAGACGCAGATTGACCGCGGCGGCGGTGACATCGGTGGACATGGTTCCAGTCTGGTTCACTCGGCCGGACCTGTCAGCCGCTCCGGGTCACGTCCCATGATTGTTACCGCGATGTCCCACCTGCTAGACATCTGAGCAGGACTTGCATCCGTTCCCGGAGGGCGTCGGTCGGCTCGGCGTCCGGAATGAAGGACTCGCCGACCAGAATGCGGACATCGGTGTCGCGGTAGCGCCGGACGATCACCTGCAGGGTGGCGGCGGTCCACTCCTGGTCGGCGCGGCTGCCGGTCAGGCGGCATCGGAGGTCTCCGGGAGGCGCAGCCAGTCGTCCACCTCGGCCAGCCAACGGGCCTTGTCGGTGTCGCCGGCCAGGCTGGCCCGGATGCTGCACCGGGCCAGCTCGGCCAGCTCTTGATCGCTGAAGCCGTGCTCGTCGCGGGCCAGCCGGTACTGGTCGGTGAGCCGGGAGAGGAACAGCAGCGGATCGTCGGCGCCCAGCGCGACGACCGCGCCGGCGTCCAGCAGCCGGCGCAGCGGAACGTCACCGGCCTCCCGGTACACCCCGAGGTGGACGTTGGACGCCGGGCACACCTCCAGTGCGATCCCGGCGCGGACCAGCTCGTCGAGCAACGCCGGCTCTTCGGCGCTGCGGACGCCGTGCCCGATCCGGGTCGGACGCAGCTGCTCCAGCACTTGCCGCAGATGCCCCGGCCCGAGCAGCTCGCCGCCGTGCGGGACGCCGGGCAGGCCCGCGTTGCGGGCGATCCGGAAGGCCGGCTCCCAGTCGGCGGTCAGCCCGGCCCGCTCGTTGTTGCTCAGCCCGAAGGCGATCACCCCGTTCTCGCCAGCGTGCCGGGCGGCCAGCCGGGCGATGGTCCGGGCGTCCAACGGGTGCCGGACGCGGCTCGCGGCGACCACGATCGCCACCTGGACGCCGGTCTCCGCGGTGGCGCGCCGGGCCTCGTCCAGCACGATCTCCAGCGCCGGTGCCAGCCCGCCGACGTGCGGCGCGTAACTGGACGGATCGACCTGAAGCTCCAGCCGACGGGAGCCCTCGGCGGCGTCGTCCCGGGCGGCCTGGGCGACCACGAAACGCATCGCCTGCTCGCTGCACACCACCTGCCGGGCCATGTCGTAGAGCCGCTGGAACCGGAACCAGCCGCGCTGGTCGGGCGGCACCAACAGGCCCTCGGCGTCCAGCAGCGAATCATGCAGGGCGATGCCGGCCCAGTCGGCCAGCCGCCTCAGCGAGGCGATGCTCATCGACCCGGTGAAGTGCAGGTGCAGGTGCGCCTTGGGCAGCGCATCCAGGTCTCGCGCCATCGCTCGATGGTGTCACACGCCGCACCCCGCGGCGGGGCGGAACCTCTCAGTCCTCGGTCTTGCGCTGCACCGTGCCGGGCGTGCCGTCGTCGCGCTGCCAGGCGACCACCAGCTCGTCCCGGGTGCCGAACCGGACCAGGTGGCTGCCGACCACGCCCTCCCAGCGCTCCAGGTCGGCCTCGGCGGTCAGGGTGAGCAGCAGGGCGTCCTGGCCCCGGCCCAGGTCGAGCACGCCGCTGGGGAAGGTCACCCGCCCGGTGCCGGCGTCCTCGTCCCAGGTCGCCGGCACTTTGCGGGACATGTGCGAGACGAGTTGCTTGGCGTAGCGCTCGGGCCGGGCGGTGGCCACGGACGCGGTCGAGATCGAGGTCATGATCGGCAGGCTAACTCCGCTCGCTGTGGCCGGCGCGGCCCGCGTCTCAGCCAGGGGGAGCCTGGGGACGGGCTGAGAATTGTCTGTAGGCTTAGGTAAGCCTTACCTTGCTATCAGCAGAAGATAACCTCGACGACTTCAGGATGTGTTACGCATGACGCTCGGCTCGACCGCCGGCCGGTTGGCCCGTGTCGCGTGCCTGATCTCCGCCCTGGCCCTCACCGCGATCGGCTGCTCGTCCGCCCCGGCCCCGTCGTCGCCGGCCGCCGCCCAGACCCGGGCGGTGACCGACATCAACGGCGAACGGGTCGAGGTTCCGGCGCAGCCGCAGCGGGTGGTGCCGCTCAGCGAACCGACCCTGGACGGCGTCCTGGCCCTCGGGGTCACGCCGGTCGGCACGGTGAGCGGACGCGGGCAGAGCGGGGTGCCGAATTACCTCGCCGACGTGGCCCGCGACATCCCGATCCTGGGCGGCATCGGCCAGCCCAACTTCGAGGCGATCGGGGCCGCCAAGCCCGACCTGATCCTGGTCGACGGCACCAGCGTGAACAACAACCCGCCGGTGCTGGAGGCGCTGCGGCAGATCGCCCCGGTGGTGAACACCGGGTTCGCCGGCGGGGAGTGGCGGACCAACTTCCGCAATGTCGCCGCCGCGCTGGGCCGCGAGCAGCAGGGCGAGAAGGTGATCGCCGACTACGAGGCGAAGGTGGCCAGCACCCGTGCGTCGCTGGGCAAGGTGAAGGACCAGACCTTCTCGATCGTCCGCTGGCAGGGCACCGCCCCGGCCTTGATCCTGAAGGAATTGCCGCCCGGCCAGGCGCTGGTCGACCTCGGGCTGCGGCGTCCGGCCGGTCAGGACACCTTCGGACGTGGCCACTCCGAGCCGGTGTCGCTGGAGAACCTGCAGCAGATCGACGCCGACCACATGTTCTTCGGGACGCTGGGCGGCTCCAGCGTCAGCAACCCCAACGCCGGCGGTTCCGCCGGGCTGGACGGCGCCCAGCAGGCACTGGCGCAGGCCGAGCGGGTGCCGGGCTTCACCCGGCTGAACGCCTATCGAAAGAAGCAGATCATTCTCGTCGACGGCTCGGCGTGGACATCGACCGGGGGCCCGTTGTTGATGAACCGCCTCGTCGACGACGTGCGCAAAGCGCTCGGATGAGCAGGAGGAATCAGATGAAGACGCCGTCGAAGCCCGGGTCCGCCCGGACGCGGAGCTGGCTCGCGGGGACGTTGGCGCTGCTGATGCTCGGCCTGGGCCAGTCGCTCGCGCCGCTGGCTCTCGCCGAGGAGACGCCGGAACCGACGCCGTCCGCCGAGACCTCGACGCCGGCCGACGAGGCCGAGCCCACCGCGTCCGCCACCCCGACGGTCACCGCGCAGGCCAGGGAATCGGCCACGCCGACGCCCAGCCGGCCGACCCCGAGCAGGTCGGCAGCCGGCAAGCCGGCGCGTTCCGAAGCGCCCGCCGCGGTGAAGGCGCCGGCCCGGGTCGCGGCGGTCCCGAACGCCACCGCCGCCCGGGAGGGCAAGCGGTACGAGTTGGCCGGCGGCGTGACCTACTGGGTTCCCGAGCAGTGGGTGGCCGGAGCCGAGCTGGTGCTCAGCGGCACCGGCTGGCTGAACGCCGACGGCACCGCCGGATCGATCATCGCGGTCAAGCTGGATCGCGGCGCGGTCACCACCTCCGAACCCCGGCGTCACCCGGTGACCGGCGAGGAGTTGGCCGGCGACGTCTACGGCGTCGTCCAGGCCGACGCGCAGGGCGACTGGACACTGCGGCTGCCGTACCCGACCGCGGCGAACAGCAACGCCGGCTGGGAGCCCGGCCAGGCGCACAAGCTCAACCTGCTGACCGGATCGCTGCTGGACGGGGACGTGGTCCGCAGCGGCCCGGCCGACGTCACCGCAGCCGCGGTGCCCACGCCTACCCCGACGCCAACACCGACCACCCCGGCACCGACCACGCCCGCGCCGACCACGCCCGCGCCCACCACGCCAGCGCCGACCACCCCGGCCCCGACCACGCCGGCGCCCGAACCCACCGTCCCGGCCTGCGCCAAGGAGGGCTCCGGCGTCGTCACCGTCACCCCGGCCACGGTCGAGCTCGGCGGCGTGCTGCACGTCACCGGCTCGGGCTTCTGCCATCCCGCCGGCGGCGGATCGACGATCGGGATCAAGCTCGACGAGGGCGCGATCAGCCGGCTGGACGCCTCGGTGCACGCCAACAAGACGATCTGGGCGCTGGTCGACGCCGCCGCCGACGGCAGCTTCGCGATCGACCTGCAGCTGCCGGACGGCACCGACGCCGGGCAGAACGGCTCCGTCCCGGCGCTGGCCGGCGGTGCCCACACCCTGCAGTTCCTGACCGGCGGCCTGAAGCCGGGTGACACCAAGCGTTCGCTGGAGTCGACGCCGTTCCAGGTCAACGCGCCCACCCCGGAACCGACGCCGGTGCCGACCACGCCGGCGCCAACCCCGATGCCGACCACCCCGGCACCCACTACCCCCGCGCCGACCACGCCGGCTCCGGATCCGGGTGGCAGCTACAGCGACCCGGCCGACCCGTCGGTCGGCTACACGGTGCCCACCACGGTCAAGGCCGGCGAGCCGATCGTGGTCTCCGGCACGGGCTGGAAGGTCGAGAACGGCACCGCCGGCAGTGTGCTCAGCGTGCTGTTGGACGCCGCCAAGTCCGGTGACCCGAACACCGTCTACACCAAGCGCGAGGTGCTCGATCAGGACGGCAAACCGGTCAGCGACAAGCGGCTGCACGCGGTCATCCAGGCCGCCGCCGACGGCTCCTGGACGGCCACCATCCCGTTCCCGACGGCCGCCAACGCCCAGCTCGCCGACGGCAGCTGGACCGAATGGGCGGCCGGCTCCCGCCACCAGATCCGGTTCCTGACCGGCAGTTCGGTCGACGGCGACAAGCGACGCTCGCTGGCCGCCGACTTCACCATCGCCGGCGACAGCCCGGTCGACCCGGCCACCCAGCCGCCGAGCTGGGCGCACACCACGGTGAGCGTCGGCGGGGCGACCGCCTGGGTGCAGCAGGATGTCGCCACGGCGTCCGGATCGACGATCAAGATCAAGGGCGCCAACTGGACGAACCAGGCCGGCGCCGGCGCTTCCACCATCGCGCTCAAGCTGAACCGGGCCGGCGGGCAGTACACCCGCACCGGTAGCGGCATCGTGGCGCCGCCTGTCGGCGATCCCGATTCGACCATCTGGAAGCTGTTCGCCCCGGCGGGTGCGGCCGCCCAGCCGAACCTGATCGCCATCCCGGCCAGCGGCAACTTCGAGGTCGAGATCGACGCCCCGGCGGGACTGGTCGCGGGGCAGTTGCTGACCGCGCAGTTCCAGACCGGGAAGTTCGACGCCAAGGACCAGCAGCGCAGCAAGGTGTCCGAGCCCCTGGTCGTCGGCGGCGTCCCCTATGTTCCCGGGCCGGACCAGGACGACGTGACCTGTGAGCCGACCACCGAGAACGCGACGGTGACCATCGTCAATCCGCAGGTCAGCCCGGGCGGCGTGCTGCATGTCACCGGCTCCGGCTTCTGCCACCCGGAGAAGGACCGCGGCGGCTCCGTCGTGGCGATCAAGATCGACGAGGGCAAGTACAGCCGGCTGAACGACGCGGTGCACAGCAACCGGACGATCTGGACGATCGTCAAGGCCACGGCGTCCAACGGCACCTTCGACATCCAGCTGCAACTGCCGGACGGCACCACCAGCGGGCCCAACGGCTCCAACCCGGGAATGTCGCAAGGGGCGCACACCTTGCAGTTCCTGACCGGGTCGCTGAAGCCGAACGATGCCCGCCGGACCATCAAGTCCGCGGAGTTCGTGGTGGGCGACTACCGGCCCACCGGGATGCCGGATCCGGTCGAGGCCACCGAGGATCTGACCTCGGCGACCCGCAACGGCGTCGCGGCGTCCAGCACGGCGAGCAAGCTGACCGTGACGGTCCCGGGTGCGCAGTCCGGTGACTGGATCTACCTGAACACCTACGCGGGCGGGTCGCCGACCAGCCCGTGGGGCGACGCCTGGTTCCGGGCCGGCGCCGACGGCCGGGTGGTGGCGAACCTGACCGGGATCACCCTGCCGACCGGCACCAGCAAGCTGTCGGTGCAGTCCGGCAACTCCGGTGAGGTCGGCAAGCTGCTCGGCTGGACGTCGTTGACGGTGGCCGGGGGGACAGGCACCGAGACGCCGACCAAGACCACCACGACCGTCCGGTCGATCGCCCAGACCGCCACCACCGCCGACGACAGCGACGAATCGACGGCCCCCACCACGGTGCCCAAGGCGCCGGTGCAGCGCAGCAGCCAGCTGACCGGGCTGAGCAACGGCGACGCCACCGCGAAGGCGGACGGCAGCAAGATCACCGTCACCCTGCCCAAGTCGGCGGCCTCGAAGTGGGTCTACGTCTACCTGTACAGCGGAGCCAGCGTCGCCAAGGCGGGCTGGGTGCAGCTGAACAGCGCCAAGGCGTTCACCGTGGACCTGAAGGACCTCCCCGACGGACGCCACCGGATCGTCGCGGTGAACGGCGACGGCGGCATCGTCGGCTGGGTGGAGACCACCAAGGGCGCGGTGGCCAGCACCCCGACGGTGCCGGTGACCGGCACCCCGGCCCCGGCCGGATCCGGCGCTGCACCTGCCGCGCCGGCGGATGCGGCGCTCACCCAGCCGGGTGGCGGCTCGATGGAGCCGGTGCTGATCGGCGCCGCGGTGGCCGTGCTGACCGCCGGTGGTCTGGCGCTGCGCCGGCTGTCCGGCACGCCGAAGCGGGTGGCGCGATGAAAGGGATCTCCATGATCGTAGGCAGGGCCGTCCGGCTGCTCGCCGCACTGCTGTTCGGATTGGCCCTGGTGCTGGTCCCCGGCCAGCCGGACGCCGCGGCCATCCCGCCCGGCGGCCCCGGGCCGAGCACCCCGGGCACCAGTTCCAGCGTGTCGCCGCGCAGCCTGCAGGCCGGCGGCGTGATCCGGTTCACGCTGCGGGGCTTCCCGCGCGGCGAGATCGTCTACATCAAGATCGACGACGGCCGGCTGTGCAGCAACACCTCGCACGGCGCCTGCGTCTACCACTCGCAGAAGATCCCCAGCTCCGGGGTCGTGAACGGATCGTTCCGGCTGCCGAAGAGCCTGAAGCCGGGCAGCCACTCGCTGCGCTTCCTGGCCTCCGCCTACGTCGATCCGAAGAACCCCGGCAAGGGCACCAAGGGCTACACCAACCGCAGCCCCAGCTTCACCATCACCAGCGGGGGCTCGTCCGGCTCGAAGCAGCCGGGCGGCAACGGCGGCGGCAGCACGACCTCACCGGGCAGTTCCGGCACGTCCACCACGACCGCCTCTCCGGGCACCGTGGCCAAGCCGGGCGCCGGGACGAAGGCGACCCAGCCGGCCACCGTGCCGACCGCGCCCGCCGTGGACGCGCTGGCCGCCGACAAGGCCGGCAGCGTCCGGGCCGCGGTGACCGGGGACAGTGCGGTGCTCACCGTCGGCACCGACTACGCCGGCGAGTGGGCGTTCGTCTACGCCTATTCCGAGCCGACCCCGCTGGGTTGGCGGCAGGTCGCCGCGGACGGCACCGTGAACGTCGCCACCGGCGCGCTGCCGGCGGGGGAGCACCGGTTCGCGGTGCTGGACGCCGACGGCAAGCTGCTGGGCTGGACGGCGGCCGCGGTGGGCGCCACCGCATCGGCCACCCCGGTCCCGAGCCCGTCCGCGACGCCGGTCGCTCCGGCGCCCGTCGAGGCCGGCCCGAGCGTGGGTGTCTGGGTCCTGATCGGCGCGGTGCTGCTGGTCGGCGTCGGCCTGATCGTCGTGCTGGTGCGCCGCCGTGCGGCGTCCGGAACCAACTGACTTGGCGAGCACCACCGTCCGCACTCGGGCGGCGACGGCACCGGCCGTCGCCGCCCGGGCCGGTCTCGCCTTCGCCGCCGCGGCGTCCCTGCTGCTGCTCGGCATGCTGGCTTCGCTCAGCATCGGCTCCAACCCGATCCCGCCGGGACGGGTCTGGCAGCTGCTCTGGGCGCCGGACGGCAGCTTCGACGCCGTCGTGGTGCTGGAGCAGCGGCTGCCCCGCACCCTGGTGTTGGTGGTGGTCGGTGCCGCGTTGGGCGTCGCCGGGGCGCTGATGCAGTCGCTGACCCGCAACCCGCTGGCCGACCCCGGCATCCTCGGCATCAACGCCGGGGCGTCCCTGGCGGTGGTGCTGGTGGTCGCGCTGACCGGGCTGAGCGGCATCGGATTCTACCTGTGGTTCGCCTTCGCCGGGGCCGCGGTCGCCGCGGTCGCGGTCTACCTGCTGGGTATGGCCGGCCATGCCTCGCCGTCGCCGGTGCGGCTGGCGCTGGCCGGTGTGGCGATCAGCATGACCGTCGCCTCACTGGTGCAGACCGTCATCCTGGCCAACGCCAACGCCTTCAACGAGTTCCGGTTCTGGGTGGCCGGATCGGTCGAGGGCCGCGGCTTCCCGGTGCTGCTCTCCACCGGCGGATTCATCGCCGCCGGGCTGGTGCTGGCCTGCTGCCTGGCGCCCGCGCTGAACGCGCTGGCGCTCGGTGAGGACGCCGGACGCGCGCTCGGCGTCCGGGTCGGCCTGGTGCGCGGCCTGGCGGTGGTGGCGGTGACCGCGCTGGCCGGTGCAGCCACCGCGGCGGCCGGGCCGATCATGTTCGTCGGGCTGGGGGTTCCCTACCTGGCCAGGGCCGTGTTCGGCCCCGATCAGCGGCTGGTGCTGCCCGGCACGGCGCTGGCCGCGCCGGTGCTGCTGCTGGTCGCCGACATCGTGGCCCGGCTGGTGGTGCTGCCCGGCGAGGTGCCGGTCGGGGTGGTGGCCGCCGTGCTGGGCGGGCCGGCGTTCGTGCTGATCGTCCGGCGTCCCCGGATCGAGGCCCTGTGAATGATCGAGACACCGTGCTGAGCGAGGTCCGGCGATGAGCGCCACCCGTCCGATCAGCGTCGCGCACCGTCCCGGCTACCACCGGCTGCGGCTGGGCCGGGCCACCCTGCTGATCGAGCGCCGGAGCGTCGCCGTCGGGCTGGCCGCGGTCGGGGTGCTGCTGGTGCTGGGCACCGTCGGGCTGCTGATCGGCGACTATCCGCTGCGCCTGGATCAGGCGCTGCGCGCCCTGGTCGGCGTCGGCGGCGATCCGCTGGCGCAGTTCTTCGTCCGTGGCCAGCGGGCACCCCGGGTGCTGGCGGCCATGCTGGTCGGCGCCGCGCTGGCCGTCTCCGGCGCCATCTTCCAGTCGCTGTCGGACAATCCGCTGGGCAGTCCGGACGTGATCGGCTTCACCACCGGATCGGCCACCGGGGCGCTGGTCGCGATCATCGTGATCGGCGCCGGCCCGGCCGAAACCGCCGTCGGTGCCCTGGCGGGTGGCGCCGTCACCGCCGCGGTGGTCTATCTGCTGGCCTGGCGCCACGGGCTGACCGGCGGACGGCTGGTGCTGGTCGGCATCGGCGTGGCTGCGGTGCTGCAGGGCGTGAACAACCTGCTGGTGGTGCGGGCCTCGCTGACCGCCGCGCAGACCGCCGGGCAATGGTTGGCCGGGTCGTTCAACGCCACCACCTGGCCGCGGGTGTTGCTGGTCGGGGTGGCGCTGGCGTTGCTGCTGCCGGCCGCGGCGCTGCTGGCCCGGCCGCTGGGGGCGCTGGTGTTGGGCGACGACCTGGCCGCCGCGCTCGGCGTCCGGGTGGAACGGGTCCGGACGCTGCTGGTGCTGGTCGGGGTCACCCTGGTCGCCGTCGCGACCGCCGCCGCCGGCCCGATCAACTTCATCGCGCTGGCCGCGCCGCAGATCGCCCGCCGGCTGACCCGGACGTCCGGCATCGGGCTGGGCACCTCCGCGCTGGTCGGCGCGGTGCTGGTGCTGGCGTCCGACCTGCTGGCGCAACGCCTGCTCGCCCCCACCCAGCTGGCCGTCGGGGTGGTCACCGGCGTCCTCGGTGGCGGCTATCTGATCTGGCTGCTGGGCAGCCAATGGCGCAAGGGAGCACGATGACCTCCGTGAGAATGGTCGAACCGGTCACCGCGCCGGCCCCGCTGCGGGCCCGCAGCCTCGGCGTCGGCTACGGCGAACGCCTGGTGATCGAGGGGCTGGACGTCGACCTGCCGGCCGGTGAGCTGACCGTGATCGTCGGCCCCAACGGCTGCGGCAAGTCCACGCTGCTGCGGGCGCTGGCCCGGATGGTGCCGGCCCGTTCGGGCACCGTCGAACTGGACGGCAAGCCGATCGGGCACTACCCGACCCGGCAGGTGGCGCGCCGGCTCGGGCTGCTGCCGCAGTCGCCGGTGGCGCCGGACGGGATCACGGTCACCGATCTGGTGGCCCGCGGCCGCTACCCGCACCAGGGGATCTTCCGGCAGTGGAGCGACGAGGACGCCGCGGCGGTGGATCGCGCGATGCAGCGGGCCGGGGTGACCGAACTGGCCGGCCGGCAGGTCAGCCAGCTCTCCGGCGGCCAGCGGCAGCGGGTCTGGATCGCGATGGCGCTGGCCCAGCAGACCCCGATCCTGTTGCTGGACGAGCCGACCACCTATCTCGACATCGCCCACCAGGTCGACGTGCTGCGGCTCACCCGCAGCCTGCAACGCGACGGCTACACCGTCGTGGTGGTGATGCACGACCTGCACCTGGCGTTCCGCTACGCCACCCACCTGATGGTGATGAAGGACGGCCGGATCGTCGCCCAGGGCGAACCGTCCGCGATCGTCACCGCCGAGTTGATCGAGGACGTCTACGGGCTGCCCTGCCGGGTGCTGCCCGACCCGGAGACCGGTCGTCCGCTGGTGATCCCGGTGGGTGAGGAATGAGCTCGCCGGCGACCCTGCCTGGTGCCGGGGCGCCCCGGACGCCGCCCAAGGTGCGGCGTCCCGAACCGGCGCCCCGGGTGGCCACCCCGGCGAGCGCGCTGGCCGCGTTCCGGGCCGAGTCCCGCTCGCCGGTCGTCGAGCCGGACGGTGAGGAGTGGATCGTCACCTTCTTCTGGCGGGACGCCGACGCCGACGAGGTGCTGCTGTTCGTCAACCGGCTCACCGACGAACGCGACCTGGACCGCAGCCTGATGGAGCGGGTGCCCGGCACCGAGGAGTGGCAGCTGTCCTACCGGATGCCGGGGGACTGGCGGGCGTCCTACGCCATGGTGCCGAAACGGCCCGGCCGGCCGGCACCCTGGCGCGACCTGGCCGAGCAGGCGTCGCTGCGCGCCGCGCTCGACCGCGGGCTGCCCGATCCGCTCAACCCGCAGCGGATGCGCAACCGGGTGGGCAACCCGGTCTCGGTGGTCGAACTGCCGGACGCCCCCGCCCAGGCCTGGCTGGCACCGCGCGGCCCGCTGCGCGGCGAGCTCACCCGGCACGACCTGGACGGACGCCGGCCCTGGGTCTACCGTCCCGCCGAGTTCACCGCCGGCGGACCGGTGCTGGTCGCCCTGGACGGCGAGATGTGGGTGGGTGAGTTGAGCCTGCCGGCGCAGATCGACAATCTGATCGCCGACGGGCTGATCCAGGCACCGCTGGTGCTGCTGGTGCCCGGTGGCGACCGGCTGCGGCGCTGGGCGGAGCTCAACGGCTCCGGCGGGATGCCGGACTGGATCGCCGACGTCCTGCTGCCCTGGGCGGTGACCGGTCACGACGCCGGGACCGACGCCGCCGACCGGCTGGTCGCCGGGCAGAGCCTGGGCGGCGCCGTCGCGCTGCTCACCGCCGCCGAACGTCCGGACGCCGTGGGCGCCTTCCTGGCCCAGTCGGCGTCGCTGTGGCAGGAGGGGCTGGCCGACCGGGCCGCGGCGATGCCGGCGACGACCCGTGGCTACCTCGAGGTCGGACGCCAGGAGTGGGTGCTGCTCGGACCGAACCGGGAACTGCATCGCCGGCTGGACGCGTCCGGCGTCCGGCACGACTACGCCGAGTTCAACGGCGGCCACGACTACGCCTGCTGGCGGGGCGGGATCGCGGACGGGCTACGGGCCCTGCTCGGCGTCCGGGCCGGCTGAGTTCAGGCCTGCCCGGCAGGCACCAGGTCGCGGTCGATGTGCTGCGCCATGGCGTGCGCGGCGGCCGCGACATCGCCGGCCTCCAGGGCGGCCAGCAGCGCCAGGTGATCGCTCAGCCGGGCCTCGGCGTCGGTGGCGTGCACCACGGTGCCGGCCAGCAAGGCCCGGCGCAGCGCCGTCACCACCCCGGCGTACAGGCTGGCCAGCAGCTTGTTCCCGCTGGCCTCGACCACCAGGAAGTGGAATTGTCCGGGCGCCTTGCGGCGATCGGGTCCGAACGGCTGCTCGACCGGGGCGTCACCGGACTGCAGCGCCTCCCGCATCGCGGCCAATTGCTCGTCGGTCCGGTTCCGGGCGGCCTGCTGGGCGGCCTCCAACTCCAGCGCCCGGCGATAGCCGAGCAGGTCGGGCATGCCGAACTCGGACATGTACTCGATCAGCACCGAGCTGACCGGCATCCGGGAACGGACGAAGGTGCCGATGCCGGGCATCGGTTCCAGAATGCCGACGCTGGCCAGCGACCGGACGGCCTCCCGCACCGTGGTCTTGCCGACCCCGAGCAGCCGCATCAGCTCGGGTTCGGTGGGGATCTTGGAGTTGATCGGCCACTCGCCGGAGGAGATCTTCTGTCGCAGGTACGCCAAGGTGCGGCGGGCGCGATCTGAACCGACCTGCACCATTGCCTCCTGGTGAGAGGTACACGTATGAATGTGGCTACCACCGAAAATACTCCGGCCGACATTCGGTCAATAACGTTTCCGATCGCAAAATCGCCGGCTTTTGGGGATTTTTCTGTGATCTAAATGAGTGAGGGACGCCGCCGCCCGGACGGCCCCACCCCCAACGCACGTTGCCCTGCTTCGGCGTCCTTTCCGTGGTTTGAACCCGGTGAAGGACGCTGAAGCAGGGCAATGTGCGGGGGTGGGCCGTGAGCGGGTCGGCCGCAGACGGTCAGCCGGGCAGCACGTCGCCCGACGGCCAGGTGGTCTTGATGAACTCGGCCACCTTCGGGTCGTGCAGCAGGGTCTCCAGCTTCGCCACCCCGGGGTTGGTGTTGTCGGTGCGCCAGACCAGGAAGTTGGCGTACGGGTTGTCCTTGGCGGTCTCGGCGAGCAGGGCGTCGGCGGTGGAGAGCCCCGCGGTCAGGATGAAGTTGCCGTTCACGAACGCCAGGTCGATCTTCGGGTCGTCGAGTTGCTGGACGATCACCTCGGGCTGGTTCTCGACGAAGGTGAAGCCCTTCGGGTTCTGCGCCTTGGTCAGGTTCAGCACGTTCGAGGAGTCGGTGATGCCGGTCAGCAGGCCGGCGCCCTGCAGCAGCCGCAGCCCGCGGATCTGGTTGGAGGCGTCGTTGGTGATGGCGATGGTGGCGCCCTGCGGCAACTCCTGCACCGTCTTGTACTTCTTCGAGAACGCCGCATACGGCTCGATGTGGACGCCGGCGCCGTGCTCGAAGGCGTAGCCGCGCTCCTTGATCTGCGCCTCCAGGTAGGGCAGGTGCTGGAAGTAGTTGGCGTCCAGCTCCTTGGAGGCCAGCGCCTCGTTGGGCTGCACGTAGTCGTCGAACTCGGTGATCTGCAGATCCAGTCCGGCGGCCGGGGCCAGGTTCTTCTTCACGAACTCCAGGATCCGGGCGTGTGGCACCGGGCTGGCGCCCACCTTCACCGTGGTCAGAGCGGTCGACGGGGACGCCGCCGCGCTGCTCGGTGCCGCGGTCGGCGAGCCGCCGCAGGCGGTCAGGGCCAGGGTGACGGCGGCCGCGGCCAGGGCGGCCAGCGATCGGCTGAATCGTGACATGGGTATCTCCTTATCGTTGGTTGGCTAGGTATTTCAGCGGTGATCGACGCGGCGCACGACGGCGTCCCCGACGATCTGGACGAGCTGCACCAGCAGCACCAGGATGATCAGCACGATGACCATCACCTCGAGCTGGAAGCGTTGGTAGCCGTAGTTGTAGGCGAGTCGGCCGAGGCCGCCGCCGCCGATCAGGCCGGCCATCGCGGAGTAGCCGATCAGGGCGACCAGGGTGGTGGTGATGCTGGCCGCCAGCGAGGGCAGCGCCTCCGGGATCAGCACCTTCCACACCGTCTGGCCGCGGGTCGAGCCCATCGCGTGCGCGGCATCGACCTTGCCGGGGTGGACGTCCCGCAGCGCGGTCTCCACCAGCCGGGCGAAGAACGGCACACAGGCGATGGTGAGCGACACCGACGCGGCGATCGGCCCGATCGAGGTGCCGACCAGCAGCCTTGTGACCGGGATCAGCGCCACCATCAAGATGGCGTAGGGGATCGACCGGGTGATGTTGACCAGCACCCCGCCGAGCACCACGTTCAGCGTCCGGTTGTGGGCCAGGCCGCCGGGCTGGGTGACGAACAGCACCACGCCGAGCGGCAGCCCGAGCAGCACCGTGGCCAGCCCGGAGATGCCGACCATCTGCAGCGTCTCCAGGAAGGCCGGCCACAGCGCGGTGCTGATCGCCGGATTGTCGGCCAGGCTGTTGAAGAAGTCGTTCATGCCGCCACCTGAGTCACGGCCGCCTGGGCGCCGTGCCGACGCAGGGCGGAGACCGCGGCGTCCGCCGTCAGCGGCGCCGGGACCAGCACCCGGTGCCGCTGGAAGGTGACCCCGGCCAGCGTCTCGACGGTGCCGGCCAGCACCGGCAGGTCGGCGTCGAGGTCGCGTCCCGCCGCGGTCAAAGCCGGCACCGCTCCGGGTGCCACCGTGTCCAGCACCTCGACGGTGGGGACGCCGCCGGGCACGTGGTCCGCGGTCGGCGGCAGCGCGAGCAGCAGTTCGCTCAGCCGGCTGCCGAAACGGCCCACCGACTCGACCAGCGAGCCGGACTCGACCACCCGTCCGGCCTGTAGCAGCGAGACCGAGTCGCAGATCCGCTTCACCACGGTCATCTCGTGGGTGATGATCAGCACCGCCAACCCGAGCCGGGCCTTGAGCGACCCGATCAGGTCCAGGATCTCGCCGGTGGTCTTCGGGTCGAGGGCGCTGGTCGGCTCGTCGCAGAGCAGCACGTCCGGATCGGTGGCCAGCGCCCGAGCGATGCCGACCCGCTGCCGCTGCCCGCCGGACAGCTGCGCCGGGTAGGCCTGGCCGGCGTCGCCGAGCCCGACCAGCCCGAGCAGTTCGGACGCCTTCGCGGCCCGCTCGGCGCGTCCCACCCCGGCCAGCTCCAGCGGGTAGGCGACATTGCCGGCGATGGTGCGCGAGTCGAACAGGTTGGCGTGCTGGAAGACCAGGCCGAGCCGACGCCGGGCCTTGCGCAGGTCGGCAGCCCGCACCGCGGTCAGGTCGGCGCCGTTGATCTCCACGGTGCCGCTGGTCGGCCGGTCCAGCAGGGCGATGCAGCGGACCAGCGTCGACTTGCCCGCCCCGGACTGGCCGATGACGCCGTGCACCGAGTTCTCGGGCACCTGCAACGTCACCCCATCCAGGGCGCGGATCTCACGGTTGGGTTGTCGGTAGACCTTCGCAAGGTCGGTGACGGCGATCACAAAAAGTCCTTCTATGTCGTTGCGACAAGGGGAAATGAATGGAAGTGGGGACGCCGGACGGGCCGGACGGCGTCCGGCCGGAAAGGGCGTGGGTCAGGTCAGCGAGGGACCTGGAGGCGTGCTGGTCGGAACCGAAAGGGTCAACGACACATTCGCGCGCACATCATCGTCGAGGCTGCGGGACGCAGGCTGACGTGGGAGCGCACGGTGGTGAACACGAGGCTCAGTCTGCCCGGGCGTCCGGGCGGGACGCAAATCGTCATACCAATGGGACTACACCTCGGAGCGGCCGCCTCGAAGACGACCGCCTCGAAACGACATTGCCCTGGTTCAGCGTCCTTTCCGTGGTTTGAACCGGGTGAAGGACGCCGAACCAGGGCAATGTCGGACGGCAGTGATGGCTCAGCCGGCCAGCTCCTTGCATTGGCCGAGGGCCTTGCCGCCGACGGTGTTGACGGCACCGGGAACGAATCCGCCGGACACGCCCGACAGTCCGGTGCAGACCAGGTTGCGTCCGATCTTGTTCTGCACCACGTAGACGTCCTTCGTGCCCTCGGGCTCGGTGTCGGTGATCTTGATCGCGAGCAGCACCACGTTCTTGCCGACCTTGTTGAACATCGCTCCGAAGAAGGTGGTGTTCACATTGCTCGCCCACAGATTGCCCTTGACCGTGTTGTTCTTCACCGACCAGGGGATGAGCGGATCTCCGCCCCCGACGATGGTCACGTCCCTCCCGACGGAGGTCCCGTTGATCAGCACGACGGACGCCCCCAGCGCGGTGACGCTGCCCTTCACCGCGATCGTGGAGAACACCTTCACGTCCTCGATCGGGTTCCCGTCGGCGTCCACGCACGGGTGTGCCGAGTTGCCCATCAGGACCGTCGGCTGGCAGCCCAGGCCGAGCGTCGAACCGCGGAGGGCGGTGACGTTCCCGCCGACGGTGATGGTCGACGGCGAGCTCTGGGCGTCGAGGGCGGCGCCCTTGCGCACCGTGATGTCGCCCTTCACCGTGACCACCGCGTTCTTGGCGACCGAGCAGGCGCCGGTCACGGTGATGCTCGCATAGGTTCCCGATCCGATCTCGCCTCCGGTGCAGGTGAGTGCGCGGCTCTTCCCCGGCCCGTGCGAGTACCCGTGTGCCTCGGCGGTCAGTCCTCCGCTCAACGTCAGCCCGGCCGCGGCGGCGAGGGCTATCGCGGTCCTCCCCACAATGACTCCGCGCATGATCTGTCCCTTCCGGTACTCGCCCCACCCCGTGCAGGGCACGTTTCACAAGGGGAGTCGTACTCGCCGATATCTGCCACGTCAAGGAAAATTCTTGTCAAGGTGGTGAAACTGCGTAGTGGCGGTCAGGCGTGGCCGGCGCCGTCCAACTGGTCGACGATGTAGCCGAGCAGGTCCCCGACGACGCCGATGGCGTCCCGGATGCCGCCGCGGGAGCCGGGGATGGCCAGCAGCAGCACCGGCGGCGCGTCGGGACGCCCCAGCACCCCGATCACCTCGCGCGAGATCAGCGCCTGCCGGGTGTGGCTCAGGCCCACCCGGCGGATCTCCTCGGCGACGCCGGGTAGTTCGAAGGCGATCAGGTCGGCGACCACCGCGCTGGTGTGGTCGTGCGGCCCGATGCCGGTCCCACCGCAGCAGAACACCACCCGGACGCCGCCGCCGGCGGCCCGGTCGATCGCCGTCCGGATCGCGTCCGGGTCGTCGGCGACGATGTCCAGCTCGGTGTCGATGCCGAGGCCGCGCAGCAGCTCGACCGCGACCGGGCCGCCCCGGTCGCGGTCCCGTCCGGACGCCACCTCGCTGGAGACCACGATCACCGCGGCCCGCAGCCCGGCGGCGGCCCGCAGGGCGTTCTCGGCCGCGGTCACCGCGGCGTCGATCTCTGGCTCGGTCCCGGTGCGCATCTCATGACCTCTTCGGCGCGCCCGGACGGGCGTAGCGCCACCAGGTGATCCCGACGCAGCAGATCGCCCAGACCACGCCGATCCAGTAGAAGGCGGCCGGGGACATCACGGTCAGCCCGACGCCGAACAGGAACGGCCCGAAGGCGGCGATCGCGCCAGTCCAGCCGATCACCCCACCCGCCTGGCGACGCTCGAAGATCATCGGCATCTGCTTGAAGGTGGACGCGTTGCCGATGCCGGAGAACAGGAAGATCAGCAGCATCCCCCAGAGGAACTGGTTGAAGCCGGCCTGCAGGGTGGCGGCGCTGGTCAGATCCGGGGTGAGCGCCGGGATGGTCCAGATGATCGAGCCGATCAGGCCCAGACCGGAGACCAGCGTCCAGATCGCGCCGCCCATCCGGTCGGTCAGCGGCGCGAACAGCACCCGGGCACCGGCCCCCACCAGCGGGCCGAGGAAGACGTAGGTGACCGGGTCGGGGACGTCGTAGCCGGCCACCAGGATCTGCGCGGTCGCGCCGCTGCCCTGCACGATGGCGGTGTTGCCGGCGCCGTACAGGTTGGTCATCAGCAGGCCGAACTGTGCCGACAGGCCGGAGAAGGTGCCGAAGGTCATGATGTACAGCACCGTCATCAGCCAGGTGTCGACGTTGCCGAAGATGTCGAATTGCTGCTTGATGTTGGCCTTGATCGGCACCGACTTCAGGTACTGCCAGGCGATCCAGGTGCCGATCAGGATGAACGGCAGCCAGACGAACGAGGCCGCCTGGTACCAGACCTCGACATTGGGTTTGCCGGGCACCTTCATCATTTGGCTCTGGCCCATCCACCACAGCATCCCCAGCCCGATCAGCCACGGGGTGAGCAGCTGCACCAGCGAGACGCCGAAGTTGCCGATGCCGGCCTGCAGGCCGAGCGCGGTGCCCTGCATCTTGCGCGGGAAGAAATAGGACGTGGACGGCATGAAGCCGGAGAAGGCGCCGCCGCCGATGCCGGCCAGGAAGGCCAGCACCAGCAACTCCCAGTAGGGGGCGTCCGGTGACATGGAACGCACCCCCCAGCCGAGCACCGGGAAGAACAGCAGCAGGGTGGTGGCGGCCACCATCTTGCGGGTGCCCATGATCGGCGGCAGCACCATCCAGACCAGCCGCATCAGGCCGCCGGACAGTCCGGGGATGGCCGCCAGCCAGTACAGCTGCTCCTTGCTGAAGGCGTAGCCGATGGCGTTCAGCTTCGGCACGATCGCGGACGGCAGGAACCAGGCGACGAAGCACATGGTCAGGGTGAAGGTGGTGATCCACAGCGTCTGCCAGGCCAGCCGCTTGTCCCAGGTGGCCTCGTTCTCCGGGTCCCAGGAGCGCAGCCATTCGGGGCCGCTCTGCAGTCGATCCGTCAGGGTGCTCATGCTCCGACCTCCTGGTGGGAACGGGTGTCGATGTGGTCGGTGTCGAAGTGGTCGGCGAGTTCCGGCGCCTTGGCATGCAGCATCGCGACGATGGTCAGGTGCATCCAGATCGCGCAGACCGCGGTCAGCAGGAACAGCACGAAGAAGGTGCTGGTCGGGAACCCGCTCCAGGCCTTGGTGTAGGCGAACAGCGGCGGCAGGATGAAGCCGCCCAGGCCGCCGAGCATGCCGACCAGGCCACCCACCGAGCCGACGTTGTCCGGGAAGTACTCGGGAATGTGCTTGTAGACCGCGGCCTTGCCGACGCCCATGGCGCAGCCCAACAGGAACACCAGGACGGTGAACCAGACCACGTTGATCGCGTAGCCCAGGTGCTCGGTGCGGGTGCCGTCGGCATGGCTGATCACGATGTGCCCGTTCGGCATCATCAGGATGCCGGAGGTGACCAGCATCACCCCGAAGGTGACGTACATCACCGTCCGGGCGCCGAGCCGGTCGGAGATCCAGCCGCCCAGCGGCCGCAGCAGCGAGGCCGGGAAGATGAACAGCGCGGTGAGCAGCGCCGCCGACCACAGGTCGACGCCGAAATTGTCGATGTAGTACTTGGGCAGCCAGGCCGACAGCGCGACGTAGGAGCCGAACACCGCCACGTAGTAGAGGCTGAACCGCCACACCCGCAGATGCCTGAGCGGGGCGAGCATCTCGCGGATCGGCTTGCTCTGCCCGGCCATCCGGTCCTGCCGCGGCACCACCAGCCAGGTGATCACCGCCAGCGCCACCAGCAGCACCGCGTAGAGCACCGGCACCAGCCGCCAACCGCCCTGGACGCCGAACGCGAAGGTCATCCCGGCGGTGCCGGCGATCAGCGGCGGGCCGATGAATTTGGTCACCGAGGCACCCACGTTGCCGGCGCCGAACAGGCCGAGCGCGAAGCCCTGCCGGTTGCGTCCGAACCAGGCGGCGTTCCAGGCCACCCCGACGCTGAACAGGTTGCCGGCGAAGCCGACCAGGAAGGCCAGCACCAGCAGCATCCCGTAGGAGTGCGCGGTGGAGACCAGATACGCCGGCACCGCGGTGGCGGCCAGCATCACGATGGTCACCTTCCGGCCACCGATCCGGTCGGCGATGATGCCGGCGGGCAGCCGCCAGATCGACCCGTTGAGCACCGCCAGCGCCGAGATCCAGGAGAGCTGCACGTCGTCGAGCAGCAATTCCTTCTGAATCTCGATGCCGAGGATGCCGAACATCATCCACACCGCGAACATCACGGTGAAATCGATCGTCGACATGGCCAGGACGCGGTTGGCGCCCGGCCCGGTCGGGTGTGCTGGCGGGATGGTTTCGTCGCCGCGGTCCGCGGCTTCCTGCACGGTGGTGGTCATCGGCCTTTCCGGTCTCGATCCTGGGTTCCTATCGGGTCCCAGCCGCGGACCCGGCCGCGGGCTGGGGTCGGTGCGACGGCGTCCCGGCTGCGGTACACCACGTACGGCCGGAACAGGTAGTGCAGCGGGACGGTGAAGGCGTGCACCAGCCGGCTGAACGGCATCAGCGCGATCAGCGCGAAGCCCATCAGCACGTGCACCTTGAACTGCCAGGTGCTGGCCGCCATCGCCGCGGTGTCCGGCTGGAAGATCAGCAGCGAGCGGAACCAGATCGACACCGTCTCGCGGTAGTTGTGATGCTCGCCGGTGGCGGTGTGGTCGCCGGTCAGGGTGGCGACGATGCCGAGCACGATGGCCCCCACCAGGATGACGTACATCAGCTTGTCGTTGCGGGTGGTGGCCAGGAACACCGGGCCGGTGGTGCGGCGCCGGTAGATCAGCAGCGCGATGCCGACCAGGGTGGCCGCGCCGGCCACCGAGCCCGCCCCCAGCGCCACCGCGTGGTACATCTCCTGCGAGACCACCAGATCGGTCCACGACTTCGGGATCAGCAACCCCATCAGGTGACCCATCAGCACCACGAACAGGCCGTAGTGGAACAGCGGGGACGCGATGCGCAGCAGCCGCGACTCGTACAGCTGCGACGAGCGGGTGGTCCAGCCGAACTGGTCGTACTTGTACCGCCACCAGGTGCCGGCGATCAGGATCAGTGCGACCAGGTAGGGCAGCACGCCCCAGAGCATGATGTCCAGCGCGTTCATCGTGCCGCTCCTCCACGGGTCTCGATGAGTTCGATCGGCTGCCGGGTCGCCGGCGGCTCGATCCCGACCAGCTCGACCGGCTGCCGGTTGCCGAACCGCTCCTGCACCTCGACGCGGGTCTGCGGGGACGGCCCGGGCAGCAGGTCGCAGACCGCCTGCAGCACCCCGGCGTGCGGCAGGTCGTCGGCGATCAGGCCGAGCCGGATCAGTTCCACGCTGGCCCGGAACCGGTGCAGCAGCTCGCGGCCGCGTTCGGCGTCCCGGACGGCGAACTCCAGCACGATCGGCAGGTAGTCGGGCAGCTCGCCGGCCAGGTCCACCACCAGCCCGGAGTCGCGGTACAGCTGCTTGATCTCGGCCAGCACGCCGCCGCGCCGCCGGGTGTCCCCGTCGGTCCAGTAACTCAGGTGCAGGGCGTGCCGCCGGGACAGGTCGAACTCCTGGACGTGGAACGACTGCAGTTCGCGCAGCAACCTGCGGGGGGCAACCCCCCGAGCCCCCCGCAGGTGTGCCAGTACCGGGGCGAACGCCGGCCCGGTGTCCGTGCCGGCAAGCGCGGCCTCGATCACGTCCAGCCGGTCCAGCAGTTCCTGCTCCGGGTAGGCTAGACACAGCGCCGCGGCCTGGAAGACCACCGCCTCCGGCGCCTCGGTGGTACGCGGCCGGCTCATTCGTTGCCGTCCCAGTTGAGCAGCCCGCTGCGGTGCTGCAGCTGTTCGGCGGACGCCGCCGCCTCCGCCTGCTGCCGCGCCTTCAGCGCCGAGTAGGTCTCGATGGCGACCGGCACCGGCCGTCCGGACGCCTCACCGAACGGGCCCGAGGCGTACATGCCGGGGCCGCCCTCGAAGTCGAGCGAGCAGGCCAGCTCCTCCAGGTTGTGCGCCTCCTCGTGGTGCGCCTTCGGGATCACGTAGCGGTCCTCGTACTTGGCGATCGCCAGCAGCCGGTACATCTGCTCCATCGCCTCCGGGGTCATCCCGACGGCGGCGGCCAGCTCGGTGTCGCGTCCGGTGCCCAGGGTGACGCCGCGCATGAACGAGCGCATCGCGGCCAGCTTCTGCAGCACCTCGGTGACGATCTCGGTGTCGCCGGCGGTGAACAGCTCGGCCAGGTAGCTGACCGGGATCCGCAACGCGTCGATGGCGCCGAACAGGTTGCCGGCCGCCTCGGCGTCGTGGCCCTGGTTGCGCAGCAGGTCGACCACCGGCGACAGCGGCGGGATGTACCAGACCATCGGCATCGTCCGGTACTCCGGATGCAGCGGCAGCGCCACCTTGAAGTGCTTGATCAGCGCGTAGATCGGCGAGCGCTGGGCGGCGGCGATCCAGTCGTCCGGCATCCCGCCGGCCCTGGCGGCGGCGATCACCTCCGGATCGCGCGGGTCGAGCAGCAGATCCAGCTGGGCCTGGTACAGGTCCTTCTCGTCGGCGCAGGCGGCGGCGGTGACGGCGTCCGGGTCGTAGAGCACGATGCCGACGTAACGCAGCCGTCCGACACAGGTCTCCGAGCACACCGTGGGCAGCCCGACCTCCAGCCGCGGGTAGCAGAAGGTGCACTTCTCGGCCTTGCCGGAGCGGTGGTTGAAGTAGATCTTCTTGTACGGGCAGCCGGTGATGCACTGCCGCCAGCCGCGGCAGCGATCCTGGTCGACCAGCACGATGCCGTCCTCGGCCCGCTTGTAGATCGCACCGGACGGGCAGGACGCCATGCAGGACGGGTTCAGGCAGTGCTCGCAGATCCGGGGCAGGAAGAACAGGAAGCTCTTCTCGTACTCCATCCGGATCTGCTCGTTGGCCTCGGTGCGCAGCTTCTCGACGATCGGGTCGCGGTCGATGGTCTCGTGGATGCCGCCCAGCGAGTCGTCCCAGTTGGCCGACCAGGTGATCTGGGTGTCCTCGCCGGTGATCAGCGACTTCGGACGGGCCACCGGGAAGTCGTCGCCGAGCGGTGCCGCGATCAGGTTCTGGTAGTCGTAGGTCCAGGGCTGGTAGTAGTCGTCCAGCTCCGGCTGCACCGGCGAGGCGAAGATGCTGAGCAGCTTGTGGAAGCGTCCGCCGCCGCGCAGCTTGAGGCCGCCGGATTTGGTCCGCACCCAGCCGCCGCGCCACTTCTCCTGGTCTTCGTAGCGGCGCGGATAGCCCAGCCCGGGCCGGGTCTCGACGTTGTTGAACCAGACGTACTCGGTGCCGGCCCGGTTCGTCCAGGCCTGCTTGCAGGTCACCGAACAGGTGTGGCAGCCGATGCACTTGTCGAGGTTCATCACCATGCCGACATGCGCCATGACGCGTTTGGGAGCAGCCATCAGTAGGTCACCTCCTGGGAACGACGGCGGACGGTGGAGACGATGTCGCGCTGCACCCCGGTCGGGCCGAGGTAGTTGAACGCGTACGCCTGGTGCGCGTAGGCGCCGATCAGGTGGGTGGGTTTCAGCAGGATCCGGGTGACCGAGTTGTGGATGCCGCCGCGCTTGCCGGTGGCCTCCGACTTGGGCACGTCGATGGTGCGTTCCTGGGCGTGCTGGACGTAGCAGATGCCGTCCGGCAGCTTCGGGGTCACCACGGCCCGGGCGACGAAGACGCCGTTGGCGTTGGTCAACTCGATCCAGTCGTTGTCCCTGACCCCGATGGACGCCGCGTCGGCGACGCTCAGCCAGGCCTGCGGGCCGCCCCGGCCCAGGCTCAGCATGAACAGGTTGTCCTGGTATTCGGAGTGGATCGACCACTTGTTGTGCACGGTGAGGTAGCGCAGCGTGATCGCCTTCGCCCCGGTCGGCCCGAGCTCGGGTTCGCCGTAGGCGCGGGTCATGTCCAGTGGCGGCCGGAAGATCGGCAGCTGCTCGCCGGCGTCGATCATCCAGTCGTGGTCGAGGAAGAAGTGCATCCGGCCGCTCAAGGTGTGCCACGGCTTGAGCCGCTCGGTGTTGATGGTGAACGCGGCGTAGCGGCGTCCGCCGGTCTCCGAGCCGGACCATTCCGGCGAGGTGATCACCGGCTGCGGCGACTCCTGGGTCTGCTTGAAGGTGATCCGGCGCTCCTCCTGGCCCTCGGAGAGGTCGGCCAGCTTGCGTCCGGTCTTGGCCTCCAGGTCGTGGAAGCCCTGGGTGGCGAGTTCGCCGTTGGTGGTGCCCGAGAACGCCAGGATCGCCTCGGCCAGCCGGGCGTCGGTGTCGATCGCCGGACGTCCCTCCGCCGGGCCGGACGGCATCACGCCGTGCAGCCTGCCCAGCAGGTCGACCGAGTGCTTCACGTCGTAGGTGATGTTCTTCACCGTGAAGCCGAGCCGGTCGGCGAGCGGACCCACCGAGGACAGTTTGTCGGCGATCGCGGTGTAGTCGCGCTCCACCACCATCAGGGCCGGCAGGTTCTTGCCCGGGACGGCCGGGACGTCGGTGCCGCGCCAGTCGGGGACGTGCCCGCCGGGCTGGGCGATCTGGCCCGGAGTGTCGTGCTGCATCGGGACCGCCACCAGGTCGGAGCGGGTGTCCAGGCGTCCCTTGGCCAGGGTGGAGATGGCCCGGGCCAGCAGGTGGAAGAAGTCGAAGTCGCTCTTGGCCTCCCAGGGCGGGTCGATGGCCGGGGTGAAGGCGTGCACGAACGGGTGCATGTCGGTGCTGGACAGGTCGTACTTCTCGTACCAGGTGGCGGCCGGGAAGACGATGTCGGACAGCAGCGTCGTCGAGGTCATCCGGAAGTCGGCGCTGATCAGCAGGTCGAGCTTGCCGCGCGGCGCCTCTTCGCGGAACTTCACCACCGTGGGCCGGTGCTGTGAGCCGTGCTGGTTGGGCATCAGGTTCGAACTGGTGCCGAGCAGGTGCTCCAGGAAGTACTCGTTGCCCTTCGCGGACGAGCCGAACAGATTGGAGCGCCAGACCACCATGGTGCGCGGCCAGTTCTCCGGGGCGTCGATGTCCTCCATCGCGGTGGTGAGCGTGCCCTGTTTGAGCTGGTCGGCGACCCATCCGCCCACCGACTCGGCCTCGCCCGCCGCGACGGCCGCCGTGGCCTGGTCGGCCAGGTCGAGCGGGTTGCGGTCGAACTGCGGGTAGAACGGCATCCAGCCCAGCCGGTGCGACAGCGCCAGCGCGTCGGCGCTGTGCAGCCCGTCCAGGTGCCCGGTGGACAGCGGCGACTTGATCGCGTCGGCCGAGTAGCCGTCGGTGCGCCACTGGTCGGTGTGCATGTACCAGTAGCCGGTGCCGATCATGGTGCGCGGCGGACGTGACCAGTCCAGTGCGTTGGCGATGTTGAACCAGCCGGTCATCGGCCGGCACTTCTCCTGGCCGACGTAGTGCGCCCAGCCGCCGCCGTTGCGTCCGATCGACCCGGTCAGCATCAGCAGCGCGATGATCGCCCGATAGGTGACGTCGGCGTGGTACCAGTGGCAGATGCCGGCGCCGATGATGATCATGGTGCGGCCCTGGGAGTCCTCGGAGTTCTTCGCGAACTCGCGGGCGATCCGCAGGCAGGCCTCGGCCGGGACGCTGGTGATCTCCTCCTGCCAGGCCGGGGTGTAGGGGGTGCTGGCGTCGTCGTAGCCGGCGGCCCACTGCCCGGGGAGCCCCGGGCGTCCGACGCCGTACTGGGCCAGCATCAGGTCGAACACGGTGGTGACCCGGTGCTCGCCGACGGTCAGGGTGGGGACGCCGCGGCGGATGATCGAGCCCTCGCCGCGGGGATCCTCGAAGCAGGGCAGCGCGATCTCGACCGGCTCGGCGCCCTCCACGTCCAGCAGCCCGAGCGCCGGCTTGAGGTCGCCCAGCACCAGGTTCCACTTGCCCTTGCCCTGCTCGTTGTAGCGGTCGCCCATGGTGCCGTTCGGCACCGCCGGCGCGTTGCTGGCGGTGTCCCACAGCACGGTGCGGAAGGCGTTGTCCGGCTTCTCGCCGGTCGAGCCCTCTGCTTCGCTGGTCGAGCTTGTCGAGACCCCGGCCAGATCGGCCGCAGTGAGGAACTTGGACGCCGTCAGGCCGTGGCCGTCCGGGTGTTCGACCAGGGTGACCAGCATGGACAGGTCGGTGTACTGGGTGACGTAGTCGGTGAAGAACGGCACCTGCCGGTCGACGAAATTCTCCTTCAGGATGACGTGGCCCATGGCCATCGCCAGGGCGGCGTCGGTGCCGGCCTGGGCGGGCAGCCACTCGTCGGCGAATTTCACGTTGTCGGCGTAGTCGGGGCTGACCGTGACCACCTTGGTGCCGCGGTAGCGCACCTCGGCCATCCAGTGCGCGTCCGGGGTGCGGGTGACCGGGACGTTGGAGCCCCACATCATCAGGTAGGTGGCGTCCCACCAGTCGCCGGATTCGGGGACGTCGGTCTGGTCGCCGAAGACCTGCGGGCTGGCCACCGGCAGGTCGGCGTACCAGTCGTAGAACGAGGTCATCGCGCCACCGATCAGGTGGTTGAACCGGGTGCCGATGGCGTGGGACACCATCGACATCGCCGGGATCGGCGAGAACGAGACGCAGCGGTCCGGGCCGTAGGTCTTGATGGTGTGGACGTAGGACGCCGCGGCGAGCTCGATCGCCTCGTTCCAGGAGATCCGGACCAGTCCGCCCTTGCCGCGGGCCTGCTGGTAGCGCTTCCGGGTCTCCGGGTCGGTGGAGATCTCGGCGAAGGCGGCCACCGGGTCGCCGCCGTTGCGGGCTTTCGCCTCGCGGTAGGCCTCGACCAGCACGCCGCGTCCGTACGGGTAGCGCACCCGGGTCGGCGAGTAGGTGTACCACGAGAAGGCTGCGCCGCGCGGGCAGCCGCGGGGCTCGTACTCGGGCCGGTCCGGGCCGGTGGTCGGGTAGTCGGTCTGCTGCGACTCCCAGGTGATGATGCCGTCCTTGACGTACACCTTCCACGAGCACGAGCCGGTGCAGTTCACCCCGTGGGTGGAGCGAACTACCTTGTCATGGCTCCAACGGTCACGGTAGAAGACGTCGCCCTGGCGTCCGCCCTCGCGGAACACGGCGCGTCCGTCGGTGGTCTCGTCCCACTTGGTGAAGTACTTGCCCAGCTTCAGCAGCGCGTCGGCTGCCGGCCCGTCCAGGTGTGCGCGCGCAGGGGTCATAGACGGTACCTAAGCGCCTCGGGTGGGGCCTTGGGATTTTTATCACGAAAAAGTCGTGTTATTTAGTGGAACCTGTCACCCCGGGGTGGGCCAGTAGTGGTCCTCGTTGAGGGTGCGGGCACCGAAGATCGCCTGCCCGACCCGGACGCAGGTGGCCCCCTCCTCGACCGCCACCTCGTAGTCGCCGGACATGCCCATGGACAGGTTTCCCGGGCCGAGGAGGTCCGGGTCGGTGTCGCGGGCCCGGTCGCGCAGCGTCCGCAGCCGGACGAAGCAGGCCCGCACCCGTTCCACGTCCGAGGTGAACAGCGCCAGGGTCATCAGGCCCTGCACGGTGAGGCTGCTGTACTGGGCCAGCTGGCGCAGGAACGCCGGGACCTGCTCCGGCGGCAGGCCGTACTTGGACTGCTCGGCGGAGGTGTTGACCTGCACGTAGACGTCCAACGAGCGACCGGCCGCCTGCAGCCGGCGATCCAGGGCCTCGGCGACCCGCAGGCTGTCCAGGGCCTGGAACTCGGCGGCGAAGGCCGCGACGTCTTTGGCCTTGTTGGTCTGCAGGTGCCCGATCACCGACCAGGCCACGTCTTCGTCGCTCAGGTTGGCGTGCTTGCGCTTGGCCTCCTGCACCTTGTTCTCGCCCAACTGGTGCATGCCGGCGGCGATGGCGTTGCGCAGCCGCTGCTCGGGCACCGTCTTGCTGACCGGCAGCAGCCGCACCTCGTCGGGGGAGCGGCCGGCCCGCTCGGCGGCCGCCGCGATCCGGGCTCGCACGGCGTCCAGGTTGCGTCGGAAGTCCTCGACGGACGTCGCGGTCGGGTACTGGGTTTCGGACGACTCGGCTGGCATGACACCACGCTAGTGCTGTTCGATGAGCCTGTGCCCAGAGACGATCCGGCGAGGATGGACGCGATGCGCGACTGGCTGCGGCAGGTCGCCGACGAACTCGGCGTCGATCCGGCCGACGTCCTCGACCACGAGGATGCCCTGCTCGCCATGGTCGCCGCGGTGGCGCACGGGCCGTCCCGTCCGGGTGCGCCGCTCAGCGCCTTCCTGGCCGGCGTCGCGGTCGGACGCGGCGCGTCGGCGTCCGAGATCGCCGCACGGGTGACCGCGCTGGCGCAGGGCCAGGGTCAGGTGCGGGCGAGCAGCAGATAGCCGAGATAGGCGACGTAGCCGGCCACCATCGCGGTGCCCTCGGTGCGGGAGAGTCGGCGTCCGGTGAGGAACAGCGGCACGCAGAGCAGGCAGACCGCGACCATGATCGGCAGGTCGATGTGCAGCAGGTAGGTGTCGATCGGGCCGGAGCCGTTGGCCACCAGCACCGGGACGCCGAGGATCAGGGTCAGGTTGTACACGCTGGAGCCGATCAGGTTGCCGACGGCGATGTCGCGGTCGCCGCGGATCGTGGAGACCAGCGTGGTGACCAGTTCGGGGGCGGAGGTGCCGATCGCCACGATGGTGAGCCCGATGAAGGCGTCCGAGACCCCGAACAGTCGGGCCAGCTCCACCGAGCCGCGGACCAGAGCGTCCGCGCCGAGCACGATGACGGCGATCCCGACGATCAACAGCACCGCCGCCAGCACGGTGTGCCGGCGTCCGGACGTGCTGGGGTCGGCGGTGAGGGCGTCCACCACGTCGTCGGCGGCCGCCTCGGCGGCGCTGTTGTTCTCCCGACGGGTCCACCAGCCGAGCCCGACGGTGTAGGCGACGGCGGCCAGCACCAGCGGGATGCCCTCCCACAGCTGCAGCTGGCCGTCCAGGCTGAACACGTAGAGCAGCGCGGCCGCGATCGCCATGCCGGGCAGGTCGAGCACCAGGGTCCGGCGCTCGAAATGAATGGTCCGCAGCGCCGCGCTCAGGCCGAGGATCAGCAGCAGGTTGACGATGTTGGTGCCGGCGATGTTCCCGACCGCCAGCGAGCCCGCGTTCACCTTCATGGCGTCGATGCCGACTGCGAGTTCGGGTGCGCTGGTGCCGATCGAGACGACGGTGAGCCCGATGATCATCGGTGGGATGCCCAGTCTCCGGGCCAGCAGGGACCCGTACCGGACCACCAATTCCGCGCCCGCGATCAGTGCGGCGAGACCGCCGATGACCAACAGAACGGGGACCATGGCTCACTCTACCGGGGCCCGTTGAGCGTGCGCACCGTGATTGGCGACCTCGACGCCGCCCGGCGTCCATTCATGGTGGATCAGAGCAGCGCGGCGACCTTGGCTGCGGTGTCCCTGGCCGAGGCCGGATTCTGTCCGGTGACCAGGCGTCCGTCGACGACGGTGTAGGAGACGAACGGCAGCATGGCTTTCCGGTAGTGCGCACCGCGTTGCTTCATCTCGTCCTCGGCGTTGTAGGGGACGAGCTTGTCGACGCGGGCCAGCACCTCCTCCTGCCAGGCGAAGCCGGTGAGCTCGCGTCCGGCGACCAGAAGCGAGCCGTCGCTGAGCCGGGTGTTGAGCAGGCCGCAATACCCATGACACACGGACGCGACCACGCCGCCCTGCTCGAAGATCTCGCGAGTGATCCGCTGCAGGCCCGCACTGTCCGGGAAGTCGTACATCACGGCGTGGCCGCCGGTGAAGAAGATCGCGTCGTAGCCGGCGGGGTCGATCTGGCTCGGACCGAGGGTGCGGTCGAGCAGCGCCATGCGCTCCGGGTCGGCCCGCCATGCTCTCGCCGTCCGGTCGTAGTTCGGGAACGTCAACGACCGCGGTTCGAGCGGGCTCGGGCCGCCGGCCGGGCTGACCAGGGTCTGCTCGAATCCGTGCGCGTCGAAGACCTCCCAGGCGTGGGTGAGCTCGGACAGCCACAGCCCGGTGCGGTGTGAGGGGTCGTCGTAGTGCCCGACATTGGTGACGACATTCAGGATGCGGGTGGTCATCGGTGCCTCCAGCGACTGATCTGTTCTCACTACGAACCTAGGTCGTACCACGGTCGCCGCTCGGTGTGGCACTCGGGCGGACATCGCCTGCGTTAAGGCACATCGCCTGTGTTCCTACGCGGGCGATGTGTGCAACCGCAGGCGATGTGCGCCAACTCATGCCTCGGAATTCACCGCGCGGGGGTCGCCCGGTGCCAGAAACAGCGATTCCCACCCTGGTCAGGGCGGGAATCCACAGCGGCGGAGGATACGAGATTCGAACTCGTGAGGGCGTGAACCCAACCCGCTTTCCAAGCGAGCGCCATAGGCCTCTAGGCGAATCCTCCGTCGGAGAGGATACCGGGCGAGCCCGACGGCGGCCAAACCGCGCGGCTCACGGACGGTAGGTGCGCACCTGGCCGTCGGCGTCGGTGTAGGTCACCTTGGTGATGAACGAGCCCTTGGGCTCGGCGTCGGCACGGCTGTAGGCGAAGAAGACCACCGCGCCGTCGGGCTGCAGGACGCCGGTCGTGACCTCGGCGCCCTTGATCGCGGTCGCCACCTTCGGGTCGTGTGCCCCGGCCGGCAGGATGCCCACGGTGAACTGCTCCCAGCCGCGGGTGGTGCTGTTCCGCCAGACACTGAGCTTCACGACGTTGCGCGCCGGGGTGTCGCGGGTAGCGGCGAACCCCGGTCCATTCAACGGGTCGAAGAAGCTGATCTGCTTCAGTCCCGGGTCGCGGTAGACGACCTGCGTCCGGTCCCCGACGCGCAGTGCCGCGGTGGAGACGGTCGTGCCCGCGCTGCTGTGCAGGTTGCCGTCCGCGCTGCGCCAGATCAGTCCCTCGACCCAGTCCTTGCTGTCCTGGTCCTGATGCGAGACACCGAGCACCACGGTCACCCCAACCGACGAGAGGTAGCCGGTGCGGTTGCCGTAGCTGGCGCTGATGTCGGAGGTCAGGTTGGTGACCACGTTCACCCAGTCGACCTGGCCCGGGATCGTCCACAGCGACAGCCGCGGCGAGATCGGCGTGCCGGTCACCGTCGTGGTGTTCAGCGGGACGGACGCCAGGGTCACGCCCGGGTCGGACGCGCGCTTCTTCCCGGTCAGGGTGAGGACCCCGTCCGACTCCGCCGCCGTGATCGAGGCGTACGGGGCTCGTGGGACGACGCCCGGCTCGAAGTCGAATTTCGCCGACCTCACCGGGGCGGGCGCCGTGGGGCTCGACGCCGGATCGGGGACCCCGATCGTGGTGTGTTGGCTGAGACCCACCCAGGTCACCAGGCTGACCGCCGCAGCGGCGGCGAAGGCGGCGAGTCCGCGCCGCTGCATCCGTGCGGTGCGCCGGCGGCGTCCCTGCTGCAGCAGGTTGTCGATGTCGAGATCGGTGGGCATCGTGTCGGCCGCGTCGCGCAGATCCTCGCGCAGCAGGCCCTCGAGGTCGGTCATCGCGGTCCCCTCTCATCGGTGGGTGTGTAGAGCGTGCGCAGGGTGGCGAGTCCGCGCGAGGCGGCGGATTTCACCGCGCCGACGCTGATCCCCAGGCAGTCGGCGGTGTCGGCCTCCGACAGGTCGTTGTAGTAGCGCAGGACGATCACCCGGCGCTGTTGTGGCGGCAGCGATTCGAGCATTCGCACCGCCTGGTCGTGGTCGTCCACCCGGCGGTGGGCGTCGTAGGGATCGGCGTTGTCCGGCGTGACGGCCGGGGACGCCTCGCGGCGCCGCCAGCGGTCGATGGTCAGGTTCACCACGATCCGCCGGGCGTAGCCGGCGGCCTCGGCCGTGCGCACCCGGCGCCAGGCCAGATAGGTCCGCAGCAGCGCCTCCTGGGCGAGGTCTGCGGCCAACTCCCGGTCGCCGGTCAGCAGGAAGGCGGTGCGCTTCAGCGACCCGCCGGCCTCGGTGGCGAAGCGGACGAACTCGGCGTCCCGCTCCGCGGTGGACAGTCCGAACATGGCGCCCCTTTCTGCACTCTTCACCCTGTCCTACGTAGCCGGGCCGGGGAAGGTTGCCAGGCCCGGGCGATTTCGGCCGTCCGGTGTGGTCAAACGCAGCTGCCGGCGTCCTCTACACTGGGGCCCAAGGTCCCCGTGCGGCGGTACCTCGCCCAACTCCCCCAGGGCCGAAAGGCAGCAAGGGTAAGCGAGCTCTTCCGGGTGCGCGGGGACCCCTTCACGTCCCGAGGACGGCCCGGTGGATCGCGGCTCGAAAGTTGTCCTACCCAGCACGTAAGGTGCCAACCGTGGACGACGAGCGCGAGGACGAGCTGTTCGACTCCGAGCCGTACGACGAGCCGGAGCCGTTCGATCAGGACGGTCCCGACCTGTTCGGCGCCGAGCCCGACGAACCCGCGCCGCCCGAGCCGTCCGCCGCCCCGCGTCCGCCGGCAACGACCCCGGTCGAGCGTCCCGAGGCGCCGCTGGCGCTCTACCGGCGCTACCGTCCGGACGCCTTCGCCGACGTGATCGGCCAGGAGCACGTCACCGAGCCGCTGCAGCGGGCGCTGGCCAACAACCGGGTGAACCACGCCTACCTGTTCTCCGGTCCGCGCGGCTGCGGCAAGACCACCTCGGCGCGCATCCTGGCCCGGGCGCTGAACTGCGCCAACGGCCCGGCGCCGGTGCCCTGCGGCGAGTGCCAGTCCTGCCGCGACCTGGCCCGCGGCGGCCCCGGTTCGATCGACGTGATCGAGATCGACGCGGCCTCGCACGGCGGTGTCGACGACGCCCGCGACCTGCGGGAACGCGCCTTTTTCGCCCCGGTGTCCAGCCGCTACAAGATCTACATCGTCGACGAGGCGCACATGGTCACCACGGCGGGCTTCAACGCCCTGCTCAAGGTGGTCGAAGAGCCGCCGCCCCATGTGAAGTTCATCTTCGCCACCACCGAGCCCGAGAAGGTGATCGGCACCATCCGGTCGCGCACCCACCACTACCCGTTCCGGCTGGTGCCGCCGAAGACGCTGTCGGCCTACCTGGGCTCGCTGTGCGAGGCGGAAGGGGTCGCGGTCGACGCCGCGGCGCTGCCGCTGGTGGTCCGGGCCGGTGCCGGTTCGGTGCGCGACTCGCTGTCGGTGCTCGACCAGCTGCTCGGCGGCGCCGGTCCCGACGGGGTCACCTACAGCCAGGCCGCGGCCCTGCTCGGCTACACGCCGGACGCCCTGCTCGACGAGATCGTGGACGCCTTCGCAGCCGGCGATGCCAACGGCGTCTTCGCCTGCATCGACAAGGTGATCGAGGTCGGCCAGGATCCGCGCCGGTTCGCCGAAGACCTGCTGCGCCGGCTGCGCGACCTGATCATCGTCGCCGCGGTTCCGGACGCCCTGACCACCGGCCTGGTGGACGTCGCCGCCGACCAGGCCGAACGGCTGCGCGGCCAGGCCACCGCGCTCGGCCCCGGCGAACTGACCCGGGCCGCCGAGGTGATCGCGGTCGGGCTGACCGAGATGCGCGGCACCACCGCGCCCCGGCTGCACCTGGAGCTGATGTGCGCCCGGGTGCTGCTGCCCGCCGCGGACGCCGGCGACCGCGGCGTCCATGCCCGGCTTGACCGGCTGGAGCGGCGGCTGTCGATGACCGCGCCCGAGGCGCTGGACGCCCCGCCGGTGGCCGCTCCGGCAGTGCCCGAACCGTCCGCGGTGGCTCCGCCGGCGGCAGCGCCCGTCC
>NZ_JASGDE010000034.1:0-10877 GCF_047607385.1 Micropruina sp.
CAGGTGGACGCCCATCGCGAGGCCGGCTTCACCCACATCCGGGTGCAGGCCGGCATTCCCGGGCTGGACGTGGTGTACGGGGTCGCCAAAGACGGGGTCTACGAACCGGCCGGGCGGCGTCCGGTGCGGGAGACGCCGCGCAGCCTGACAGGACGAGCACTGCCGTGAATCAGGCGACAGCGCGCCATCCTCGCCGGGCGGCCATACCCGCTGACGATTCGTTGGCACCCACGCCCTCCTTCAGACTGCGTACCGATCCAGGGATCACGCCGCCGGCAAAGCAGCGAAGGCGGTCAACATGGCGCCAATGTAGGGCGATGCGTCATGCGACTCGATATTCTTCGCCCCAGATCGCGGCGACCGGCATGGCCCAGATTCGGTCGTCGAGCGGGTAGGTGGTCGTGCCAGTGTGAAACACGACGCCCCGATGAAAGATCGCCCCGAGTTGATCGCGCAGCCATGCCAGGTGCCGGGCGTCGCGAGGGTGCACCACCTCGGCAGCCTTGATCTCAACCCCGACGACCTGACCCGCCGCCGATTCGAGCAGCAGATCGACTTCACGGGTCTGGTTGGCGTCGCGCAGATGGAAGGCGCTGATCGCCGGCGAGGACAACCGCAGGAGTGGCCGCAATTGGGCGGCCACGAAGGTGTCGACGAGCCGGCCGAGCCGATCGCCGTTGCGCAGCGCTCCAACCCGGCTATCGCCCGCAAGGTGTGCGGCCATTCCCGAGTCGACGATGTAGTACTTCTGACGTTTCACCATGCGGCTGAGCCGGTTGGTGGTCCAGGCAGGCAGCCGCTCGATGATCCGCAGGTCTTCGAGCAGGTCGAGGTAGACCTTCGTCGTACGGTGATTCAGCCCAGCTGCAACGGCCAACGTGCCCAGTTCCGGCTGGCCCGCGGAGTTGAGCGCGACGGCCCGCAGCAGCGATGCCAATCCCGTCGGGTTCCGGACGTCGGCGGCAGCCGGCACATCGTGGCGAATCAGTTGGTCGATATAGCCGTCGTACCAGTTCGAGCGAGCGAAATCGCTGAGCTCATAGGCGTCCGGAAAGCCACCGCGAACGGCGTGGTCGACGTAGTCCGTGAGCGTCGGGGCGGGGTCGAGTCGGGTGGCGGGAAAGGGCTGATCGGCGAAGAGCCGCTCGATGAAACCCGCGGCCTGCTCCTGCCGTTCCAGCTCGCCGACCGCGAGCCCGTACATCGGAAGGGGGACGACGCGGCCGGTGCCGGGCCAGCCTGTCGACCCCAGCCGTGCCCGGACGCTACCGGTGAGCAGAAAGCGCCCGGTGCCGGGCTCGGAGTCGACCGCCCGTTTTACCGCGCCCATGGATTCAGGCTCGGACTGCCACTCGTCGATAAGCACAGGGGTGGGGTAGGTGGCCAGCACCGCATCGGGAGATCCTCGGAAAGCCGCTGCCTGCTCCGGGCGATCGAGGCGTAGCACCGACCGGGCGCGTCGGAGGGCGGTTGTCGTCTTGCCACAGCCGCGCGGCCCGACCAGCATCACAGCTGGCAGTTCGGCCAGTAGCAGGTCCAGTGCCCGATCGATGTAGCGCGGGAGGTAACCATCCTTGACGGCCATCCGATGTCCCTCCTGATGCAGATTTAGCAGCATGCCTAATGCAACTTTAGCAGTACCTCTAATGCCGATTTAGCACGGTTGGGCGTCCGGCCCTGCTCACAGCAGATCTGCTCACGGCAGCGCGCTCTGTTCTCCTGGCCGCCGCGCGGGCAGGCTCGCAGCATGACCGACACCGCGACCGAGCCGCTCCGACTCGACCACCTGCTGCACGACCGGCTGTTCGAGCAGCGCACCATCGTGCTCAGCGGCCCGCTGGCCGACGACAACACGCTGCGGCTGTGCAGCGCGCTGCTGGTGCTGGCCGCCGACGACCCGGACGCCGACATCCGGCTGCTGATCAACTCTCCGGGCGGCTCCGTCCCCGGCATGCTGGCGATCCGGGACTGCATGCGCACCATCCCCAACGACGTCGCCACCATCAACCTCGGCATGGCCTACAGCGCCGGACAGTTCCTGCTGTCGTCCGGCGCCAAGGGCAAGCGGTACACCATGCCGCACGGACGGGTGCTGCTGCACCAGGGCTCGGCCGGCATCGGCGGCACCGCGATGGACATCGCCATCCAGGCCGACGACCTGCGGAACACCCGCGACACCGTGCTGGCCTGCATCGCCGAGGACACCGGTCAGCCGCTGGAACGGGTCGAGGCCGACTCCCGCCGGGACCGCTGGTTCTCGGCGGAAGAGGCCCTCGACTACGGATTCGTGGACGCCATCGTCGAGGGCCCGGAACTGCTGCCGACCCCTCGGACCCGGATCGGAATGGGCCGCGCCGACCTGGGAGGACTCCGATGAGCAGCTACCCGATTCCCTACGTCACCACCCGCACCGACCGCGGCGAACGCACCGTCGACATCTACAGCCGGCTGCTAGCCGACCGGATCGTCTACCTGGGCACCGGCATCGACGACGGGGTGGCCAACACCGTGATCGCCCAGCTGCTGCACCTGGCCAACGAGAACTCAGAGACCCCGATCTCGCTCTACCTGAACTCACCGGGCGGGTCGATCCCGGCAACTCTGGCGATCTACGACGCCATGCAGTTCGTCCGGCCACGGGTGGAGACCACCTGTGTCGGGCAGGTGGCGGCGACCGCCGCGCTGTTGCTGGCCGGGGGAGCGCCCGGCGGACGGCAGATCCTGCCGCACGGACGGGTGGTCATCCATGCCCCCGCCGCCGAGGGACGCGGCACCATCCCCGACCTGATCCTGGAGGCGGACGAGGTCGCCCGGGTCCGTACCCTGCAGGAAGAACTGCTGGCCCGGCACACCGGGCGGACGCCGGAGCAGATCCGAGCCGAGCTGGAACGCGACCTGATCCTGACCCCCTCCGACGCCGTCCGCTACGGCATTGTCGACCGGGTGCTGGCGGTCGACACCGGACTCAACGACCCTGCCAAGGATTGATCAGTTCGACGCCGATGTTGTCGGCTTCGTTGAGCTTGCGCTGCGCACGGCGTCCAGCACCGCTATGTCGTCGTCGGAGAGGTCAAGCTCGCGACCCAGCGAGGTCAACGCGTCGCCGAGCAAGAACCGCTGAGACGGTGGGAGCGTCACGAAACCACTCGGGTTTGCGTCAGCTTCGGCGATGCGCTGGTCGATGATCGCGGCGACCTCCGAGGACACCTCGCCATGGTCGAGTGAGTTCTGCAGGGCAAAGATGAGTTCCCGGCGAGCGGACTCATCGAGCTGCAACGCTCGTTCGAGGAGCCCCTGATCAACCATGGGCCGATGGTACCCGTACAATCCGACGTTTCATGGTGTCAGGCGGCCAGGTTTCATGGTGTCAGGCGGCCAGGCAGACCGGGCCCCGGATCGTGCCGGCCAGCCGGGTGCTGATCCGCAGGGTCAGCTCGGAGACGGTCAGGTCCAGGGCTCCGGCGACGGCGGCGAGCAGTTCCGAGGACGGCTCTTTCAAGCCGCGCTCCAACTCGGACAGGTACTGCGGGGACATTCCGGCGCGTCCGGCGACGTCGACGATCCGGTCGGAGCGTTCCAGCCGTTCGGCGCGCAACTGCTCGCCCAGCGCTTCCCGCCAGAGCGGCTCGACCGGCTCCGGTTCGCGCTCCGGTCGCAGCGGTATGACGTCACCCATGGGCACAGCGTAATCGCGGTCCTAGACTCCGGTCATGACGCTGACTCCCGACCTCAAGCCCCGCAGCCGCGACGTCACCGACGGTCTGGAGAAGGCCGCCGCCCGGGGTATGTTGCGGGCGGTGGGGCTGGGCGACGAGGACTTCGCCAAGCCGCAGATCGGCGTGGCGTCGTCCTGGAACGAGATCACCCCGTGCAACCTGTCGCTGGACCGGCTGGCCAAGGCGGTCAAGGACGGCGTGCACGCCGCCGGCGGCTACCCACTCGAGTTCGGCACCATCTCGGTCTCGGACGGCATCTCGATGGGCCACGAGGGCATGCACTTCTCACTGGTCTCCCGCGAGGTGATCGCCGACTCGGTCGAGACCGTGATGAACGCCGAACGGCTGGACGGCTCGGTGCTGCTGGCCGGCTGCGACAAATCGCTGCCCGGCATGCTGATGGCCGCCGCCCGGCTCGACCTGGCGTCCGTGTTCCTGTACGCCGGGTCGATCCTGCCCGGCATCGCCCGGCTCTCGGACGGCACCGAGAAGACGGTCACCATCATCGACGCGTTCGAAGCGGTCGGCGCCTGCGCGGCCGGGCTGATGTCCCGGGCCGACGTGGACGCCATCGAGCGCGCCATCTGTCCCGGCGAAGGTGCTTGTGGCGGCATGTACACGGCCAACACGATGGCCTCGGTGGCCGAGGCGATCGGCATGTCGCTGCCCGGCTCGGCGGCCCCGCCGGCCACCGACCGGCGCCGCGACGGGTTCGCCCGGCGCTCGGGCGAGGCGGTGGTGAACCTGCTGCGCCGCGGCATCACCGCCCGCGACATCATGACCAAGGAAGCCTTCGAGAACGCCATCGCCGTGGTGATGGCCTTCGGCGGCTCCACCAACGCGGTGCTGCACCTGCTGGCCATCGCCCACGAGGCCGAGGTCGAGTTGACCATCGACGACTTCCAGCGGGTCGGCGCCAAGGTTCCGCACCTGGCCGACGTGAAGCCGTTCGGCGCCTACGTGATGACCGACATCGACCGGGTCGGCGGCGTCCCGGTGGTGATGAAACTGCTGCTCGACTCCGGCCTGCTGCACGGTGACTGCCTCACCGTCACCGGCAAGACGATGGCCGAGAACCTGGCCCACATCGCCCCGCCCGACCCCGACGGCAAGGTGATCCGGGCGATGCAGCAGCCGATCCACCACACCGGCGGCATCACCATCCTGAAGGGCACGCTGGCCCCCGAGGGCGCGGTGGTGAAGAGCGCCGGCTTCGACGATTCGGTGTTCGAGGGCACCGCCCGGGTCTTCAACGGCGAACGCGCCGCGATGGACGCGGTCGAGGACGGCACCCTCGGCAAGGGCGATGTGGTGGTGATCCGCTACGAGGGACCCAAGGGCGGCCCGGGCATGCGCGAGATGCTCGCCGTCACCGGCGCGATCAAGGGCGCCGGGCTCGGAAAGGACGTGCTGCTGCTCACCGACGGCCGGTTCTCCGGCGGCACCACCGGCCTGTGCGTCGGCCACGTCGCTCCCGAGGCGGTCGACCTGGGTCCGATCGCCTTCGTCCACGACGGCGACCCGATCCGGCTGGACGTGGCGAACGGACGCCTCGACCTGCTGGTCGATCCGGACGTGATGGCGGCCCGCCGGGACGCCGGCGTCACCCACCCCGAACCCAAGTACACCCGCGGGGTGCTGGCCCGCTATCGCAAGCTGGTCACCTCGGCCAGCCGCGGCGCCGTCCTCGACTGAACTCAGCTCCGCTCGGCGGTGTGGCTCTCCCGGACCGCGGTGATCAGGTCGGTGAGCGTCCGCTCCAGAAGTTCGCGATCCCGATGCGGCAGGCGACGCGTCAAGGCGTCGGCGGCGTCGGTGAGCGGCCGGTAGAGATGCCGCAGCTCGTCGAACCTGTCGGTTGAGCGCAGCTGCGCCGACCGGCCATCGTCCGGATGTCGTTCCCGGGCGACCCAGTGCTGCTGTTCGAGGCGAGCCAGGACGCCGGTCAGGGTGGCGCGCGACAGCCCCGTCCGGAGGGCGAGGTGCGAGGGTGTGCACGGGCCTTCGCGGTCGATGACGTCGAGAACGTCCAGATCGCGGGGGTTCAGGCCGGCGGCGACGGCCACCTTGTCGTTGACGATCTGGAGTTCGATCCGCAACTGCCTGACGGCATCCCTGATCGACGTGACGTCGCTCATCGGGACGCCCGGCGCCGGTTCGTGGTGGGCGCGACCGCCTGGCGCAAGTGGTCGCGGCGACTCAGTTCGGCGACCATGGCGGCGGCGAGATCGGCGCGGGTGGTGGTGCCCTGGGTGGGGTGGTCGAGGTCGAGGCGGTAGTCGGAGACCTGGTCGGCATCGATCAGCCGACCTGGTCGCATCACCGTCCAGTCGAGATCGCCGACGGTGTGGAGATATTCCTCCATGGCGCGCATGTCGGCGTACAGCGTGCGTCCGATCACATTGCGGAGCAGCGGAAAGGCCAGGTGGTCGGCGAGCCAGTTCATCGGCGGCGGCGGATAGGTGAGTCCCGAACTGACCACCACCAGTCGCCGGGCCGAGCGGCTGCGCCGCATCGCCTCGACGATGTTCCGGGTGCCCACCGAGTAGATGCTGACCGGACGCCGGGTGTAGGCGCAGCCGAGGGTGGACAGCACGGCATCGGCACCCGCGACGGCCTCGTCCAGCCCGTCGCCGGAGAGGGCGTCGGCCTGGACGAGGGTGAGCTCGGGGTGCGGCTCGAGCGGCAGCGGGTCCGGACGGCGACTGACCGCCGTCACCGCATGACCTGCCCGCAGCGCCTCCCGGCACAGCCACAGGCCGGTGGGTCCGGCCGCTCCGACGATGGTGACGCGCACGGTGACCTCCGATGGGGCAGATAGTACGGAAACCGTACCATCTACGTTCGTGAGACTGCAGCGCGGCCCTCGACCTCTCAGCAGTCCCGCAGCCGCTGCAGCACGTCGTCCAGCATCTGCTCGGTGAGCTTGCCGGTGAAAGTGTTCTGCTGGCTGACGTGGTAGCTGCCGAACAGCCGCACCGTCCGGCCGCCGGCCCCCAGCTCGGCCTCGGCGCCGTGCCCGAATCGCGGTTTGGGACGCGGCACCGCCCAGCCCAGCCGGCGCGCGGCGGCCAGGGTGGCGTCCCAGCCGATCAAGCCGAGCGCCAGGATTCCCCGTAGCCGCGGCCCGATCAGGGTCAGCTCGCGGTCCAGCCAGCCCGAGCAGGTCGCCTTCTCGACGGTGCTGGGCTTGTTGTCCGGCGGCGCACAGCGCACCGTGGCGGTGATCCGCAGATCGCGCAGCGCCAGGCCGTCCCCGGCATGGGTCGCGGTGGGCTGATTGGCCAGCCCGGCCCGGAACAGCCCGGCGTACAGCCAGTCGCCGGACCGGTCGCCGGTGAACATCCGTCCGGTCCGGTTCGCACCGTTGGCGGCCGGCGCCAGGCCGACGATCAGCAGCGTGCCGGCGTCGTCGCCGAAGGTCGGCACCGGACGCCCCCAGTACGGCTGATCGGCGAACGACGCCCGGCGTCCGGTGGTCGCCACGCTTTCGCGCCAGCTCACCAGCCGGGGACAGGCCCGGCACACCGACGAGCGGGCCTGCACCTGCTCCAGGCTCGCGGACGCCGCCAGCCGCGCCACGTCCACGGCATCGAGCGCGACCGGGGTGGAACCCGTCGCCGGATCACCCGGCCAGCCGGTGCCCGGTGGGGCCGGGGACGCGAACGACCGCCCGGTGAGCGGGTGCGGATCGCTCAACGCCGACCGGCCAGGTAGCGGAAGACCAGATGGGCACAGCCGATCACCACCAAGACGATGCCGATGGCGAGCACCCGTGGGGTCTGCATCTCCGGGTCGTCCTCGGACCGGATCAGGGACGCCAGGCCGAACAGCAACTCCACCAGCATCGGTGCCAGGACCAGGACTCCCACCGCGATCCGGATCGGATGCCTGCGCCGCCGGTACGGTGCCGCCGCGGCGAGTTCCCGCGGTATCGGCGCCAGCACCTCGACACGCGTGGTCGGCAGATCGATGCCCGCCTGGGCCGAGTCGGGATCCTGGCCGATGATCATCGGCCGGCGCGCGGGGACCGGTCCCATCGGTTGCTGATCGAAGAGCGACATCGCCAACCCCCTTATCCGGCCCGGGCTTGGGCGCAGTGTAGCCCCGAGATCCTGTCGGCGACCTCACGTACCCTGACCGGGTGCGGATCGCGACCTGGAATGTGAACTCGGCCAAGCAGCGGGTGCCGCGGCTGCTGCCGTGGCTGGACGAGCGGCGTCCCGACGTGGTGTGCCTGCAGGAGACCAAACTCACCGACGACGCCTTCGCGGCCCTGTTCGCCGAACCGCTCGCCGAGCGCGGGTACCAGTTCGCCAGCAACGGCCAGGGCCAGTGGAACGGTGTCGCGCTGCTCTCCAAGGTGGGTCTGGCCGATGTCGAACGCGGCTTCCCGGACATGCCCGGTTTTCCCGGGCCGGAGGCGCGGGCGATCAGCGCCGACTGCGGCGGCGTCCGGGTGCACAGCCTGTACGTGCCGAACGGACGGGTGCCCGACTCCGATCACTACCACTACAAGCTGGAATGGCTGGCCGCGCTGCGGGCCAGCGTCGCCGCCGGCCCGGAGCACGTGGCGTTGTGCGGCGACATGAACATCGCGCCCGCCGACGCCGACCTCTTCGACCCGGCCGCCTACCAGGGGCACACCCACGTCACCGAACCCGAACGGACGGCGCTGCAGGCGCTGGTCGACCTGGGCCTGCACGACGTGGTCCGCGACCGCTGGCCCACCCAGCGGGTGTTCAGCTATTGGGACTACCGGGCCGGCATGTTCCACCAGGATCTCGGCATGCGGATCGATCTGATCCTCGCCGACACCGCCACCGCGTCCCGGGTCGCAGCGGCCTGGATCGACCGCCAGGCCCGCAAGGGCGCCGGTCCCAGCGACCACGCCCCGGTGATCGTCGACCTGGACGAGGCCCCGGACGGCGACATCGGCCCGGTCGTGCCGCCGCCGTCGGCGCCGCGGACGCCCCGGCGCGGTGCCCGGAAACTGCCCCAGTCGCGGTGACGCCGGCCCACCCGGCCGACTCCGGCCGCGGCCTGTGCCAGAATCGGGAAGCGACCGTTGCCCCGATCGGAGAGTTTCATGCTGATGTGCGAGGCCTGCGGCCTGCAGTTGTTCGAGCACGCCCTGCACTGCCCTCGCTGCGGACGCGCTGTGTCCGGCGCTGAGCTGGACGCCTCCGAGGTGCCGGCCCCGCCGAACACCCCTCCGATCCGTTTCGAGGGCGAGCCCGCGCCGGCCGCCGAGCCCGCGCCGGCCGTGGAGGCCGGGCCGGCACTGGTGCCGGGTGACCATGGCGACGACTGGGACCCGGACGAGACCAGCCGGTTCCTGCCCGCCTACGGCAGCGGACGCAGCACCCGCAACACCGTGGCGCTGATCGCGCTGGGCGTGGCGCTGGTGGCTGCCATCTCCAGCCTGGCCTGGCTGATCGGGCAGACGCTGGGCACCCGGCCCACGGTCGCCTCACCGGGCACCGTCTCACCCAGTTCCACGGTGCTGAGCAGCACGCCGCCGCGCGGTGCGACGGTCTGCACCCCCGAACTGGCGCGCAGCGCCACCACCACCTGCGCGGTCGCGACCCGGGTGCTGTCGGCGGTGCGGACCCTCGGCACCGACCTGCCCGACAGCTTCCGGGTGACCATCGCCGATCCGCAGTCCCGCAAGAACGTCACCTACCTGTGCGCCATCAAGTCCTGGATCGAATGCAACGGACCGGCGGAGGCGAAGATCTACGTCCGGCGCCAGGCCTGACCGACCCGAAGGAAAGCAGCCGGCAGGGAATCAGCCGGGCTCCGGCGCGATCCGGGCGTCGATCAGGCTGGCCGAGCGCAGCTTGCTCCACGGCGTGTGCGCGGTGAGTGTCGACAGCGTCGCCGGGGGATAGCGGTAGGCGATGGTGGCCCGGGCGGTGGCGTCCGAGGACGCGTCGGCCAGCGCATGGGCCAGCGCCGGAATGCCCGGCGCGTGGCCGACCACCAGGATGCCGGCGTACCCGTCCGGGACGGTCATGATCTGCTCCAGGATGTCCGGCGCCCCGGCGTTGTAGATCTCGTCCCGGTCCCAGATCGGCACGCCGAGGCCGAGCGCCTCGGCGGTCTGCAGGGTCCGGGTGGCCGACGAGGCCAGGATCACGTCGATCCGGGCGCCGCGCAGGTAGGCGCCGACACCGCGGGCCTGCTGCACCCCGCGGGCACTCAGCGGACGTGCGTGATCGCCGCCCGGACCGGGCGACTGCCAGTGCGCCTCGGCGTGCCGGAGCAGATGCAGCGTGCTCACTCGCTGCGGGTGAATTCGTTCTCGTAGTCGGTGCCCTGGGCCCGCCGCCAGCTCTCGAAGATCTCCTTCTCCGCGTCGGTGCGTCCGACCCAGACCGCGCCCTCGACGGACTTGCCGGGCTCGAGGTCCTTGTAGACGGCGAAGAAGTGCTCGATCTCCAGCAGGGTGAGCTGCGGCAGGTCCTTGAGCTCGGTGAGGAAGTCCTGGCGCTGGTCGGCGACCGGGATGCAGAGCACCTTGTCGTCACCGCCCATCTCGTCGGTCATCCGGAACATCCCGATCGCCCGGCACTCGATCAGCGCACCGGGGAAGGTCGCCTCCGGGACCAGCACCATGGCGTCCAGCGGATCGCCGTCCTGGCCGAGCGTGCCTTCGATGAAGCCGTAGTCGTTGGGGTACTGGGTCGAGGTGAACAGCGTCCGGTCGAGCCGGATCCGGCCGGTGTGGTGATCCATCTCGTACTTGTTCTTGGTGCCCTTGGGAATCTCGATGGTCACGTCGAAGTGCAGACTCGGCTGGATCTTGGGGCGGATGTAGTCGACCACAGTGCAGTTCACCTCTCGAAGGCTGTCATGATGGCGTGGATGCCACGCTCGACCCTATCTCCAACCCCGCCCGCGGCAACATGCCGAAATCGTTAGCCCGGACGTCGGCCCGGCTGGCCCGGACGGCGGTGCTGGTGCTGCTCGCCCTGGTGGTGGTCGCCGCCGGGGCGCTGCTGGCCGTCCCGCAGTGGCGTACCGCGGTGTTGTCGCCGAGCGTGCTCAGTTCCACCGCCCCGCCGCCGGCCGGCTACCGGCCGCCGGCCACCGCCGCGGCACCGGAGCTGCCGCTGGAGGCGCTCACTCCGACCCCGGCGCCGTCGGCGAAGGCCC
>NZ_JASGDE010000035.1:0-26651 GCF_047607385.1 Micropruina sp.
CCCGAACCCAGCGCTCGCCTAACTATTTGGGGCTCGCTGAATTCAGCGAGCCCCAAATAGTTAGGCGAGCGCGGAGGCGGGACGTGCGCGCGAGAGTGCGGTCCATCTGCGCGGGGATCGCAACCAGCAGTGCGAGGGCGCGCCGTCGGTCAGCAGCCGGCGCCGTCCTTCACCCGTCAACGCGGTCCGTCACCACTCGGCGCGGCCGGTCGGCGGTCAGCGTCCGGTCCCGACCTGCTCGGAGATCCGGTAGCGGATGAAGGCCGGGATGCCGATCGCGGCCAGCACCACGCCGACGATCACCAGGACGCCGCCGCCGGCGGTGGTCGCCGCCGTCCCCAGCGGCTCGGCCACCCAGCCGTGCAGGGTGTCGGCGATCCGCGGGCCACCCGCCACCACGACGATGAAGACGCCCTGCAGCCGTCCGCGCACCGCGTCGTCCGCGGCGGTCAGCAGCATGGACTGCCGGAACGCCGCCGAGGCCATGTCGGCCGCCCCACCGAACGCCAGCGCGGCGACCGCGACGATCAGCATCGCGGTCGGCAGCGAGGGCGCGAACCACACCGCGACACCGGTCACCACCACCGCCGCACCCCAGGCGATCACGCTCCAGACCACCGCCAGGCCCTGCCGGTCGACCCGGGACACCCAGCCCGAAAGCACCCCGCCGAGCACGGCGCCGGCCGGCATCGCGGCGAACAGCAGCGCGAACGCCAACCCACCCTCGGGCGGTCCGCCGAAGCTCTCGTGCGCGATCTGCGGGAACAGCGCGCGCGGCATGCCGAACACCATCGCGATGCCGTCGACCAGGAACGAGGTGAGCAGGATCGGGTGTCCGAGCAGGTAGCCCAGCCCGTCCAGCACCGACCGCAGTCCCGGAGTGCCCTTGCGCTCCAGCACCGGCAGCTTCGGCAGCCGCACCACCGCCCACAGCGTGGCCAGCAGGCAGAGCGTGTCGATCAAATAGAGCAGCGGGAAGCCGAAGACCGGGATCAGCGCCCCGCCGATCAGCGGCCCGGCGATCGCACCGGCGCTCATCACCGTCATGTTCAGCGAGTTCGCCGCGGGCAGCTGGTCGAGCGGGATCAGCGCCGGCAGCACCGCCGTCCGAGTGGGCTGGTTGACCGCGAAACAGGCCTGCTGCACCGCGTACACGATCAGCAGCAGCCAGACACTGCCCACGTTCATCTCGGCCAGCAGCCAGAACAGTCCGCTGGTCAGGATCAACCCCGCGGTGGTGACGATCAGCAGGGTCCGGCGGTCGAAGTGATCGGCCAGCGCGCCGCCCCAGAGCCCGAACACCACCAAGGGCACCAGCCCGAACAGGCCGGTGAGGCCCACCATCGCGGAACTGTTGGTGAGGCTGTAGATCTGCGCCGGCACCGCCACCACGGTGAGCTGTGCGCCGACCACGGTGATGATGTTCGCCAGCCACAGCCGCCGGAAGTCCGGCGACTGCAACGGGCGGGTGTCCGCCAGGAAGCCTCGCAGTCGTTCACGCACCGAGTCAGCCAACCACCACCGGGGACGGACGGCGCCGCGGTCTCGACGCGTGACCCGTTGCGGCTTGCGTGCGGCGTCCGGGCGAGCGACGCTGAATCGTGGACGTCGAACAGGGCCGGGTCGCGGCGGCGTTCCGCGCGGTCGACCGGGCCGCTTTCCTGCCCGCGTCGGTGCGTGGCCGGGCCGCGGTGGACGCCCCGCTGCCGATCGGCCACGGCGCCACCAATTCACAGCCCTGGACGGTCCGGTTCATGGTGGAACGGTTGCGGGTGCCGTCCGGGGCACGGGTGCTGGACGTGGGCAGCGGCTCCGGCTGGACCACCGCCCTGCTCGCCCGGTTGACCGGACCCACCGGCTCAGTGATCGGCGTCGAGGTGGTCCCCGAACTGGTCGAGTTCGGCCGCGCGAACCTCGCCGGCTTCGCGTTCCCGTGGGCTCGCGTGGAGCCCGCACTGCCCGGCGTCCTCGGGCTTCCGGACGCCGCACCGTTCGACCGCATCCTGGTCTCCGCGGACGCCGGCGTCATCCCCGCCGAGCTCGAACAGCAGCTCGCCATCGGCGGATGCATGGTGCTGCCCGCCGCCGGCGTGATGTGGACCGTCGTCCGCGACCAGGACGACTGGCGTCGCGAGGCCGATCCCGACCACCGGTTCGCCTTCGTCCCTCTGGTCTAGCGTTCATCGGGGACGGTTCTCCACGGTTGAAACTCGATCATCAGGGACGGTTCTGCACGGTTGAAACTCGCCGCACAGGGGACGGTTCTCAGGCTCAGGCTGGCCGGAGAACCGTCCCCAATGGCACGAAACTCGCACCTCGAGAACCGTCCCCAACCGGCGAGAACCGTCCCCAACCAGCGAGAACCGTCCCCGGTCGTTGAGTCAGGGGCACCCGCAGCAAGGATCGGGATCCGGGTCCGGAAGTCGGTGCCCGATCTCGATCCTTGCTCTGCCTATCGTCGCTTCAGCTGAGGCTGATGTCGCCGGTGCCGGTGCGGGCGATGATCTCGATGTGGTCCTGACCCTCGGCCGGCTCGCCGCGGCCACCGAGGCGGCTGCTGACGTCCCCGAGCGGGCTGCTCAGGTCTTGCCAGACCGGGATTCCGGGCGGCACGCTGACGATGATGTCGCCGGCGCCGGTGCGGGCCTGCCAGCGGCCACTGACCACGTGGGCGCTCACGTCCCCGGCGCCGGTGATGACTTCGGTGGCCCCGCGGCAGGAGTCCATCCGGACGTCGCCGCCGCCGGTGGACACCGAGACGTCCCCCTCGGTCCGTCCGACATAGATATCACCGCCCCCGGTCTTGACCGCACCGGACGCGATGGCGCCGACGTGCACGTCACCGCCGCCGCTGTGCAGGCGCCCCTCGCCAAGGCTGTCGATGCTGATGTCGCCGCCACCGGTGTCCAGATTTCCCTGGCCGGTCCGGACGGCGCGGATGTCTCCGCCGCCGGTGTGCACGACCGCGTCGCCTGCGTCGTCGAAGCGGACGTCGCCGCCTCCGGTGCGAGCCCGCAGCTCACCGCTGCGCCCGTCGATGACGATGTCGCCGCCACCCACCTTGAGGTCCAGGTCGGCACCCTCGGGCAGCAGCACGTCCAGCCGCAGCCGGACCGAGTTGCCGGCGCCGATGGTGAACCCGCCGAGCTGGAACGAAAACCCGAATCCGGACCCCTCGGACGCCCGCAACGCCGGGATGACCACGCTGATCTCCCGGCCCTCGCTGCGGGCCTGCACCTCGGCCAGGTCGACCGCGGCCTCGGCGGTCAGGGTGATGCTGGTCTGCCCGGGCCCGGCGGCGTGCCGGACGAAGATGTCGGCATGGTCGGCCTGAAGCCGCAGCCGGGGCAGTTCGTCGGTGCCGAACTCCCAGGTATGACGCGTGGTGGTGCCGGTGTTCATGATTCCTCCTCAGGCCCAGCCGGTGACCCGGCGGGACGAGTTGCGATGGTCGGTGTGGGGCGCCTGGGCGGCGCGGCGGACGGCCTGCACGATCCAGGTGTTGAGCGATTGATCGGCAGACTGTGCCAAGCCCTCGGCCCGGCGCTTGAGCTGTTCGGGCAGCCGGACGGTGACCCGTGCGACGCCGTCGTCCTCGGCCGGTCCGTCGGACCCCGCCGGGGCCGGGGCTGTCGGCGCCGGGGCGGGTGCGGCCTGCTCCTGCACGTCCAGCACCGGCTCGCGGCCGTCCATCCGGACGGTGATGACGGCCGTGCCCAGTTCACTGGTGAGTTGCGCCGCGGCGTCCGCCAGCAGCTGGGTCATGGCCAATCGCAGCGCGGGTTCGACCGCGACGGCCACCCGGGCGGTCAGTTCCCGGGTGGCGTCGTCTGCCAGCGCGGTGGCCTTCTCCAGGTCGGCCGCGACGGCTCCGAGATAGGGATTCAGATCCATGACACCATGGTGTCACCATAATGACGTCTATTCAAGTCACTCAGCGTCATAATGACGTCATATCGACGTCGGGCGGCGTTCGGCGATTCGCCGTCGGCGGCAATGCGCGCTGCTGGTGCCGTTCGGCGAAGGTCCTCCCGGGGAAGGGCGGCCTCAGCATGGCTGCCCGGCGAGGCTGACGAAGGAGTCATGCCGGAGCGGCCGGGGAGAACATGGCCGGGCGTCCCGCTGGGATCGAAAGACCCCGAAAACTGTCGTCGGATCGCACTAGGCTCGCGCCATGAGCTTCGTCGTGCACTTCGTGGCGGATGCCGCCTTGCCGGATTCGCCCGAGTCCCAGGACGACTCCGCCCATCCGTCCGTGCCACTGAGCGCCGAGGAGATCGCGACCTGGGAACGCCTGCATCCCGCGCTGATCGCACTGCTGCCGGCCGGTTCGCACGATGTCGCCGCGAATCGCTTCTCTCGTCAGTTGGTGCACGAACGCAGCGGGTTGCTGGTCACCTGGGCGCACGAGGATTACCAGGCGTCGCTGCCGTTCTGGTCGGTGAACGCCTCGGCCGACACCTTCGACGTGCTGGTGCGGGTCACCGAGGCGATCGAATCGGAGACCGGACTGGTCGGCGTGGACGAGATCAGCCGAGCCCGGTTCCTCGACCATCACGCCGAGGTGGCGGAGTCGTTCCGGGCGATCGCGGACGGCTTCGAGGAGGCGATGGACAGCCAGACCGTCCTGGGCTGGGTGCGCAACCTCTTCCACCGCCGCCACTGAAACCACTGACACCGACGTCCGTCCGACGAATGGCGGGTCCGGGAGCCACTGGCGCCCTGCAGAGCGGCACTGGCTCCCGATCACCTCAGCGAGCATGCCGCGAAACACGGAGAGCCGGGTCGTGGACGCTCCTCCTGAGTCCGTCGACCCGGCTCGATCCTGTCTTCACCGGGCAACAGGTTCCCCCGCCGTCGTCGCGTCCCCCCCGAATCACGATGCCGGCCCTGTCGCCTGGTGGCTTGCGCCCCCGCACAAGAAGAACTCTGCCGGACCAGCCTCAACGCCTTGTCGGCACGACCTCAACAGCAGCCCGGGTTCGGCTGGGGAACTCCCGGCCGGTCGACGAGTCCACCGGGATCGCTGGGGAGGCCTCCTGGAGACGGCTGCTGGAGACGGCTGCTGGAGGACGAGGACTGTCGCTGGTGGTTGAGGGAGGGTGCGCTCCGCCAGGGACGCGCCGGCTCCCCATCGGTCTGATCCGCTCACCTGACCCGAAAGTGGGACGAAAGGAACCGTCCCCGGCGTCCCACCTGGGACGGGGGGACCGTCCGCCGACCGAACCGGCCGGCGGACGCCGTCAGCAGCCGATCAGGCGCTGCGCCAGGTAGCCCTGCACCTGGTCGAGCGCCACTCGCTCCTGGGTCATGGTGTCCCGCTCGCGGACGGTGACCGCCTGGTCGTCCAGGGTGTCGAAGTCGACGGTGACGCAGAACGGGGTGCCGATCTCGTCCTGGCGGCGGTAGCGGCGTCCGATCGCCTGGGCGTCGTCGAACTCGATGTTCCAGTAACGGCGCAGCGACGCGGCCAGGTCGCGGGCGGCCGGCGACAGCCGCTCGTTGCGGGACAGCGGCAGCACCGCGACCTTGACCGGGGCCAGCCGCGGGTCAAGCTTGAGCACCACCCGGGTGTCGACGCCACCCTTGGTGTTGGGCGCCTGATCCTCGGTGTACGACTCGACCAGGAACGCCATCAGCGACCGGGTCAGGCCCGCCGCCGGCTCGATCACGTACGGCAGGTAGCGCTTGCCCTGGGCCTGGTCGAAGTACGACAGGTCGGTGCCGGAGTGCTTCGAGTGCGTGCCGAGGTCGAAGTCGGTCCGGTTGGCGATGCCCTCCAGCTCACCCCAGCCGTCGCCGCCGGCGAAGCCGAAGTTGTACTCGATGTCGACGGTCCGCTTCGAGTAGTGCGACAGCTTCTCCTTCGGGTGCTCGTAGTGCCGCAGGTTGCCGGGGTCGATGCCGAGATCGGTGTACCAGTCGGTGCGGGCATCGATCCAGTGCTGGTGCCACTCCTCGTCGGTGCCCGGCTCGACGAAGAACTCCATCTCCATCTGCTCGAACTCGCGGGTGCGGAAGATGAAGTTGCCCGGGGTGATCTCGTTGCGGAAGCTCTTGCCGACCTGGCCGATGCCGAACGGCACCTTCACCCGGGCGGAGTTCTCCACGTTCTTGAAGTTCACGAAGATGCCCTGCGCGGTCTCCGGACGCAGGTAGTGCAGCCCGGACTCGTCCTCGATCACACCGAGGTAGGTCTTCAGCATCATGTTGAAGTCGCGGGGCTGGGTGAACCGGCCCAGGGTGCCGCACTCGGGGCAGTTGATCTCTTCCAGCCCGGACGGTGCGCGTCCCTTCTTGTGCTCGAAGTTCTCCTCCAGCTGGTCGGCCCGGAACCGCTTGTGGCAGCTCAGGCACTCGGTCAGCGGGTCGGAGAACACCCCGACGTGCCCGGACGCCACCCACACCTGCCGCGGCAGGATGATCGAGGAGTCGATGCCGACCACGTCGTCGCGGCCCTGCACCACGGCCTTCCACCACTGCCGCTTGATGTTCTCCTTGAGCTCCACGCCGTAGGGGCCGTAGTCCCAGGCCGCTCGGGTGCCGCCGTAGATCTCGCCGCAGGGGTAGACGAACCCCCGCCGCTTGCACAGGCTGATGACGTTGTCGAGCCGACTGGCCACGAGAAACTCCTTGTGAGTCGATGCATGCCCGGCTGGCACGCAAGGGACAACGTTACCGTGAACGGGGCAGGTTCTCCCCCACCTCGGCCGGACGGTCGTAGGCGCCGGGCTCGTCGATCGCCGCCGACAGCAGCGGCACCAGCACCAGCTTGGCGGTGTAGCCGTTGAACGAGCGCCGGTAGTCGCCGACGGTGCGCCAGCGGGTGACCAGGCACCACAGGTCGGGCTCGTCGAGGTTGCGGACGAGTTCGGCGTCCAGATTGCCGGCGCAGCCGGCCAGGAACTCCAGGGCCTGCTCGGTCATCGCCAGGAAGGACGTCTGGTCGGCGTCCGCGACCCGGAACCGGTTGATCGCCAGCATCGGCTCAGACCCCCTGCCGGTCGACGTGCGCCAGGGAACGCAGCCCGCGCTCCAGGTGCCAGTTCACAAAGGCGCTGACCAGCCCGCTGGCCTGCCGCTGGGTGCGCGGGTCGACCTCGCGGGTGGCCGGCCAGTCGCCGGTCAGCAGCGCGGCCAGGTAGTCGAGCACCGCCCGCGGCGGCAGCGCCGACGCCGGTGGACGGCAGCGCCGGCAGACCATCCCGCCGGCCTGCGGGTTGAACGCCTCGTGCGGACCGGGCGTGCCGCACTTGGCGCAGTCCGACAGGCTGGGCGCCCAGCCGGCGACCGCGACCGCCCGGAGCAGGTAGGCGTCCATGATCATGGTGGCCGGACGCCGCCCGTCGCCGGTGCCGTGGGCCAGCGCGTTCAGCGCCCCGACCAGCAGCAGGAATTGCTGCAGCGACGGCTCGCGCTCTTCGGCGACCAGCCGGTCGGCGGTCTCCAGGATCACCTGACCGCTGGTGTAGGCGGTGTAGTCGCCGCCCAGAGGCTCGGTGTAGGCGTGCAGGGTGACCGCCTGGGTGACCACGTCGAGCGTCCGTCCGGTGGCGAACTGGGCGTCGATGTGGCTGAACGGCTCCAGCCGTCCGCCGAACTTCGAGGTGGTCCGTCGGACGCCCTTGGCGACCGCCCGGATCTTCCCGTTGTGCCGGGACAGCAGGGTGACGATCCGGTCGGCCTCCCCCAGCTTGTGGGTGCGCAGCACGACCGCTTCATCGCGATAGGTGGGCACGGTTCATTCTCGCCGATCAACGCCGCCACGTCCGCGCGCAACCCCGGGCACGGCTCAACCGGTGATGAACCGGGCCTGCACCAGACCGGCCACGGTCAGGTCCTCCGGACGGATCTCGATGCCGGCCAGTTCCTCGCCGCCCATAGCCGAGCGGGCCATCGCGTACGGCGCGGCCGCCGCGAAGGTCTCGGCCCTGGCCCGGTCGCCGAGCAGCCCGGGATCGGCCAGCTGGACGAAGGTGACGGTGTTCTCGCCGGCGGCGCGGGCCATCACCAGCGCCCGCTCCTTGGCCTGCTGGACGGCTCGGGTCAGGCAGACCTCGTCCAGGGCGCGGCGGGTGTCGTCGGTGAGCCGCCACTCGACGCGCTCGAACTCCAGGTTGTCGCCGGCACCGAACTGCGCGGCCAGGTCGGCCAGCGCGACGAAGTCGGTGAAGTCGGCCCGCAACGCCGCGTCGGCACGAAAGATCGGCGGCTGCTGCCGGCCCCTGGACATCGGACGCCACGACGAGGTGCTGATCGGACGCACCACGACCTCGCCGACGGCACCCGACGTCTGCAGCCGCTGCAACTCGGCGCTGAGCCGGTTCACCGCGTCCGTCGCGGCCCGCAGCACCTCGTTCTTGCTGCCGCCCTCGGCTCGCGCCCAGGCGTGCAGCCGCGCGATCTCGGGCCGGACGGTCTCCTCGTGTGAACCCTGGACGCTGATCTCCATCGCCGCTCCCTTCCGCCGTCGAGCCTAGTGGCGCCCGAAAGCTGGTTGAGTGTGTCGAACCCGGTGGCCGGTCCTGGTCTCGACCGACGATCGGCGTTCCATGCCGTCCGGCGACAGCCTCGGACGGTGGGTTGGCTACCGTCGAGGCGTGGTGAGGGACGCGGTCGACGGCTTCGCGGCGATCTTCCAGGCAGAGGCCGGCTGCGTGCCGACGGCGTCCCCTATCGGCTCGGACCGACCCCGCAACTCGCCGACCGGAGGGCCGGGTCGATGCTGGCCGGCCGTGCCCGCGCGTCGATCACCGCGCTCGCCGCGTTCCGCCCCGGACGTCCGCGGTTCAGCCGAGCAGCACCCGGACCACGTTCGGACGCCCCGGGACGTCCCGGCCGCCGGCACCGACACCGACCCGCAGCAGCGCCATCGGTGGACGTGTCGCGCACGCCTCCGCGAAGCAGCGCAGCAGGGCGGTTCCGGTGGGTGTCGCCAGTTCGCCCAGCCCGCGTCCGTCGACCACCGGGGCGGGTTCCTCGGTGAGCATGCCGGCGTCGTCGCTGACCGCGCCCAGCGGCAGGTGGGCATCGTCCCGGTCCGCCGGACGCGGCGGCTGATCGGCCGCCGGCAACAGGTCGGTGGTGGGCGCATCGGGCTCGGCGGGGTTCACCACCGGCCAACCGCGGACCAGTTCGGCCACGGCCGGAACGGGCACCGGCAGATCGCCGCGCGACGTCCGGATCCGGCCGGACCCGACCGCCAGCGGCGACGCCGTCACCGACTCCACGCCGAGCAGCCGCAGCGCCTCGCAGTCGCCGACCACGTCGGTGAGCACGTCCAGGGCGGCGACCTCCTGCAGCGAGATCGCCTCCGGCTCGATCCGATAGGCCCGGGCGCAGCTCTCGCCCCACAGCTGCAGCACCTGCAGCGCCCGGTCCTTGGTCGGCCGCGGCAGCACCGCGCGCCGTACCTGGTCGCAGAGCTGGGGCCAGGTCTGGTGGGCATGCCGGTCGGCCGCGACGTCGACGTGGATCTTCATCGCCGGCAGCCCGGCGCGCAGCACCCGCTCGCAGCGCAGCCGGATCCGCGGACCGGCGACCGCGCGAACGGCTGCCTGCACAGCGTCCAGGTCGGCGCCGGCGTCCACCAGCGCCCCCATCAGCATGTCGCCGGCGACCCCGGCGGTGACGTCCAACCATGCCTGCACGCCGGCCATCATGACCGATCGGACCGGTTTCGGCGCCGCGCATCCAGCGACGGTCGGCGGCCGCGGGTAGTCTGCGGGACGTGCCGAAGCCCGTCCGTCCGCCGATCCCCCACCCCAGCGGCGCCCGTCCCCCGCAACTGCCGCGCAAGGCGGTCCCGCAGCATGTAGCGATCGTGATGGACGGCAACGGACGCTGGGCGAAGGCCCGCAACCTGCCGCGCACCGAGGGCCATGCCCGTGGCGAGGACTCGCTGTTCGACGTCATCGAGGGCGCCATCGAGGTCGGGCTGAAGTACCTGTCGGCGTACGCGTTCTCCACCGAGAACTGGCGCCGCTCCCCCGACGAGGTGCGCTGGCTGATGGGCTTCAACCGGGACGTGATCCATCGCCGCCGCGATCAGCTGGACGCGATGGGCGTCCGGATCCGCTGGGCGGGTCGGCGTCCGAAGCTGTGGCGTTCGGTGATCCGCGAACTGGAGGAGGCCGAGGAGCAGAGCCGGGACAACACCGTCCTCACCCTGCAATTCTGCGTCAACTACGGCGGCCGCGCCGAGATCGTGGACGCCGCCCGCGCCATCGCCAAGGCCGCCCAGGCCGGACGCCTCGACCCCGACCACCTGACCGAGAAGTCGTTCCGGAAGTTCCTGGACGAGCCGGACATTCCGGACGTGGACCTGTTCATCCGCTCCTCCGGTGAGCAGCGGACGTCCAACTTCCTGCTCTGGCAGTCCGCCTATGCCGAGATGGTCTTCCTCGACCGGCTCTGGCCCGACTTCGACCGCCGTGACCTGTGGCGGGCGATCGAGCTCTACGCCTCCCGGGACCGGCGCTACGGCGGCGCCGCCCCGAACGTCATCGCCTGAGGACCGCAGGCGGTACGGCCGGGGACGGTTCCTTTCGTCCCACTTTTTTTTGGGGGGGGAGGCGGGCCAGCCCCACCTATCCATGCAGGCTCAGCGCACCCAATCCACCTGGACGTCCAGCGCACGATAGACGGACGCGGCTCGCACGTCGCAGCTGAGCAGCGACAGCCGGTGCTCGGCCGCGGCGGCGGCCACGAGTGCGTCGTAGACGGCACCGCCGCCGATGCCCTGTCCGGCACATCGCTCGATGATGCCGCTCGACGCCTCGGGAGACAGATGCCGAGTGTGGGGAAACACGGTCCGGATCAGTCCGGACGCGGCAGCGCGACTCACCCGTTTCGGTGCCGGCAGCCTGGTCAGCACCGAGTAGGTCTCGAACTCGGCGTGCCCGGCAAGGCCGAGGCGTCGTCCGCGTACGGCCTGACGCACCGCTTGGTGGGCGACGTGGTTGGGGTCGAGCAGCGCGACGGCCGCGCTGGTGTCGAGCAGCAGAGGTTCATCGCTGGTCGGCAAGGCGCAACTCCCGGATGTCGTCGGCGGTGACCGCGGCGCCGGTTGGCGGCAACGTCGGAATGCCGTCGACCAGCGGCAGGTCATCCAGACCCAGCCCCGCGCCGGACGTGAGCCGCAGCGCATCACCGTCGACGGTGATTTCGACCTCACCCGGGGCCAGTCCGATCTGCTGCCGCAGCGACTTCGGAATCACCACCCGACCCGCACTATCGATGGTCGTCTTCATACCATGAAAGTACCATCGCGATGGCAAGAGACGCCGAGCGGCCCGGCCGGGAGCATCCCGACCGGGCCGGATTCGGCTGTTGCCGGGCTCAGCCCTCGTCGACCGAACCCTCGATCTGGGTTGCGGTGCCGGTGTGCGCCACCGTGATCTTGCGCGGCTTGGCCTCCTCTGCGACCGGGATGGTCAGGGTCAGGACGCCGTCGCGGTAGTCGGCGGCGATCTTATCCAGGGCGACCCCGTAGCCCAGGGTCAACTGCCGGGCGAAGGTGCCGGCCGGACGCTCGCGGACCAGCCAGCGCTGCTCGCCCTCGACGGCGTCGCTCTTGCGCTCGGCGCGGATGGTGAGGGTGCGCTCGTCGACGTCCACGTCGATGCTCGCCGGATCGACGCCGGGCAGGTCGAGTCGCGCCACGAAGCTGTCGCCGGCCTTGTACAGGTCCATCGCCATCGCGGCGCTGGCCGGCGTCCGGGCGACGTCGGAGAACCAACGATCGAGGTCGCGGAACGGGTCGAAGGTGCGTGCCATGGTCACATCACTCCTTTGCACTGATCTGGCACTGTGCGGTTTCACATCCGGTTCAACCGGTTCGCCGATCAGTATATTCCAGAGTTGAGCGTGCGGGACTCAACTCGGTTGCCCACCCCCGACACCGAGCGCTCGCCAATCAATTTAGCGCGCGCTGAGTTCAGCGAGCGCTAAATATTTAGGCGAGCGGCGGGAAGGAGGGACCGGACGAACCGGACCCGAGACGGGTCAGTCGGCGCCGGTCTCCATGCTGCCCCGCTGGGTGGACAGCTCGATGTCGGTGTCCACCACGGTGGCCTCGATCTCGGTGATGCCGCGGGCGGCGCCCTCCTCGAGTTCGCCGACCAGGGACGACACCGCGCCGCCGACCAGGCCGAGGTGGGCGTACTGCTCCAGCCGGGTGCGGGAGTCGGCGATGTCCAGATTCCGCATGGTGAGCTGGCCGATCCGGTCGACCGGGCCGAAGGCGGCGTCCCCGACCTTCTCCATGGACAGCTTCTCCGGGTGGTACGACAGCGCCGGACCGGAGGTGTCCAGCAGCGAGTAGTCGTCGCCGCGACGCAGCCGGACGGTCACCGACCCGGTCACCGCCGAGCCGACCCAGCGCTGCAGCGACTCCCGCAGCATCAGCGACTGCGGATCGAGCCAGCGGCCCTCGTACATCAGCCGGCCCAGCTTGCGGCCCTCGGCGTGGTAGTTGGCCAGGGTGTCCTCGTTGTGAATGGCGTTCAGCAGCCGCTCGTAGGCGATGTGCAGCAGCGCCATCCCGGGGGCCTCGTAGATGCCACGACTCTTGGCCTCGATGATCCGGTTCTCGATCTGGTCGGACATGCCGAGCCCGTGCCGTCCGCCGATCGCGTTCGCCTCGCGGACCAGCGCCACCGCATCGGCGAAGGTCTGCCCGTTGATCGACACCGGACGGCCCTGCTCGAAAGCGATGGTGACGTCCTCGGTGGCGATCTCCACGGCCGGGTCCCAGAACCGGACGCCCATGATCGGATCGACGATCTCGATGCTGGCGTCCAGCGACTCCAGGTCCTTGGCCTCGTGAGTGGCACCCCAGATGTTGGCGTCGGTGGAGTACGCCTTCTCCTTGGAATCCCGGTACGGCAGGCCGCGTTCGGTCAGCCACTGGCTCATCTCGGCGCGGCCACCGAGCTCGGTCACGAAGGCGTGGTCGAGCCACGGCTTGTAGATCCGCAGCCGGGGGTTCGCCAACAGTCCGTAGCGGTAGAACCGCTCGATGTCGTTGCCCTTGTAGGTGGAGCCGTCGCCCCAGATCCAGACGTCGTCGTCGCGCATCGCCCGGACCAGCATGGTGCCGGTGACGGCGCGTCCGATCGGGGTGGTGTTGAAGTAGGTACGGCCTGCCGAGCGGATGTGGAACGCCCCGCAGACCAGGGCCACCAGGCCCTCCTCCACCATCGCCGCCGTGCAGTCGACCATCCGGAAGATCTCGGCGCCGTACTCGCCGGCGCGGCCCGGCACCGAATCGATGTCGGGCTCGTCGTACTGACCCAGATTCGCCGTGTAGGTGCAGGGAATCGACCCCTTCTCACGCATCCAGGCCACGGCCACCGAGGTGTCCAGACCGCCGGAGAAGGCGAGGCCGACGCGCTCGCCGATGGGAAGTTCCGTCAAGACCTTGGGCATGAACCCGATCCTAGGGGCCGGTGGCTTCGCCCGATGACACAGTCTCACCGGCCTGCCGGCGTCCGAACGCCGCCCAGGAGCGTTGCCCGGCCGGGGTCAGGATCCGGTCCGCGACGGCCTCTACCGCCAGGGCCAGCGCGGAGTCCAGCGCCGACAGCGGGATCGTCGGGAAGGAGACGGCCAGGGACGCATACCCGTGGGTCACCCCCCACAGCGTGAGGGTGAGCAGCCGGACGTCCTGGGGCACGACCAGCCCCTCGTTGATCGCGGTCTGGATGTTCCCGGCCATCGCACGCAGGCTGGGATCGGAGACCACCCCATCGCCGCTCATCACGGCCTGCCGGCCGGAGCCCATGAACAGCACCCGATAGAGGGCCGGATGCTCGCTGGCCCAGTGCAGCAAGGTCTGTCCCCGCCGTGCCAACCGAGCCAGGGAACCGCCGGCAACGTCGGCGACCCCCTCTTCGATCACATCGGCGAGCTTGCCGAACTCGACGTCACAGGCCTGCCGCAGCAGGTCGGTCTTCGTCGGGAAGTAGTAGTACAACGCCGGCGGCGTGCACCCCACTCGTTCGACGACCGCATCGATCGACACAGATTCGACCTCGCCGGTATCGATCAACAACTCGATGACCGTATCGAGAATTTCCCGTCGCAGTTGCCCGCGCGGACGACGCGCCACTTCGTCCCCTTTGGTAGTTGTGGTCGAACTACCTCACGCCGGACGGGGTGACCGGGGGGGTGCCAACCGAAGAATAGAACTATCAAAGATTCCTAGCTCTCATCAAGTTCCCCCGTGGGTTACACCCGAAAAGGTGGGTAAGGGCCCGGACAGCCTTTCGCCGTCCCGAGACGCGAACGTCCCGGGACGGCGAGAGGCATACGGTACACAGAGGGCAGAATCCCGGGCGGGAAACCGCGACGACTATCAGTCGACCGTTCTGGCGGCCCGATTGATGGCGCCGATGACCGCCTTCTGGGCGGCGGTGGCGATCGACTCGTGCATTCCGACGCCCCACAGCACCCGGGTGTCGTCGCCGTGCCCGATCTCGGTCTCCACGTAGGCCACCGCGACCGCGTCCGTTCCCGAGGACAACGCGTGCGAGGTGTAGTCCAGCACTCGGACTTCGTAGCCCAGGATGCTGACCGCGTCCGCGAAGGCGTCGAGCGCCCCGTTGCCCTCGCCGACCAGGGTCTTCTCCACGCCCTTGACCCGAACCTTCGCCGTCACCGTGTAGCGGCCGCCGTTGCTGATGTCGGGCACGCTGACCAGCTCCAGCGGCTCGGCGTCGCTCAGGTACTCGGCCGAGAAGAAGTCCCACATCTGATCCGGAGTGACCTCGCCGCCCTCGGCGTCGGTGTGCTGCTGGACGACCCGGCTGAACTCCATCTGCAGCCGCCGCGGCAGCTCCATGTGGTGCTCGGACTTCATGATGTAGGCCATCCCGCCCTTGCCGGACTGGCTGTTCACCCGGATCACCGCCTCATAGCTGCGGCCCACGTCGTGCGGATCGATCGGCAGGTACGGCGCCTCCCAGGGAATCTCGTGAATCCCCTTGTGCTCGGCGGCGGCCTGGTTGGCCAGCGCCTCCAGCCCCTTCTTGATGGCGTCCTGGTGGGAGCCCGAGAAGGCGGTGTAGACCAGGTCCCCCGCGTACGGGTGGCGCGGATGGACCGGCAGGTTGGTGCAGTACTCGACGGTGCGACGGATCTCGTCGATGTCGGAGAAGTCGATCTGCGGGTCGATGCCCTGGCTGAACAGGTTCATGCCCAGGGTCACCAGGCATACGTTCCCCGTTCGCTCGCCATGACCGAACAGGCATCCTTCGACGCGGTCCGCGCCGGCCATGATGCCCAGTTCGGTCGCCGCCACCGCCGTGCCGCGATCGTTGTGCGGGTGCAGCGAGATCGCCACGTTCTCCCGGTTGCGGACCTGCCGGCAGAAGTACTCGATCTGGTCGGCGTAGGTGTTCGGCGTGGAGCGCTCGACGGTGGCCGGCAAATTCAGGATGATCTCACGGCCATCGGACGGCTGCCAGACGTCCATGACCGCGTTGCACACCTCCAGCGCGTAGTCGGTCGGAGTCTGGGTGAAGATCTCCGGCGAGTACTGATAACCGAACTCGACGTCGCCCAGATTCTGCTCGGCGTATTTCATCACCAACTCGGTCCCCCGGGTGGCCAGCGCGATGCACTGTGCCTCGTCGATGCCGAATACCACCCGCCGGAATAATTCCGCGGTCGCGTTGTACAGGTGGATGGTCGCCCGCTGCGCCCCGATCAGGGACTGGGCGGTGCGTTCGACCAGGTCCTCACGGGCTTGGGTCAGGACGCTGATGGTGACGTCGTCGGGGATGTGGCCGCCGACGATCAGATTCCGGACGAAATCGAAATCAGTCTGAGAGGCCGAGGGGAAGCCCACCTCGATCTCCTTGTATCCCATCTTCACCAGCAGGTCGAACATCTTCTTCTTGCGGGAAGGGGTCATCGGGTCGATCAGCGCCTGGTTGCCGTCGCGCAGGTCGGTGGAGAGCCAGCGTGGCGCCTTGGTGATCTTGTTGGCCGGCCAGCTGCGGTCGGGCAGGTCGACGGGCACGAACGGGGTGTACCGGTTGACCGGCATCGGGGACGGCAGCTGGACCGGCTTGGGCTGGACGCGCGTCCCGAATTGATTGACGGTGGTGGTCATTGAGGATCCTCGGCGGTTTCGATGGGGTTCAGGCGCGTGAGAACTCTCCGCAACGAGGAAGCCTGAAGCTAGATCGAGGCCTCGCTGCGGCAGCCAAGGATGAGGCTGAACCATGACACGACTGACACCTTACCCACACGGCGCGCGATTGGTCGAGCGGGATCGCCGGTCGAACTCTTCTGACCTTCCGGTTCCGTTCTGGTTGGTTGCGTTGGGTGCCGCGAACTCTTCTGTCGGTGGCATCGGGCAGGATGCGGGCATGCGGTTCCCCGATTCGGCGCGGCGGGCTCGGCTGGCCCGGCGACACGCCCTGCACCCCGATCACCGGCTGGACGACCCGACACAGGTGGCCCGGGCGCTGGGCGCGCTGCACGCCACCGAGCCGCCGACGGTGCACCTGGGCGTCGCGGCCCGGATGCACGATCCGGAGGTGGCGGTGGTGGAGCGGGCGCTGTACGGCGAGCGGACGCTGGTCAAACAGCTGGCCATGCGCCGCACCCTGTTCGCCTTCCCGGTCGAGGCACTGCCCGCGGTCTGGGGCAGCGCGTCCGAACGGGTCGCCGTCCAGCAACGGGCCCAGCTGATCCGTGAGCTGGAACGGCACGGGGTCACCGAGGACGGCGCTCGCTGGGTCGACCGGGCCCGTGCCGCCGTGCTGGACCGGCTGGCCGGCGGGGTAGAACTCTCCGCCCGGCAGCTGCGCGAGGAGCTGCCCGAGCTGCACGGCCTGATGAGGGGCGCGCCGGGATCGCGCTGGGGTGTCGCCGACGTCCACTTCGCGCCCCGGCTGCTCACCCTGCTCGGCGCCGAGCACAGCATCGTCCGCGCCACCAACGACGGCCACTGGCGAACCTCCCGGCCGCGTTGGACGCGGACCGACAGCTGGCTGGACGCGGTGCCCGAGCCCCTGTCGCCGGACGCCGGCTACGCCGCACTAGTGCGCTCGTGGCTGGCCGGGTTCGGGCCCGGCACCGAGGCCGACCTGGTCTGGTGGCTGGGCGCCACCAAGACCGCGGTGCGGGCCGCGCTGGCCGCCGTCGAGGCCGTCCCGGTCACCCTCGACTCGGGCGCCACCGGCTACCTGCTGCCCGGGGACGATCTGGTCGACGAGGAGCCCGGACGCCGCTGGGCCGCGTTGCTGCCGACCCTCGACCCCACCGTGATGGGCTGGCGGGAACGCGACTTCTACCTGGCGCCGGAACTCGTCCCACACCTGTTCGACAGCAACGGCAACGGCGGCACCACGGCCTGGATCGACGGCCGGGTGGTGGGCTGCTGGGTGCAGGACGAGCACGCCCGGGTGCTGGTGCTCCCCTGCGCCCCGCTGCGCACCGCCGACCGCGACCTGCTGGAGGCCGAGGCGGAGCGGCTGACCGCCTTCCTGGACGGGGTGGTGATCAGCAACATCTACAAATCGCGGATGATGAAGGGCGAGCCGCTGCCCTGATCAGCTCTTGCCCAGGTCGTCCGAACCCCAGATCGCGGAGCCCTCGTCACCGGTCAGCGCCGCCCCGGAGCGGATCTCCGGGCCGGTGTCGGGCAGGTGGCTGCGCGCCTGGTCGCGGGACATCCCGGTCAGCTGCAGCAGGTCGATGGCGACCGAGCGCATCACCGACAGCAGCACGCTGCGCCGCCAGTCGGTCACCTGGGCCGCATGCGGGGCGCAGCCGGCGGCCAGTTCGATCGCCCGCCGGCGGGCCAGGTAGGGCTGATGCCAGTTCCGCACCGACCCGGACAGCGCGTGCAGGGTGGCCGCCGCCTCGTCGATCAGCTGCCCGACATCGGGCAGCGCGCCGTGCTCGTCCACCACGCCGCGGCCCTGGCGCAGCAGCAACTCCGCGGTGTGCAGCGTCCGGATGCTCAGCTCCAGCTGCCGGCTGAGCTCGTCGATCTGCGGCCGGCGGCGGCGCAGCGTCGGGGTCAGCCCGACGATGTCGGCCGACGACTTCAGCACCGTGCGGGTGTCGTCCACGATCTGCTGGACGCCGCGGAGCTGCGCGTGGGCGTCCCGCAGCCGCTCCTTGTTCGCGCTGCGCAGGCCTTCGGCCACCATGGCGTAGCCGGTCGCCAGCTCGTTGAGCAGATCGGCCACGTAGCGCAGCGGCCGGCGGATCACGTCCCCGGGGAAGAGCAGGGTGAACAGCAGCGCGATGCCGGCGCCGATCAGCGCGTCCAGCAGCCGCGACGGCCCGGCTCCGGTCATCTGGCTCAGCATGGTCCCCATGCCGATCACCACCATGGCGTTCACCCCAGCCTGAATGGTGAACAGGTCGCCGCTGTCCAGCACTCGGCCGATCACGGCGCCGACCAGCAGCCCGAGCGCCAACTGCCAGCCGCCGGCGCCCAGCCCGTACAGGATCAGCTCGCCGATACCGACCCCGATGGCCGTGCCGGCGCCGATCTCGAGCACCTTGCGGGGCACCCGGTTGTAGGTGAAGCCGAGGCAGATCCAGGCCGCGATCGGAGCGAAGAACGGGGTCGGATGGCCGAGCAGGTAGTGCGCCACCAGATAGGCGACCCAGGCCGCCACGCTGGCGGTCAGGATCGGCAGCAGCGAGCCGCGGACCCGGCGTCCGCCCTGACGAAGGCGGAGTTCGGCGAGCACCAGCCAGCGCCGGAAGTCCAGCCGGTTCCAGGCGTCCTCGGCCAGCGAGGTGACGTTGGAGGTGACGTTCGCCGCCAGCTCGGCCGCCCGCCGCAGCGGGTCGGGGCCGTGCTGGGGGTCGGTCACCCGGCAACTCTATGCCCGGGCAGATGCTGCCCGGCGGGCCGTCCGAGGTGCACATCGACCACACCGCCGACCCACAGGATGCTCACAGCATCCGGGCACAGGCTCAAGGACATGAGCAGCTGGCAGACCCCACAGAACCCGCGTCCGGACGAACGGACGTGGACCGCACCTCAGCCCTCCACGGGAGGGCACGCACCCGGGAATGTCTTCGGCGCCCCCGCGGCGGGAACCGCCGTCAGCCGGACGCCGAAGCGCTCCCGAGCAGCCATGTTCCTCGCCTCCACCGCCCTGGCCGCGGTGGTCGGCGCCGGCGCCGGTGTCGGCGGCTATGCGCTGCTCGGACCGGCCGGTTCCCAGGCTTCCGGCACGGTCAGCGCGGTGCCGGTGGCGCAGCCGTCCACCCTGGACGGCTCGATCACCGCGGCCGCCGCGAAGATCTCGCCGTCGGTGGTCACCATCACGGTGCGCAGCGGTCGCAGCGGCAGCATCGGCAGCGGCGTCGTGCTGGACAGCGCCGGGCACATCTTGACCAACGACCACGTCGTCTCCGAGACCAGTGGCTCCACCAATCCCACCAGCACCGGCAGCTCCGCAGGCAGCATCACCGTCACCTTCGAGGACGGCAGCACCGCGAACGCCACCGTGGTCGGCACCTCGGCGAACAACGACCTGGCGGTGATCAAGGTCAGCGGCGTGAAGGCCGACCTGCTCAAGCCGGCCACCTTCGCCACCTCGTCCTCGGTCGTGGTCGGGCAGTCGGTGGTGGCCGTCGGCGCCCCGCTCGGGCTGAGCGAGACGGTGACCAGCGGAATCGTCTCGGCGACCGCCCGTCCGGTTCGCTCCGGCACCACCGGCAACGCCGTGTACCAGGCCGTCCAGACCGACGCCGCGATCAACCCGGGCAACTCGGGCGGGCCGCTGGTCAACCTGAACGGCCAGGTGATCGGCATCAACGCCTCCGGCGCCACCCTCTCCAACGGCTCCGAGCAGTCCGGCAACATCGGACTCGGCTTCGCCATCCCGGCCGACGTGGCGGTGCGGGTGGCCAACGACCTGATCGAGCACGGCACGGCGGCGGACGCCACCCTGGGCGTCAACCTGCAGGCCGACGACTCCTCCACCGACACCACCTCGGAGGGAGTCACCCTGGCCGGGGTCACCGACGGCGGCCCGGCCCAGTCCGCCGGACTGCGCACCGGCGACGTGGTCACCGCGGTGGACGGCGTGAACACCACCACCGCCGACGGGCTGATCGCGGCGATCCGGTTCCACGCCCCGGGCGCCACCGTCACCGTCCGCTACGAACGCGACGGCAAGGCCGGCACCGCCCAGGTCACCCTGGGTTCCCGCTGACCGCGCCACCCCACCGACCGACCGAACCAACCACTCGCCCGACCGACCGCATACCGGGTATCCCCCTCCCTATTCATCTGTGCCCTCCCGTATACGGGAGGGCACAGATGAATAGGGAGGGCCTTGTCGGGCGGTTCGGACTCAGGGGCAGCTGTTCGAGTCAGCCGGCCCGGGAGAGCAGGCGTCCGGACGGCTCGGCCAGGTCGAAACCGTCGAAGACGGTGTGCCCGGCGATCACCGTCCGGCTGACGCTGCCGGAGAGCACCCGGCCGGTGTAGGCGGTGAGCTTGTTGCGGTGCGCCAGCCGGCTGCCGTCGATCGCGATCCGGCGTCCGGGCTCGTACCAGATCAGGTCGGCTGCGGCACCGACCTCGATCCGGCCCTTGCCGGTCAGCCCGGCCACCCGGGCCGGACCCGCCGACATCCATTCGCTGACCTGGGCCACCCCGATGCCGCGCTCGGCGGCGGCGTCCACCATCGAACCGAAGGTGACCTGCAGGCTGGACACCCCGCCCCAGGCCTGGGCCAGGTCGCCGCCGCCCTTGGTCTTCTCCTCGACCGTGGATGGGGAATGGTCCGACACCACGCAGTCCAGGACGCCGGCCTGCAGCCCCTGCCACAGCTCCCGCTGGTTCCCGGGATCCCGGATCGGCGGGCAGCATTTGAACTCGGCGGCCCCGTCCGGGACATTCTCGGAGTCGAAGATCAGGTAGTGGGGGCAGGTTTCCGCGGTCACCGGCAGGCCCTCGGCCCGGGCCGCCGCGATCGGTTCCAGGGCCAGCGCGCTGCTGACGTGCAGGATGTGCGCCCGGGTGCCGTGCCGCCGCACCTGCTCGATCACCGTCTCGACGGCGCGCACCTCGGCCTCCGGCGGACGCGAGTCGACGAAGTCGGCGTAGCGCCGGCTGGACCAGGGCGGGATCGAGCCGAGCACACCGGGATCTTCGGCGTGCACGATCATCAGCCCGCCGAAACCGGCCACCTCGGCCATCGCGGCACCGAACGCGGCACCCTCCAGCGGTGGGAACTCGGGGACGCCGGAGTCGACCAGGAAGCACTTGAAGCCGTAGACGCCCTGCTCCCAGAGCTCCTCCAGCCGGCCCCGATTGCTCGGCACCGCGCCGCCCCACAGGCCGACGTCCACGAAGATCTTGTCGGCGGCCACCGCCCGCTTCACCGCCAGCGCGTCGCTGTCCACGGTCGGCGGGATGGAGTTCAGCGGCATGTCCACGATGGTCGCGATACCGCCGTAGGCGGCCGCCTCGGTGGCGCTGGCGAAACCCTCCCAGGCGGTCCGCCCGGGCTCGTTGACGTGGACGTGGCAGTCCACGTTGGCCGGCAGCAGCAGCACCTCGGCCGGCACGTTGATCACCAGCGCGCCGGTGGCGGCGTGCCCGGCGTCCAGGTGGGCGTCCCGGTCCAGCGCGGCGGCCAGTTCGGCGCCGGTGCGGACCGCGGTGATCAGGCCGGTGTCGGTGTCCACCTCGACGTCGGCCGGGACCAGCTCGGAGCCGATCAGGGTCTGGCGGGCCCGGAAGACCTTACGCATCGGCACTCCGATCGGTGGTTGGCCGATCGGCGGTCAGCACGGTGCGGGTGGCGGCGGCGAAGGCCTCCACGGCGAGCGCGACGTCCCAGGGCGTGACCGCCTCGGCCGGCGCGTGCGAGATGCCGTCCTCGCAGCGGATGAACAGCATCCCGATGTCGGTCACGTCGGCCATCACCATCGCGTCGTGACCCGCCCTGCTGTACAGCATCGGCACCTCCTCGGCTTCCGGATCGGCCACCGCCACGGCGTCCGCGATCGCCTGCCGCAGCCAGCCGGCGCAGGCCACGGCGCGGGCCCGGTGCTCCTCCACCCAGTGGAACTCCAGATTGCGTTCCTGGCAGACGCCGGTGATGGTGTCCAGGATCTCGGCCCAGCCGGCGTCCCGCTCGGCGTCGGTCTCGGCGCGCAGGTCGAGGCTGAACTCGACCCGTCCGGGCACCACGTTGACCGCGCCCGGGTAGGCGTGAATCTCGCCGACGGTGCCGATGATGTCGCGCCGCCGGGCGATCGATTCGATGGCCAGCACGGCGAAGCTGGCCCCGACCAGGGCGTCCCGGCGCCGGTCGTAGGGGGTGCCGCCGGCGTGCCGGGCCTCGCCGGTGACGCTGAGCGCGAACCGGCGGGCTCCGGCGATCGAGGTGACCACCCCGAGCGGACGTCCGTACGCCTCCAGCAGCGGGCCCTGCTCGATGTGCGCCTCCAGGTAGGCCACCAGTTCGTCGGGACGCCGGGCCGCCTGCCGCACCCGGGCCGGGTCGAGACCGAAGTCGCGGAAGGCCTGCCGCAGCGTGGTGCCCTGGACGTCGGTCTGGTCGAGCCACTCGTCGCGCCAGTTGCCCGCCACGGCGTTGCTGCCCAGCAGCGCCGAGCCGAACCGGGCGCCCTCCTCGTCGGAGAACGCCACCACTTCCAGCGCGCAGGGCATGCCGGGCATCGCGTCGCGCAGCAGGTCGACCACCTCAATCGCCAGCATCACGCCGAGCGGACCGTCGTAGCGGCCGGCGTCCGGGACGGTGTCGATGTGCGAGCCCAGCATCACCGCCGGCAGGCCGGGGCTGCTGCCCTCGATCCGGCCGACCAGGTTGCCGCCGGCATCGATCCGGGTCTGCAGCCCGGCCTCGGTCATCCAGCGTCCGACCAGGGCGTTCGCCCAGGCGTGCTGCGAGGTCAGGTGGAAGCGGTGGATGCTGCCCTTGACGGCGCTGAGCGCGGCCAGTTCGTCGCAGCGGTCGTAGGCGCGGCGTCCGGCCCGCAGCATCGTCTCCCGGTCGAGCACCGGATCGACCGACGCCTCTGCCCTCATCGGGCGTACACCTCCTTGGCCGCGGCTACGCCGGCGCCGGGGGTCGGGTTGGTGCCGGCGGCGCGCAGCACATGCTCCAGCGCGGCCAGGGTGAGCAGCACGGTGTCGTGGCGGGCGTTGTAGCCCATCGTCCCGATCCGCCACACCTTGCCGTGCAGCGGGCCGAAGGACGTGCCGATCTCGATCGCGAAGTCGCGCAGCAGGCCGGCCCGGACGGCGTCGCCGTTCACCCCGTCCGGGATGTACACGGCGACCACGTTGTGCATCGTGTGCCGCTGGTCGCCGAACAGCTCCAGGCCGAGCGCGACCAGGCCGGCGGTCATCGCCGCACCGTGCAGCGCGTGCCGGGCGATGGCGGCGTCCATGCCCTCGGCGAGCAGCAGCCGGGCGCATTCCCGGGCGCCGTAGAGCATCGAGGTGGCCTCGGTGTGGTGGTTCAGCCGGCGCGGACCCCAGTAGTCCAGGATCATCCCGAGGTCGAAGTAGTTGGACGCGATCCGGGTGCCGGTGGCCTCGTCGTCGTCCTCGCGGATGCCGGCCTCGATGTGCCGGCGGCCGCGGATCACCGCGACGGCGGCGTCCGACAGGCTGACCGGCGAGCTTCCGGACGGCCCGCCCAGGCATTTCTGCAGGCCGGCGGAGGCGGCGTCCAGGCCCCAGGCATCCATCTCGAACGGGTTGCCGCCCAGCGAGGCGGTGATGTCAGAGTAGAACAGCACGCCGCGCGCGCGGCACAGTGCGCCGAGCTCGGCCAGCGGCTGGCACATCGTGGTGGAGGTGTCGCCCTGGACGATGGCCAGCAGCTTGGGCCGCACCCGGTCCAGCGCGGCCTCGATCTCCTCGGGAGTGAAGACGGTGCCCCATTCCCGCTCCACGGTGTGCACCTCGGCGCCACAGCGCTCGGCGATCTCGGCCAGCAGGTGACCGAACCGGCCGAACACCGGCACCAGCACCCGGTCGCCGGGAGCCAGCAGCGACACCAGGATCGCCTCGATCCCGGCCCGCGAGGTGCCGTCGACCAGCAGTGTGGCGTCGTTGGCGGTGCGGAAGACGCCGCGGTAGAGCTGCTGGGTCTCGGCCATGTAGCCGGTCATCGCCGGGTCGTACTGGCCCACCAGCCCGGCCGACATCGCCCGCAGCACACGCGGGTCGGCGTTGATCGGGCCCGGCCCCATCAGCAGCCGGTGCGGCGGATCGATCTCGGGGGCGCTCACGCGATCGTCGCGGGACGTCGGCACAACGAACCTCCTTCGGGTTCCCGGAACCATGGTCCCGGTCTCGTGGGGACGCGCCGTTGCGACCGTGTTACGGGCCCGTTTCAGCAACGCCCACGTCCGGGGAGCCGGCTCGGTGCGCTACAGTCGAGGCACTTGGTCCGACCAACATACCAATGCCGATCCGAAGCGCAAACCCGTCCCAGAACCGGTGACGGCGTGCCCCGGAACCGGTAGAAGGGGCAGCCATGGAACTGACCGTGCAGCGTCCGCGCACCATCAGCGGGGACGTCGCCGCCCGCCTGGAGCGGCACATCACCGACGACCTCGCGCCGGGCGACAAGCTGCCGCCGGAACGCGAGCTGTGCAGCACCCTGGGGGTGTCCCGGGCCACCCTGCGGGAGGCGCTGCGGGCGCTCGAGGACCGCCGGCTGATCGAACGGCGTCCGGGACGCGGCACCGTGGTCTGCGCCCCGCCCGACCCGCAGTTGAAGCTGGCCTTCACCCCGTTCGCCGAGAACGATCCGGACGAGTTCGCCCAGGCCGCCGAGCTGCGCCGGCTGGTCGAGCCGCGGGTCGCCGAGCTGGCCGCGCAGCGGGCCACCGACCTCGACCTGGCCCAGCTGGACGACATCCTGCGGCAGAGCCACGCCGGGCTGACCGCCGAGGAGTCGCTGCGGCTGGACGTCGAGTTCCACCGGCGGCTGGCGGTCGCCACCGGCAACCCGTTCCTGGTCGGGGTGTGCGAGGCGATGAACGGCCTGGTGCACGACGTCCGGCTGCGCTCGCACTGGGCCCGGGAGGGACGGCGCAACTCCATCGAGGGCCACCAACGGCTCTACGCCGCACTGGCCGGCCGCGATCCGGAGGCGGCCCGGCAGGCCATGGACGCCCACCTCGCCGAGGTCGGCGAGCTGATCGCCGGGCTGGACGAGCTGCTGCGGTCGGAGCCGGAACTGTGACCGCGCTGGCGCAGGGGGTCACCGGGCCGGTGCTGCAGTGCGGCGTCGGCGAGCTGCCCGGCGAGCACTACCTGAGCGCGGACCTCGGTCACCTGATCTGGGGGCGGCTGCCCTGCGGCGCGGACGCCACCGTGCTGAGCGTGGCGCCTGGGGAGACCGTGACCATCGACACGCTGTCCCACGAGGGGGTGCTGGAGGACCAGGGCCGCGACCCGATCGCGTTCTTCGGACGCCACGGCGTCCGGCCCGATCAGGTGCTCGCCGAGGCCATCGACCTGGCCGGCTCGGGGCGTCCGCACGACCCGGCGGTGGACGGCCCGCACCTGGTCACCGGCCCGATCGAGGTGCGCGGCGCCCGGCCCGGCGACCTGCTCGCCATCACCGTGCTGCGACTGGACCGGCGCGTCCCCTACGGGGTCATCTCGAACCGCCACGGACGCGGCGCGCTGCCCGGCGAGATGCCTAGTGAACCAGGCAATGTCAGCGTCTTCACGCCGGTGGTCGAGACCGCCGACGGAGCGTTCGGCGAGCTGCCGTTGACCGAGGGCGGGCCCGGCGCGGTGCGCTTCGCGCTGCGCCCGTTCCTGGGGGTGATGGGGGTGGCTGCTGCTGGCGACGTCCGTCCGCACTCGGTGCCGCCCGGACCGCACGGCGGCAACCTGGACATCAACCTGCTGGTCGAGGGCTCGACGCTCTACCTGCCGGTGCAGGTGCCCGGCGCCGGCGCCTACGTCGGCGATCCGCACTTCGCGCAGGGCGACGGCGAGGTGGCGCTGACCGCGCTGGAGGCGTCGCTGCGGGCAACCGTTCGCTTCGACGTGGTGCCGGCCGGCGAGGCGGTGCGGCTGTTCGGCGCCGAGCTGGCGCCGGTGGCCGAAACCCGCGAGTTCCTGATCCCGACCGGGCTGGACGCCGACCTGGACGTCGCCGCCGCGAACTGCGTGCGGGCCGCGCTCGGCCTGCTGCAGGCCCGCTACGGGATGGAGCGGCACCTGGCCTACGCCTACCTGAGCGCCGCCACCGACTTCAACATCTCCCAGGTGGTCGATCTGGTCAAAGGCGTGCACGCTCGGATCAGGAAGGCGGACTTCGGTGAGTGACACCCCTAGCCAACCATCGGTCAGCGGGTCCGCGCCGGCGCTGGTCGAGTTCGTCGAGACCCTCCGGTCCGCGCTCCCCGACGCACCCGCCGGCCTGCTCGAGGCGTTCGCCGGCTATGAACTCGCCCTGGGCGCCGACGATCTCGCCGCGATGGACGAGTTGTTCGCCGACTCCCCCGACACGCTGCGCGGCGACCCCGGCGGGCTGCTGGTCGGGCACACCGCCATCCACGACTTCCGGGCGGTGCGGCGCGGCGCTCCGCCGCGCCGACTGGCCGAGGTGCGGGTCTACCCGCTGGCCCCGGACGCCGCCGCGATC
>NZ_JASGDE010000036.1:0-52084 GCF_047607385.1 Micropruina sp.
CACGGGTTGCGCAACGCATCCTCGCCCTGACCACCGCCATCTGGCACAACCACCACACAAACTCCCTAGCCAGAAGAACACTGACCGCCTACGACCACTAACACCCCCAGGAATTGATCATCTAGTGGGCACGTTCGTGCGTTCGTTGGCGTTGGTGTGGCGGCTGCCGAGCGGCTCGTGACCGGGGTGCATCAACTGCTGGAGCCGGTTTCTGGTGGTTATGGCGACCGGTACCGGCGCCGTTGGCTGCTCGAACCGGTTTCTGGTGGCTACCGATACCCCCTAGGGGTTACCTATACCCACCAGAAAGTGGTTCGAGCAGAGACAGCGAACCGACACCGATCCGATAACCACCACAAACTGGTTCCAGCGCCCTGCCCCGGCGCCGGCGATCCACGATCAGCCCACCAAGCCCAATTCCCCCAACGAACAAACAAACGCACACAATCACTAGATGGCCCAGGGACTGAGGCCTGACGAGGTTCGGACGCCCGGGGGCCGGTCGCGTGGTCAGTCGGGCTCGACCAGTGGCGGCAGCAACAGGCCGCCGGCGCTGGGGCCGCCGATACCGAGCGCGGCTTCCAGGATCGCCACCACCTGGTCGGTGCTGCCGGTGCCCGGCGACCAGGGGTCGACGAAGTCGTGCATCCAGTGCAGGTCGCCGTCGATCCGGGCCTCACCCCGATAGGCCGCGGCGCCGGCGAACACCTCCGCGGTGAAGGCGCGGGCGGCGTCCTGCCGGACGGCCAGGTCGCCCGGGTTGCTGATCAGCACGACCCGGTCGAGCCGGTGCCCGGCCGGCACCGAGCCGTCGAACAGCGACTCGGACAGGTGCAGGAACGGCACCACCCCGGAGAGCGGAAAACCGGGGTAGGCGTACGGGCTGTGCCCCAGGTCGGCCTTCACCCGCGGATCCCACCACAGGTAGAACCTGCCCGGAACCACCCGCGGATACTTCACGCAGAACCGCACCAGCGGCATCGGGAACCCCTTCGGCGCCACCAGCGGAGCGGCCAGCACGGCCCGGCTGACCTCGTCGCGGGTCGCCGCGGCCCAGGCCGCCATCGTCCCGCCGGCGGACAGCCCCAGCACCCAGACCTGGTCGCCCAGCCCGGCGGCGATGTCGATGCAGGTGTCCACCTGGGCCACCAGCTCGGCCTCGGTGAGCTGGGCCAGGTCGCGGGTCAGCCGGTCGGGAAGGCCGTGGTGCGGCATCCGGGGCAGCAGCACGCGGTAGCCGGACGCCCGCAGCGACTCGGCGACCGGGACGAACTGCGAGGGCGCGTTGGTGAAGCCGTGCCAGATCACGATGGTCACCGGCGCCGGGCCGTCCGGCTCCAGCAGCCGGCTCCGGGTCGCGTCCGGGATGCCCTCGTCGGCGGCGGCCAGTTCGGCGAACCGGACCAGGGCGGCCTCCCGGTCCGCCGCCGGATCGGCGGACGAGGTCGACGGCGGCGCGACCGTCAGCCGCCGGTACCAGCCGGGCGGCGAGGCGCCGGGAGTGCCCATCGCGTCCTCCGTTCTGCGGTCGGTGCGTGCTCGCGACCACCTGTGGGGCCGGCGGCGTACCGGCATCAGCGGAACCGGTCCAGGTGGACCCCGGCGTAGGCGAGGGCGGCAACACTCGAGCCGTCGGTGATCCGGCCGTCGGCGACCATAGCCAGAGCTTCGGCGAACGGCACCCAGAGCACCTCCACGATCCCCTCCTCCTGGCGCGTCCGGTCGTCGTCCGGGGTGCACACCAGTCCACGGGCGAGATAGACGTGCTCAGGGGCGATCGCTACCCCGTTCAATGCGTTCATCACACCCAGGAGTGTCCATTCCGATGCCGTGAGCCCGGTCTCCTCACGGAACTCGCGCTTGGCGGCGACCAGCGGCTCCTCGCCGTCGGTGCCGCCGGCCGGGACCTCCAGTCCGGTACCCGTCGTGTAGCGCGCCACCCGGACCAGGCACACGCGTTCCAGCGCGTCGATCGCCACAACGAAAACGGCTGGGTGGCGCATCGTCACGACGCCGTAGATGCCGTCGCCGGCAGGTCCGGTGACCTCGTCCTCGCGCACGGAGATCCAGCGGTTTGTGTACACGGTCCGAGTCGTTCGGGTGTGCCAGACCATGGCGGGAGCGTACCCGGAAGGATGCATCAACCCACGCCGTCGACTTGAACTCGACCCCGCCCTTCCGCCGCGATCGCGGCGCGGTGAACTTTGCTGGCCGGGTCCGAAATGTTCCGGGCTCCGCCGCCGTTATCACCGACGAGACCGGTATCACCGACGAGACCGGACGGCGGACGCCCCGCGTCCGCGACGAGCGAAGGAGACGGCATGACAGCCGGAAACGACCGAACGGTGCTGATCGAGCTGTGGAGCGATCTGGGCTGCCCGTGGTGCTATCTGGGCAAACACCGGCTGGAGGCCGCCATCGCGCAACGCCCGGACGCCGAACGCTTCGACGTCCGGCTGCGCTCCTACGAGCTCGATCCGCGCGCCGCTGCCGAACCCGAGCCGATCCTGGACCACCTGGCCCGCAAGTACGGCGGGCCGCTCGAGCAGGTGCAAACCATGGAGGGCCGGGTGCAGGCGCTGGCCACCGCCGACGGCCTGCCCTACGTCACCGAGCGGGCCACCGCGAACACCCTCGCCGTGCACCGGCTGCAGCACTACGCCGCCGAACAGGGGCTCGGCACCCGGCTGTTCGGCGCCGTCCAGGACGGCTACTTCGCCGGCACCCTGAACCCCTTCGACACCGAGCAGTTGGTGGGCGCGGCAGCCTCCGTCGGGCTGGACGCCGACGCCGTCCGGACGGTGCTGGCCGGCGACGCCTACACCGACGACGTCCGCGCCGACGAGGAGGAGGGACAGGCCCTGGGCGCCACCGGGGTGCCGTTCATCGTCTACGGACGCCGCTACGCCACCGCCGGCGCGCAGAGCGTCGAGGGCTACGCCCAGGTGCTGGCTCAGACCGTGGCCGACTCCGCGGCCGGGGCGTCGGCCGGCTGAATCACCACGTTCGGCAACGCCAGCGCGAGCAGTCCGCAGGCCGCCAGCCCGACCACCACCGCGGCGTAGAAGGTGGTGGCCAGCCCGAACCGCTCGGCGATCAGGCCGCCGAGCACGGCACCGATCGGCATCAGCCCGTAGGACAGCGTCCGCCCGGCCCCGCCGACCCGGCCCAGCAGCCCGCGGGGCACCAGGCGTTGCCGCAGCGACTGGGTGAGCACGTTGCCGGTGGTGCCGGTCAGCCCGACCAGCGCGAAGGCGACCGCCACCGCCCAGCCGTTGGGCCACAGCACCGGAACCAGCATCAGCAGTTCGCCGGCGGTGAGTGCGGCGATCATGGTGCGGAGTTCGCCGAACCGGCGCTGCAACCGGTCGGTGAGCAGCGAACCGGCCACCGCGCCGACCGCCAGCCCGAGGGTGAGCAGCGGGAACAGCGCGGGGGTCAGACCCATCGCGGAATCCGGTCCCACCGCCCACAGCACGAACACGGCGAAGTAACCGGTGTTGGCCAGGTTGATCAGTCCCGCGGCGATCACCAGCGGCCGGATCACCGGGTGCCGGACGACGAACGCCAGACCCTCGCGCACCTCGGCGAGCGGGTGTGACGTGGTTCGGGGCGTCGGGCGGAATCGTCCGCGCAGCCCGACCGCGAGGGTCAGTGCCGCCAGCGCGGCGAGCGCGGCGGACGTCCCGAAGCCGGCTCCGGCGCCCACCACGATCAGCGCGCCGGCCAGCGGTGAGCCGAGGAACGTGTTGGCCACCTGCTGGACGCCGAGCAGGCGTCCGTTCGCCGCCGGCAGCCGGTCGGCGGGCACCAGGTCGGGGACGATCGCGGTGGCGCCCAGGTCGGCGAACACCTCGGTGACGCCGTAGATCAGGGCGATCGCAAGCAGGGCGGGCATGCTGAGGCGCCCGGTGAGGCTGAGCACCGCCGCCGCGGCGAGCACGGCGGCACGGACGCCCAGCGCCAGCACCTGGACCCGGCGCCGGTCCGTCCGGTCGATCACCACCCCGGCCGCCAGGCCCAGCACCAGCCACGGCACCCAGCCGGCCGCGGTCAGCAGCGAGACCTGCGCCGGCGAACTGGTCAGCGTCAGCGCGGCCAGCGGGGCCAGCGTCCCGAAGACGCCGTCGGCCAGGTTCGCCAGCCCGGTGGACGCCAGTTGCGCGCGGAAGCCCGATCCCAGCCCCGCTCCGCGGCGTCCCGATGCACGTCCGGCCATCTCCGGCCACCTCCCAGTAGACTGCCACCTGATGCAGAGGTATCTCTGCAAAGGACTCTATGCAAAGGTATCTCTGCATATGGCGCAGGACAAGACCTCGGGCGATGACGCCCCGGCGACGAACGACCGCACGCTCGGCGCCGAGTCGCTCAAGGCGTTCGCCCACCCGCTGCGGATGACCCTGTACGCCGAGTTGCAGCGCCGCGGCCCGGCGACGGCGAGCCAGCTGGCCCGGGCGCTCGGCGAGAGCAGCGGACAGACCAGCTACCACCTGCGCCAGCTGGAACGTCACGGCTTCGTCGAGGACGACCCCGAGCACACCGGCGGCCGGGAGCGCTGGTGGCGTCCGGTCGGCTTCCGGCTGACCGATCCGGAGCTGATGCGAGACCCGGCGACCGAGCGGGCGGCCGGCGCCGTGATCGGCCAGGTGATCGCCGAGCGCACCGCCACCCTGACCTCCTGGCTGGAACACCTCGAGCCCGAGTTGGCCGACGGCGTGGGTCAACTTTCCACCTCGACCATGGAGCTCACCACGCAGCAGGCCGACGAGCTCACCACCGAGCTCCTGGACCTGATCCAGCGCTACTCGGACGCCGCCAAGCGGCGTCCGCGGGCCGACGGTGCGCGCCGCTACCGGGTCTATCTGGACGTCGTCCCGCTCACCGTCGATTTGCCGGAGGACGCCGGCGACCGATAGCCTGACCGGCTGCCCTCACGAGGGGGCACCAACGGTGGGCACGAAAGGGATGGACATGTTCGGCCTCGACAACGTCACGAAGCGACCGCAGCGCACGCTGCTGATCGCCGGTTCGTGGCATGCCTATGGCCGCTGCAAGCGCGGCTTCGAAGGCAGCCTGCCGGGCAGGAGTGGGCCCCCGACCTGACCCGCGGAGAATAGCTCCGCGCGTCCGGATCGGACGTCAAGCCGCCCACTCGCCTGCCGAGCCCGGGCGGCTTTTTCATGCCCGCCCGCCGATCATCCGTGAAAGAAGAAGGAGAAAGATTATGAACGAGTTCCCCGTCGCCCTGCCCGGCGCGGCGAACGACAACACCTTGATGTGGGCGCACCCGCACGACATCGAGCCGGCCGCGCTCGATCAGCTGCGGAACATCTCCCGGCTGCCCTGGGTCGACCGCGTCCGGGTGATGCCGGACGTCCACCTCGGCAAGGGTGCGACCGTCGGTTCGGTGATCGCCATGCGCGACGCCGTCAGCCCGAGCGCGGTCGGCGTCGACATCGGCTGCGGCATGGCCGCGGTCCGGACCGGCCTGACGCTGGGCGACCTGCCCGACGACCTGCACGGGCTGCGCACCGCGATCGAGGCCGCCGTCCCGGTCGGCTACCGCGGCAACGAGGGCGAGGCCGCCGTGCTGCGCACCGACGTCCGGCTGCGGGGTCGGTTCGACATGCTGTTCGGACGGTTCGACCAGCTGCGGGCACCGCGGATCGGCGACCGGCGCTCCCGTGCGCTCTCGCAGTGCGGCTCGCTGGGTGGCGGCAACCACTTCATCGAGCTGTGCGTCGCCGAGGGCGACGAGCGGCTGTGGCTGACGCTGCACTCCGGCAGCCGGAACATCGGCAAGGAACTGGCCGAGCGGCACATCGCGTCCGCGAAGACCCTGGAGCACAACCGGGGCCTGCCCGATCGCGACCTGGCGGTCTTCCTGGCCGGGACGTCCGAGATGGACGCCTACCTGAACGACCTGTGGTGGGCCCAGGACTACGCGATGCTGTCCCGGACGCTGATGCTGGCCACCGTGCAGCAGGTGTTCGCCCAGTGGATGGCGCAGCGGCACGCTGGTGCGGTCGGCTTCGACGACCCGATTCTCTGCCACCACAACTACGTGGCGCGGGAGAGCTACGACGGCGTCGAGCTGATCGTCACCCGGAAGGGCGCGATCCGGGCGGCCCGGGGCGACCTGGGCCTGATCCCGGGCTCGATGGGCACCGGCAGCTATGTCGTCCGGGGTCTCGGCAACGAGGCGTCGCTGAACTCGGCCAGCCACGGTGCCGGACGCCGGATGTCCCGGACCCGGGCGCGGCGGACGTTCAGCACCGACGACCTGGCCGCCCAGACTGCCGGCGTCGAGTGCCGCAAGGACGCCGGGGTGGTCGACGAGATCCCCGGCGCCTACAAGGACATCGACCAGGTGATCGCCGCCCAGGTGGACCTGGTCGAGGTCGTCGCACGGCTGCAGACGCTGCTGTGCGTGAAGGGCTGAGAGCCGCCGCGCGGTACGCGCGTACCAACGCCCGGGAAGGTTCCGAAACGTAGTACCTGTGGGACGCCGGGGACGGTTCCTTTCGGACCATTCGTAGTACCTGTGGGACGCCGAGAACCGTCCCCAACGGTCCACCGGTACCTGTGGGACGACGCCCGTCGAAGCAAGAAGGAAGGAGGTCGAAGGATGGAACGGGTCACCGTGCTCAACGCCGATGCGCACCAGGTGCTGCATCAGGTGTCGCTGCAGCATGCCGTGGCGATGCTGTACCGAGACGTGGCACGGGTGCACGAGGCCGTCCCGGGGCGGCGGTTCGGGCCCTACCCGCAGCCGCACTCGCTGGTGCTGGTCAGCTACGTGTACACCCGGTGGCTGTACCAGCGCTCCGGCCCGCTGCCCTGCACGTTGGCCAATGTGCTGCGCCGAGACGGGCACGCCTGCGCCTACTGCGGACGTCCGGCGTCCACCCGCGACCACATCGTGCCGCGCAGCCGGGGCGGTCCGACGTCCTGGCTCAACCTGGTGGCGGCCTGCGCCGAGTGCAACGGCTACAAGCGCGACCGGACGCCGGAACAGGCCGGCATGCAGCTGCGGATCCAGCCGTTCGTGCCGGCACCGGCCGACCTCCGGCCGCGCTGACACCTTTCCCGCGCCGACCTGCACCCATCGCTCGCCTAACTATTTGGGGCTCGCTGAATTCGGCGAGCCCCAAATAGTTAGGCGAGCGCGGGAACCGGAGTTACTTCGGGAGGTCGGCCACCAGGTCGCGGATCCGGCGCACCTCGGCGAGCAGCCGCTCCTGGGTCTGGCCGGTGCCGCTGTCCGGATGCGCCATCGCGGCGCTCACCGCCGCGACGGTGACCATGAAGGCCACCCGGGCGGTCTGCGGATCCCCGGTGCGCCGCTGCAACAGCTCCTGCAGCGGCCGCAGCCGGGTCACCGTCTGCTTCCAGAAGTCGATCCCGAGCTCGGGCTGCGCCTTCAGCAGCGACTTCACCCGCGGGTAGTCGGTGGGCAGTTCGACGCTGGCGGCGACCAGGGCGCAGACGTCCATCAGCAGGTTGCCCTGCCCGGCCAGGAACTCCTCGCGCTGCTCCTCGCCGATCTCGCCCAGCAGCAGGTCGAACGCCGCCGCGACCTTGGTCGGGTAGTAGTTGAAGAAGGTCCGCGGCGAGACACCCACCTCGGCGCAGATCTCGTCCACCGTCACCCCGCCCGGCCCCCGCTCGGCGACCAGCCGCAGCGCCGTGCGGTGGATCGCCTCCCGGGTGGCCAGCTTCTTGCGTTCCCGCAACGAACTGCAGGCTCGGTCCGCGACCGCGTCATTCACTACGGGCTCCCTCCGGCTGAGGCCCATTGTCGCCCAGTTCGGACTTCTCCTGCAGCGCCGAGCGGGTCCGCAGCGGCGGCACCCGGTAGAACAGGGTGACCGCGAAGGCGAGCACCATCACGCCCAGCCCGGTCCAGTACAGGGTCACCACCGAGCTGTTGAAGCCCAGCATGAACGGCCTGGTCAGCCGCGGGTCCGCGCCGTTGAGGAAGGAGGTGTCGCTGGCGCTGGTGTCGCTCTTGACCTGATCGGTGTCGCCGGAGTTGATCGCGTCGATCAACTCGGGAACCAGCTGGTCCACCATGGCCCGGCGCTGCACCGGGTCGGCGTAGTCGATACTCAGCCGGCCGTCCACCACGCTCATGTTCTTCTCCTCGGCGACCTTCTCCAGCGCCTTGCGGCGGGCGTCCGGCACCAGCTTGGCGACCTGCTTGTCGATCACCTTCTCGATGGTGGAGAGCTGCCGGGCGCCGTTGCTGAGCTTGGCGCTGCCGCCGGCCGCCGAGCCGGTGGCGGTGGTCAGCTGCCCGCCCTTGCTGGCCGCGGTGCTGGCGCCGTCGGCCAGCGCACCGATGCCGGTGGCGAGCTTCGCGGCCCCACCACCCAGCGCCTGGACGCCGTCGGCCAGCCCGGGCTTGCCGGCGGCACCGTTGAGGTAGGCGCTGGTGACGTTCACGCTGGTGCCCAGCGCGACCATCGCGGTGCTCACGGCGGCCTGGTCGCCGTCGGCCTTGGCGCAGGCGGACGCGTCACCCTGGTCGCAGGCCGCCCGGTCCTTGGCCTGCGCGGTCAGCGCGGCCTGCAGCGCGGCGAAGTCGGTGGTGGCCTTCTTGGCCTGCGTGCCGGCGGTCTTGGCCGCGGTGCCGAGCTTGCCGAGCCCGTCGGCCAGTTTCTTCTCGCCGGACGCCAACTGCTTGGCGCCGGTGCCGATCTTGCCGACCCCGCCGACGAACGCGCCGGTGCCGGTGGACAGCTTGCCCAGGCCCTTGCTGAGCGCGGACGCCCCGTCGGCCAGCTTGCCGGCGCCCTTGGCCGCCTGCTTGTGGACGGCGTCGGCAACCTTCTCGCGGACCTTGGCCTTCACTTCGGTGTTCACCGTGTCGGTGGCCTCGCCGAGCTTGTCGTCGACCTTGTCCTTGATCTTGTCGACGATCGGGTTCCACATCCGGTCCATGATCCCGGCGTTGTTCGGCGCCGAGGCCACCGCCGGGTCGAGGGCGGCGTCCAGCGCCGCGGTCAGGGTGTCCTTGCCGCTCAGCGAGGCGGTGATGTTGCCGGGCAGCACGCTGAACAGCAGCGACAGCATCACCGCGGTGCCCAGGGTGCCGCCGATCTGCCGGAAGAAGGTGGCCGAGCTGGTGGCCACGCCGATGTCGCGGGCCGGGGCGGCGGCCTGGATGGCCATGGTCAGCGTCTGCATCAGCTGGCCCAGGCCGAGGCCGATCACGAACATCGCCACCATCAGGTACCAGAACGGCTTGTCCACGCTCATGAAGGCGAGCACCAGGAAGCCGACGCTGGTGGTGGCCGTTCCGGTGATCGGGAACACCGCGTACTTGCCGGTGCGGGAGACGATCTGGCCGGTGCCGATCGAGGCCGCCATCACGCCGAACATCATCGGCAGCGTGGCGAAGCCCGATTGGGTCGGGGTGAGGCCGGTGACGATCTGCAGGTAGAGCGGGATGGTCATCATCGCGCCGAACATCCCGAAGCCGACCAGCACGCTGAGCACGATCGCGCCGGAGAAGCCCTTGGCGCCGAACAGCCCCAGCGGGATGATCGCGTCCGCGCCGAGCCGGCGTTCGACCAGCAGGAAGGCCACCAGACCCGCGATGCTGATCGCGTAGCAGGTCAGCGACGCGGCCGACGTCCAACCCCACTCGCGACCCTGTTCGGCGACCAGCAGCATCGGGGCCAGGGTGCCGACCACCAGGGCGGCGCCCCACCAGTCGATCCGGGGCGCGGCGTGCGGGGTGTGCGGCAGGTGCAGGAAGGCGATCACCATCAGCAGCGCGACCACACCGACCGGCACGTTGACCAGGAACACCCAGCGCCAGCCGGTGATCCACAGGATCTGCTCGGAGCCGGCGAACAGCCCGCCGACCAGCGGCCCGATCACCGCGGCGATGCCGAAGGTGGCCAGGAAGTAGCCCTGGTACTTGGCCCGCTCCCGCGGGGCGAGCATGTCGCCGATGATGGCCAGCGGCAGCGACATCAGGCCGCCGGCGCCCAGGCCCTGGAAGGCGCGGAACAGCGCCAGCATCGGCATCGAGGTGGCGAAGCTGGACAGCGCCGAGCCGAGCACGAAGATGCTGATGCTCAGGATGAACAGCGGACGCCGTCCGAACAGGTCGGACAGCTTGCCGTACAGCGGTGTGGTGACCGTGGCCGCGATCAGATAGGCGGTGGTCACCCAGGCCTGCTGGTCGAGGCCGTTCAGGTCGTCGCCGATGGTCCGGATCGCGGTGCCGACGATGGTCTGGTCGAGTGAACTGAGGAACATGCCGGCCATCAGGGCGTAGATCACGAACATGATCTGCCGGTGGGTCATGATCGGCTCCGGGTTCGCCGCCGGCGTCGCGACCGGCGCCTCGGTGCTGACTGCTGCCGCCATCAGGTGTCTCCTTCATGCAAAAACGCCGCTGAAGGCAGCGGCGCGTGGCTACGGTAGCGCAACTTTGCAGTAATGCAAGATCTGGGTGGGATAGGGTTTCGCTCACGGCCGAAGCGGACGAAGGGAAGGCATGCCGCGACTGCAGGGCGAGGCGAGAGGTCGCTGGGCGGCCCGCCTGGACTCCGGTCTGTTCGTCGCCGGCGGCGTGCTGTCGGTGTGGCTGGCCTACCTGACCCTGCAGGAGGGCATCCAGCCCGGCTGGCCACTGTTGCTGGTGGTGGTGTTCTGGGGGCTGGTGGCCTATCTGGTCCTCCCCCGCATCCACCGCATCCTGACCCAGATCTACCTACCCGACTACTTCATCGGCCGCACCCGGACCGCGGACGGGCTGCTCGGCGACCCGGTGAACCTGGCACTGCTCGGCGAGGCGGAGCAGCTGCATCCGGCGATGCGGGCCGCCGGCTGGACGCTGGCCGACGAACTGACCCTGGTCACCGGCTGGCGGATCGTGGTCTCCTCGCTGCGCCGGCGCACCTACCGGGCGGCGCCGGTCAGCCCGCTGTTCCTGTTCCAGCGCCGGCAGGACTTCGCCTATCAGCAGGAGGTCGCCGGCAGTCCGAACCAGCGCCACCACGTCCGGTTCTGGCGCTGTCCGGACGACTGGCTGCTGCCCGGCGGCGCCCGGGTCGACTGGCTGGCCGCCGGCACCTACGACCGCAGCGTCGGGCTGTCGCTGTTCACCCTGCAGGTCACCCACAAGATCGCCCAGGACGTGGACGCCGAGCGCGATCACATCGTCGAGGGACTCCAACGCGCCGATCCGGCCGTCCGGGTCCGGGTGATCGAGGGGTTCGGCGCCGGCTATCACTCCCGCAACGGCGGCGGCGACCTGATCCACACCGACGGCCACCTGCCCATCGTCGACCTGACCGGACTGGGCGAGGCCCAGGCCGCGCCGCCACCGGCACCGCCCGCGACCCGCCGGACGCCGCCGGCGCAGACCTTGTTCGCCGCCGTGGTGACGGCGATTCGCGGGCTGGGCAACCTGGGCATCGCCGGCTTCGCCTTCGCCGGGGACGCCGCCGGACTGGAACTGGACGGTGTCGACGGCGCCCAGGCCGTCCTGCCGGCGATCGGCGTGGCGCTGATCTGCGTCGCGCTGTTCGACCTGGCGCTCACCGTGCTGATGCTGACCCGCCGGAATTGGGCCCGGCTGATGCTCTGCTGCCTGAGCCTGGCCGGCGCCGCGGCCGTCTTCCTGAGCCGGACGCTGAACAACGATCACGGACGCCTGGGCGGCGACCTGGTCAGCCTCGGCCTGAGCGTGCTGGTGCTGCTGGCGCTGTCCAGCCAGGCGGCCCGCCACTGGTCCCGCTCGGCCGGCACCGGGCCCGGCGGCGGCTGAGGCCGCTGCAGCCCCTCCGGCACCCGCGCACGAACGCTCGCGCACCCATCCTCTGTGCACAGGTGTTCAAGTTGACAGTCCTCCTGCCCGACGACGCACCGGTCTCTACCGTGGGATTGCTCGCCGCTGTGCACATCCGTTCATCACAACGATTGCGCGGGGGCGGTCGGAGTTCTTAGCTACAGGTGAGGGCGGCAGTGTGGCGGCCCCCGAAAGAGGAGACATACATGATCAACGTCGATTACGGTCTGCCCGCGAGGAAGGCGACGCGGCCCCAGCTCGTGCCGGGAGCGGGGTGCGCGCGATGAGCAGCTACGACCTGACCACGCTGGGCGAGGGGCAGATCCGGCTCACCGTCAACAAGGGCGATCGGCTGTCCACCTGCCGCACGCTGCGGCTCACCCCGGCCGGCTCGGAGGCCAACGTGGCCGGCCTGCTCTCGCAGCTGGGACGCCGGACGGCGTGGGCGTCGGTGTTGCCGCACGGCGACCTGGCGACCTCCATCATCCAGGAGTACGCCTCGGTGGGCGTCGACATGGCGCACGTGGTGCGGGTCCCCGAGGGCCGCATCGCGCTGTACTTCATGGAGCCCGGCGACCCGCCGATGCCGGCCCGGGTCACCTACGACCGGATGAACACCCCGTTCCGGGAGATCAGCCCGGCGACCTTCGACTGGGACGCCCTGCTGGACACCCGGGTGCTGTTCGTCACCGGCATCACCGCGGCGCTGACCGAGAACACCGCCGAGGTGATCACCTACGCCGTCGAGCAGGCCGCGGCCCGCGGCGTCCGGGTGGCCCTGGACGTCAACCACCGCAACCTGCTCTGGTCGCCGGAACGGGCCCGTGCCGTGCTGGAGCCGCTGCTGGACAAGGTGTCGATCCTGTTCTGCTCGCGCGCCGACGGGGTCAAGGTGTTCGGCATGGAGGGCGACGGCCCGGCCGTCAACCGCGAACTCCAGGAGCGCTACAACCTCGACCACGTGGTGTCCACCGACGGCACCGCCGGGGTGTACTACAGCGGGCTGGAGGGCCATCAGCTGTTCGAGGTGGCCCCGGTCCGGGTCACCGACCGTCCCGGCGCCGGCGACTCGTTCGTGGCCGGCACCCTGCACGGCTACCTGGACGACACCGTCCTGCAGGGCATCGGCTACGGCCTGCAGACGTCCAAGTACGCCCTCACCCATCACGGCGACCTCACGCGGATCTCCACCGCCGAGCTCGAGGCGCCGACATCCACCGACATCCTGCGCTGATGCAGGCACTGACAACGGAGTTCATCAATGACTGAGAAATCGGCTCCACCGATGACCGCGCTGGAACAGATCGACGCGCGGCCACTGACCAAGAACCAGCGCAGCCTGATCGGACTGGCCGTCGCCGGCAACATCTCCGAGTTCTTCGACATGTTCCTGATCGGCTTCGCCGTGAACGTGCTGTTGAAGGACCCGGCTTGGCACCTGCGCGGCGACGAAGCCGGCATCATCCTGGCCATGTCCGGCCTGGGCACCGTGATCGGCGCCATCGGCTGGGGCCGGCTGGCCGACTCGATCGGACGCAAGCGCTCCTTCTACTGGTGCACGGTGCTGTTCACCGTGTTCACCGTCGTCTGCGTGTTCACCCCGGACAACGGCTGGGTGCTGCTGGCCTTCCTGCGGGTGCTGGTCGGCATGGGCGTGGGCGGCCTGAACATCGTCTCGATCCCCTACGTGCAGGAGTTCGTGCCCGCCAAGCAGCGTGGCCTGTTGGCCGGCCTGACCGCCGTGTTCATCCCGCTCGGCCTGTTCCTGGGCTCGGTCGCCTCCAGCCTGACCGGTTCCAACTGGCGTCTGCTGATCGCGCTCGGCGGCATCCCGATCTTCCTGCTGTTCTGGCTGCACCGGGTGCCGGAGTCGCCGCGCTTCCTGCAGTCCAAGGGACGCACCGAGGAGGCCCGGGCGGCCCTGGCCTGGGCGCTGCAACTGCCTCCCGAGCAGGTCGGGACGCTGCCCGAGGCACCCAAGACGACCGCCTCGGCGTCCTACCGGCTGATCTTCACCAAGTACCGCAAGAGCCTGCTGATCGTGGCCATCGGCTCCTTCAGCTTCATCCTGGGCTCGTCGGTGATCCAGTCCTGGGGCCAGTCGATCCTGGGTTCGGCGTACGCCTTCGACTCGGGCATGGTGGCCAACCTGTTCATGCTGGTGTCGCTGGGCGACCTGCTCGGACGCCTGTCGTCGGCCTGGCTGGCCGACCGGATCGGCCGCAAGAAGGTCATGCTCAGCTACGGCCTGATCGGCGCGGTCGGCCTGCTGCTCTCGGCCGGCTCGACCATGCTGGCCGGCGGCGCGGGGGCCAACGCGGGCTGGATCTTCTTCATCGGCATCATGATCGCGATGACCTTCGGCGACGGCGCCTTCGGCGTGCTGAACCCGTTCGGCGCCGAGCAGTTCCCGAACGAGGCCCGTTCCACCGGCCTCGGCCTGGGCTACGGCATCGGGTCCACCGGCAAGATCTTCGGCCCCTGGCTGCTGGGCGCGATGTTCGGTGCCAAGGTGACCGCGGACATCATTCCGGCGGCGTTCCTGTTCTTCGCGGTGCTGCTGGTGATCGGTGGCGTCACCTACCAGTTCGCCCGGGAGACCAAGGGCGAGTCGCTGGAGAAGATCTGACCCTGCCGTCCGAGCAGCAGTGCTCACGGGACGCCGCGACCACGGTCGCGGCGCCCCCGGCCGCGTCCGGGCCCGCTTCAGTGCGGGACTCCGCCGGTGCGGGACTCGTCCAGTGCGGGACTCCGGTGCGACAGGGTGCCGCGCCCACCCCGGTCAGGGCGGACGCGGTGGCCGGGTCAGTCGCCGGCCAGCTCCAGCAGCCGCAGCGCGGTGGCCCGGTCGGTGACCAGTGCGGAGATGAAGCCGCCCCGCATCACCGCGGCCAGCGCGGCGACCTTCGCCTCGCCCCAGGCCACCCCGATCACCAGCGGGATCTCCCGGATCCGCTCCGGTTCGACGGCGATGGTGCGGGCGCACAGGTCGCTGCGGATGTGCTCGCCGGAGGCCGCGATGTGGTGGCCGCAGACGTGGCCGACCGCCCGGGCCTGGCGGACGTCCTCGACCAGCGCCGGATCCTCGTAGGACCGGAAGATCAGCCCGGAGTGCCCCTCGTGCACCGCGCCCACGCCGACCAGGGCGATGTCGGCCCGGGCGCCCAGCTCCAGGGTGGTGGCGATCTGGTTGTCCTGGCGCAGCGCCTGGGCCACCCCGACGTCGCTGACCACCAGCGGGGCGGGCAGCGGATGGAACGAGCCGCCCAGCTTGCGGGCCATCCGCCGGCAGGTCTCCGGCGAGTCGTACAGGCCCTGCGAGCTGCCTACGCTGCCGATCATCTGCACCACCCGCGAGCGCGGCCAGGCCAGCTGCGGCATGGCGTCCACGGTGGCGGTGACGGCCAGCCCGTTGGAGACGGTGATCAGCAGGTTCTCCGAGGCCACCTCGACCATCAGGTCGGCGGCGCAACGGGCCACCTCGTCCTGGGACGCCGAGGTCTCCCCCGGATCGGCCACCCGGGCCTGCTTCAGACCGAACGCCTTGACCAGGTCCTGCTCGATGCCGAGCACCCGCTCCAGGGGGTGCCCGATCCGCACCTGGACGATGCCGCGGCGGCGGGCCTCGGAGAGCATCCGGGAGACCGTGGCGCGGGAGAAGCTGATCGCCTTGGCGATCTCGGCCTGGGACTGGCCCTCGCTGTGATAGCGCCGGGCCACCTCCAGCAGCAGCGCGATGTGCTCGCGGGCGTCCAGCGTTCGGGAGCGCCGCCGAGGCTCTTCGGGCTGGGGCTGATCGTCGGATTCGGTGAGCATATGTTCAATCTAGCTTCCGGCCTCCGGTTTGGCCAGCCTTACATTGCGCCGTACTGACGGCGCGGAACGTCGAGGCGTCCGCCTCTCATGAACATCTGTTCACGCGCGTGGTTGCTGGCCCCTGCCCGCCGACTTACGTTGGCAGTAGCGATCACGCCTTGCCCGACAACCCGGGCCTGAGTTCAAAGGAGACCTTCAATGGCATTCGCACGTACGATCCGCGGTGACGTCGCCCCCGAGACCCTCGGCGTCGTCAACTCCCACGACCACCTGATCCGCGTCGGCGCGGGTGAGGTCTACATCGACCCCGACCACCAGCTCGACTCGGTCGAGAAGGCCGTCGAGGAGGCCGGCTACTTCGTCACCGCCTCGAAGAACTGGACGCCGTCCGGCGGCACCGTCGTCGACATGTGCCCGATCAACTGCGGTCGTGACGTGGAGCTGCTGGCCCAGGTCGAGGAGCAGACCGACGGCCTGCAGGTGATCGCCGCCACCGGCTTCCACCAGGAGAAGGTCTACCTGGAGACCCAGTCGCACTGGGTGAACCGGTACAGCGTCGACACGATCGCCGAACTGATCATCGCCGACATCACCGAGGGCATCGACACCCACGACTACTCCGGCCCGGTCATCGAGCGGACGTCGTACAAGGCCGGTGTGATCAAGGTCGCCACCGCCTACGGCAAGATCACCAAATTCGAGCGCAAGTGCATCGAGGCCGCCGCGATCGCGTCCATCGAGACCGGCTGCCCGATCAACACCCACACCTCCGCCGGCACCTGCGGTCTGGAGCAGGCCGAGCTGATGATCTCGCTGGGCGTCCCGGCCGACCAGATCGCCATCGGCCACATCCAGCGCAACGCCGACATCTGGTACCTGACCCAGATCCTGAAGACCGGCGTCTACCTGGAGCTGGACGGCACCGCGCGGCTGAAGTACCAGCCGGAGGCCAACCGGATCAAGGAGTTCCGCGAGCTCGGCGAGGCCGGCTACGGCGACCGGCTGCTGCTCGGCACCGACTCGGGCAAGCGGTCGTACCAGAAGGCCTACGGGTCCACCACGGGCGTCGACTACAACCCGGCCGTGGACGGCCCGCGGATGCTGGACGAGGGCTTCGACCGCGCCTACGTCGAGAAGCTGCTGATGCTCAACGCCCAGACCTTCTTCGCCTTCCGCAAGGACGCCTGAGATGTCCCAGCCGACCAAGCCGCGGCTGCAGGTGGCGCTGGACGCCACCGATCTGGCCGAGGTGCTCCGCCCGCTCAACCGCGCGGTCGACCAGGTCGACGTGATCGAGTGCGGCACCATCCTGATCATCGCCGAGGGGCTGCGCGCGGTTCGCGAGATCCGGGCGCTGTACCCGGACAAGACGATCCTGGCCGACGTCCGGATCGCCGAGGCCGGCAGCCTGATCTCGCGCAACTGCTTCGAGGCCGGCGCCTCCTGGGTGAGCGTGGTGGCCGGGGCCTCGATGACCACCGTCGAACAGGTGGTCAAGGTGGCCGCCGAGTACGGCGGCGAGGTGCAGATCGAGCTGGGTGAGGGCTACGACGCCGACCAGGCCCGGCAGTGGCGGGCGCTCGGCGCACAGCACGTGATCGTCAAGCGGTCCCGCGACCGGGAGGCGGCCGGCGACCTGAGCTGGGGGCCGGACGACGTGGCCCGGGTGCACGAGCTGGCCGGGATGGGTTTCACCGTGACGGTCACCGGCGGCGTCCGGGTCTCCGATCTGGACACCTTCGCCGGCGCCCCGGTCGGCGTGGTGATCGCCGGACGCTCCATCGTGAAGGCCGACGACCCGCTGGCCGCCGCCACCGAGTTCCAGGACAAGCTCCGCGAGGTGTGGTCATGACCTCGACCCTGGAACGCCCGCCGGCTCCGGCCGGCACGGCGCAGGTCACCCTCGGCATCTACGAGAAGGCGCTGCGCTGGACCGGGGACTGGGACGAGTTGTTCGCCGACGTCCGGCGCGCCGGGTTCAGCTTCGTCGACCTGTCGGTCGACGAGAGCCCGATGCGCCGGGCCCGGCTGGACTGGACGCCGCAGCAGCGGCAGCAGGTTCGCGAGGCGGCCGCCCGCAACGGCGTCCAGCTCGGTGGGCTGTGCCTGTCGGTGCACCGGGCGGTGGGGCCGGGTTCGTCCGACCCGCGGGTGCGGGCGGAGGCGGACCGGATCTACGCCCAGGGCATCGAGCTGTGCCGCGACCTCGGCATCCCGGTGCTCCAGGTGGCCGGCTACTACGCCTACTACGAGGACGCCGACCCGGGCCAGCGGGCCCGTTACGTCGACGCGCTGCGGCGGGCCATCCCGCTGGCCGCCCAGGCCGGGGTGCTGCTCGGCATCGAGAACGTCGACGGCAACGACGTCACCTCGATCAGCCGGGGGATGAACATCGTCCGCGAGATCGATTCGCCGTGGCTGCAGATGTATCCCGACATCGGCAACATCGCCGAGCAGCAGCTCGACGAGATCGAGGAGCTGCGCGCCGGCGCCGGGCACATGCTGGCCATCCACATCAAGGACGTCCGGGTCGGCGAACCGCGCCGGGTTCCGATGGGCGAGGGCATCGCCGACTTCCCCAAGGCGTTCGCCGAGCTCGCCCGGCAGTCCTGGAGCGGCCGGATGATGATCGAGATGTGGAACGACGACGTCCCCGAATCGGTGCAGCGCTGCATCGAGGCACGGCAGATCGTCGAAGGCTGGCTGCGCGACGCCGGGATCGTGATCGTCCCGCCGGCGTCCTGATCGCCGAGCGGCCCATCCCAACCCAAACACAGAAGAAGCAAGGAAGCTGATGCTCGAAGAACTGAAGGAAAAGGTGTGCGAGGGCAACCTCGCACTCGCCAAGGCAGGGCTGGTCGCCTGGACCGGCGGCAATCTGTCGGCCCGGGACGCCGAGAACGGCGTGATCGTGATCAAGCCCTCCGGGGTGTTGTACTCGGAGATGACCCCGGACGACATGGTCGTCGTCGACTACGACGGCCGGATCGTCGAGGGCCAGCGCGGGCCGTCATCGGACACCCAGTCGCACCTGGGCATCTACGCCCACCGCAGCGACGTGTTCTCGGTGGTGCACACCCACTCCCGCTACGCCACCGCGTTCGCGGCCGTCGGCCAGCCGATCCCGTGCTGCCTGACCGCGATCGCCGACGAGTTCGGCGGCCCGGTGCCGTGCGGCGGGTACGCCCCGATCGGCGGTGACGCGATCGGCAAGGAGGTGGTCGCCAAGATCGGCCGCTCGCCGGCGATCCTGATGCGCCAGCACGGCGTGTTCACCATCGGACCGACGATCAACAAGGCCCTGCAGGCCGCGATCATGGTCGAGGACGTGGCGCACACCGTCGCGATCGCGATGGGGATCGGCCAGATCGAGGTGCTGCCGGAGTCGGAGATCGAGGCCAACTTCGACCGGTACAGCAACCGCTACGGCACCCTGGCGGCCAGCCACGGGGTCACCGTCTAGGACGCCTCCACGGGCAGGCGACGCGGGCTGCCCCGCGGAGCCTGAGAACGGCCGTCCACACACCAGGCGGCCTTCGGAGCGGGTCTCGTCCCACCTGCTCCGAAGGCCGCCGGCCTGTCTCTGCGGCCCGGTCCCGACCGCCGCCCCGTAGGCTGAGCGGCGACCATGGCCGATCCACTGCTGGCCGTCGTCACCGCGGCGGTGCTGAAGTACCCGTTGGGCGATCCGCGCCTGGCGGGGTTCCTGGACGGCGTCGACCGGGTCAACCGGCTGGCCGAGGCGTCCCCCGGCTTCGTCTGGCGGCACCACGGCGTGGTCGGACACGCCGCGCTGATCGAGGCGTTCGGGCACCCGGACGTGCTGCTGAACCTGTCGCTGTGGGCGAGCTACCCGGACCTGCACGCCTTCACCTACCGCGGCCTGCACGGCCGCTACCTGAGCGCCCGGGAGCGCTGGTTCGTCCCGTTGCCCGGGCCGACCACCGCGCTGTGGTGGCTGGACGGCGACGTCCGCCCCGACCCGGACGCGGCACTCGCCCGGCTGCTGCAGCTGCGCCGGCACGGACCGTCGGCGCGGGCGTTCAGCGTGCTGCGCCGCTGGCGTCCGGACGGCACCCCGGAGCCACCGGCCCGGCGCCGGCGTCCCGCCCGCTGACCGCCGAGGCCCTGTGGTCCAGGCCCTGTGGTCCAGGCCCTGGAGGCCCGGTTCCCGGGCGTCCGGCCTGGTCAGCTGCCGATCAACCCCGCCGTCAGATTCGCCACGGCATGCAGCACCGCTCCGGGCAGCATCGTCGCGGTGCGCTGTCGCAGCCAACCCAGCAGCCAGCCGGTGACGAACTGCACCGGGAGGATCGGCCACAACCGGACGTCGACGGCCAGCAGCGCCAGGTGCGGCAGGAAGAACAGCACCGACTGCAGCAGATTGCCCCAGCCGAAGCCCAGCCGGCGGACCAGCACGCCGCCCAGCAGGCCGCGGAAGAAGACTTCTTCGCCGGCGGCGCGGAGCACCACCCCGGCGGCCGCGGCCAGCGAGGCCGGACGCCCGACCACCACCCCAGGCGCGGCCAGCAGATCCGGCGGGATGGCGACCAGCGAGAGCCACCCGATCAGCAGCAGGGGCAGCAGCAGGAGCGCGGCCCAGCCGTAGCCGGACGCCGTTCCCCAGCCCAGCCCGGCTCGTCCCAGGGCGGCGTGGAGGGTCTGTCCCGGCCGGCGTGACTGCACCGCGAGGTAGCCGACCGTCGGCAGGCAGAGCAGCACGAACTCGACCATCTCTTCACGCTATCCGCCGCGCCGTCCGCCCGGGCCCGAAGCGGGCAAGAGGCGCAAGAGCGGCGCCGCTGAGCGTCACCGGCTGAGCGGGGTTCCCCGCCGTCCGCCTACGCCGGCCCGCTCAGATCGTCGCCACGGTGATCCCGGCCAACGGCGCCGGGGCGTCCATCGCCATCAGCTCGGTACCGGCCTGGGACAGGTCGACGACCCGGCCGACCAGGCGTCCGGGGTCGAGGCGTCCGCTGCCGATCAGCTCCAGCATCGCCGGGTAGTCGGCGGCCGCCATCCCGTGGCTGCCGGCGATCTCGAGTTCCCGGGCCACCACCACGCCCCAGGGCAGCGGCGCGGACGCCTGCTCGCCGAGCATCAGCCCGACCTGGACGTGCCGACCCCGCGGCCGCAGGCAGCGGACCGCGACGTCGACGATGGCGCCGAAGCCCAAGGCGTCCACGGTGACGTGCGCTCCCCCGCCGGTGAGCTCGGTCACGGCGTCCGGGTCGGCCTGTGCCAGCACGATCTCGGCACCCAACTCGGACGCCCGCCGGCGGGCCGTCTCGGACGGGTCGACGGCGATCACCCGGGCACCCAGCGCGGCCCCCAACAGGACGGCGGACAGCCCGACCCCGCCGCAGCCGAAGACCGCCAGCCATTCCCCGGCCGCCAGCCGGCTCTGCGCGGTGAGCGCGTGGTAGGCGGTGGCGAACCGGCAGCCCAGCCCGGCGGCGGTCACGAAGTCCACCGTCTCCGGTAGCCGGACCAGGTTGAAGTCGGCCGCCCGGACCGCCACCCGTTCCGCGAAGGAGCCCGGATGGGTGAAGCCCGGCTGGGTCTGGTCGGGGCAGACCTGGGCCTGCCCGGCACGACACCAGGTGCACCGTCCGCAGCCGTTGACGAACGGTGCGGTGACCCGGTCGCCGACCCGGAAGCCGGTCACCTCGGCGCCGACCGCGGCCACCACCCCGGCGAACTCGTGGCCGGGGATGTTCGGCAGCGGCACCGGATCGTGGCCGCGCCAGGCGTGCCAGTCCGATCGGCACACCCCGGTGGCCCGGACGGCGACCAGCGCCCCGTCCACCGGGCACTCCGGCTCCGGCACCTCACTCAACACGGGCTCGGCCCCGACCTCGGCATAGACGATTGCGCGCACCCCAGCGTTCTACCAGACGGAGCACGACCGCACGGGACGCCGCAGGAACCCCGCTGCCGAACTCAATGCCCGGATCGACCTGAGCGCCCCCGGGCCTCACCCGATCCACCACTGCCGGACGGCCTCCGGCGCTCGCCCCATCGCCCGATCCACCACTACCGGACGGCCTCCGGGCCTCACCCGATCGCCCGATCCACCACCACCGGACGGCCTCCGGCGCCCCACCCGATCGCGCGATCCACCACTACTAGACGGACAGACGACTGCTTTCGGGATATTTGCCGAAAGCAGTGGCATGGACCCGAAACCAGTGGTCGATCGCGCGATCAGACAGCCGGCCGGTCCGTCGGCAGCGCGTCGAGGACGGCCCGGGCGATCGGTGCGGTGCGGAACTCCTCGGGCGCGGCCGTCAGGTGGATGCCGAGCTCGGCGGCGATCGCCGCCGGCTTCATCGGACTGACGCAACGAGTCGGACTCATCGGGTCAGGCTACCGGGCAGGTCCGCGATACCCTGCCCGGGTGACGACTCCCCCGGCCGACGGCTCCGGCCTGCGCATCGGCTTCGTCCCGGGCGTCACCCTGACCAAGTGGACCACGATCTGGCGGGATCGCTACCGCTCCACCCCGTTGGAGGTCGTCGAGGTGGCACAGGCCGATCAGCGCCGGGTGCTGGACGCCGGCGAGGTCGACCTGTGCTTCGTCCGACTGCCGATCGAGGTCGACGGGCTGCACCTCATCCCGCTGTACGAAGAAGCCCCGGTGGTCTGGGTGTCCAAGGAGCACCCGATCGCCGCGGTCGACGAAGTCACCCTGGCCGATCTGGCCCACGAGACGGTGCTGACCGAGGCCGACCCGTCCGGCATCAACCAGGTCGCGCTGGAGATCGCGGTACTGCGGGTGCCGATGTCGATCGCCCGCACGCACAGCCGCCGCGACCTCACCTATCGACCGGTCACGGACGCCGAACCGACCCGGATCGGGCTCGCCTGGCGGATGGACGATCCGCACCCGCTGACCGACGAGTTCATCGGCGTGGTGCGCGGACGGACACCGCACAGCTCCCGGACCCGGCAGGAGCGGGCACGCACCCCGAAACCACCCGAGCCGGCCCCGGCCAAGTCCCGAGACCGGGGACGCGGGCGGGGGCGTCCGCGGCGACGCTGATCGGGCCCCACAGGCACCGCCCCCGCACTTCTCCGCCTTTCGGCGTCTTTTCCGTGGTGACACCACCCGCGAGTCGGAGATCATCGCCGCCCGCCGCACTTCTCCGCCTTTCGGCGTCTTTTCCGTGGTTCAAACCCTGGAAAGGACGCCGAAGCAGGGCAACGTCGACAGCTGGCGGCCGATCCGGTCCGCCGCCCGACGCCTGCCGCCGGACGCCGCAACCCGCCGACACCCCGCGGCCACCGACCGGCCGTCAGTCCGGATAGCGGCCGCTCGCCAGGTCCTGCAGCAGGCTCGGCTGCGTCGGCTCCCAATCGAAGTGCCGCCGGGTCCACGCGCTGGACGCGGGCTGGTCGATCGCGAAGATCGAGCCGAGGAAGCCGAAGCTCTCGGCCGGAACCTGCTCGACGGGCAGGTCGAGCCGGCGTCCGACGGCTTCGGCGATGGAGCGCATGGTGTCCCCCTCGTCGGCCACGGCATGCGCGACCGTGCCGGGCTCCGCCTGCTCCAGCACCAGCCGGAACAGCCCTGCGGCATCCAGACGGTGCACCGCCGGCCAGCGCTGACCGCCGTCCCCGACGTAGCCGGCCACACCGGTGCGCCGGGCCGCGGCGATGACGAAGGAGGCGAAGCCGTAGCGTCCGTCGCCGGCATGCACCGAACGCGGCAGTCGGACGGTGGCCGACCGGACCCCGCGCTCGGCGAGGTCGAGCACGGCCTGGGCGGTCCGTGCCCGGCCGCCCAGCGGACCCTCCAGCAGCATCGCGTCGGTCTCGGTGGCGAGCCGGCCCGGCACCACCGGGGTTCCGGACGCCAGCACGAACGCCTTGCCGCTGCCGTCCAGGGTGGCGGCCAGCACCTCGACGGCCCGGGCCTCCTCCGCCACGTTGGCCTCGACATTGCCGAAATCGTTGCCGAAGGCGAGGTGGACGACCCCGTCGGCCTGGTCGGCGCCGGCGCGCAAGGCGTCCGCGTCGCCCAGGTCGCCGCGCAACACGCGCCCGCCCATCCGCTCGACGGACGCCGCGGCGGCGTCCGATCGAGCCAGGCCGAGCACCTGGTGACCTGCCGCGATGAGTTCCGGGACGACCGCGGAGCCGATTCCTCCGCTGGCGCCGGTGACGAAGACCCGCATGGTGACCTCCACGTGATGAGACTGTTGTCTTGTCACGATAGCACTCGATGAGACACCAGTCTCATCGATAGGATGACAGCATGCCTCGTTGGACCCCGGACGCCCGTGCACGGCTCGTCGCCGCCGCCCTCGAACTCTTCTCCGAACGCGGCTACGACAAGACCACGGTCACCGAGATCGCGGAACGGGCCGGGCTCAGCAAGGCCACCTTCTTCCGCTACTTCCCGGACAAGCGCGAGGTGCTGGCCGCCGGGCAGGAGTCGCTGTCCCAGCTGCTCACCCAGGGCATCGCCGAGGCGCCGGCGGACGCCACCCCGCTGGCTGCGGTGCGGGCCGGCCTGGCCAGGGCTGCCGGCTCGATGACCCCGTTCCACCGCGAACTCGGCCCCGGGCTGCTCGCGGTGATCGCCGCCAACCCCGAACTGCAGGCCCGCAACGCCGCCAAGCAGGCCGGGCTGGCCGCGACCATGGCCGCGGCCCTGCGCGACCGAGGGGTGCCCGACACGGTGGCCGCGCTGGCCGCCGAGGTCGGCGCGCTCGCCTTCCGGGAGGCCTACGCCGACTGGATCGCGAGCGACGACCAGGAGTTGCCCGCCCTCACCGACGCCGCCCTCGACCGGCTGCACGCCGCCGCGGTCCGGCTCAGCTGATCCAGCCGGGACGCCGCCACCCGCACGGTGGGCTCGCGACTACATCCATTTCTTCCACTTGAAGACCAGGTACAGCAGCACGGCGAAGGCGACCATCGCCCCCACCGCGACGGGATAGCCGATCGGCCAATGCAGTTCCGGCATGACGTCGAAGTTCATCCCGTACACGGCGGCGATCAGCGTCGGCGCGAACAGGATCGCCGCCCAGCCGGAGATCTTCTTCATGTCCTCGTTCTGGCGCTGCGCGACCAGCGTCGCGTTCACGTTGAGAATCTGGGAGAGCGCGTCGCGCAGCTCGCCGGTCTCGCCGGTGACGTGGCCGAGGTGATCGTCCAGGTCGTGCAGATAGGTGAGCAGGTCGGCGGGCAGCTGGTACTTCTTGGCGCCGAGCTGCAGCCGACGCAGCACCTTGGACAGCGCGGTGGTCGCGTGCAGCAGGTCGATCACCTCTTCGCTCAGCCGATAGATGCGCTCGGCGGCCGCGGCGTCCCCGCTGAACACCTGGCGTTCGATCTGCTCCTTGTCGGTCTGCAGCCCCTCCAGCACCGGGAAGTAGCCGTCCACGATCATGTCCAGGAGTTGGTAGACCAGCGCCTCCGGCCCGAGCCGCAGCAGGTCCGGGTTGCCGAGCAGCGGCGTGCCGTCGCTCAGCGACGCCTGTTCGGCGCCGACCCCCGAGCCGATCACGGTGCCGTCGACCAGGCGTCCGTCCTGACAGACGATGACCAGCGCCTCGGATTTCACCAGCAGGTGGAACTCGCTGAACTCGACCTCTTCGGTGACGTCGAGGTAGCGGGCCGAGCGGACCACCACGAAGAGCACGTCGCCGTAGCGCTCCACCTTGGGACGCTGGTCGGCCTGCACCAGGTCTTCGACCAGCAGCGGATGCAGTTGCCACGCGTCGGCGAGCTCGGCGACCACCTCCGGCGTGGGGTGCGACACGACGGTCAGGGCCATCCGAGACTCCCCGGCATGGACGAAGTCCAGGACGCCGGCGAAGCTGTCCGCGGCCGACAACTCCTGGGGAATCCCGTCCACGATCCGCCGGGTCAGGATCGAGGTGGTGACCGGCGTCACCTCGACGGACCGCTGCGCGGCCCGCCGGCGGACCTGCCAGCCGAGCACTTCGAGCGGCGATAGGGGTACGGCCATCGTGTCCTCCTGGATGGGGGTCGCGGCGGCAGCATCTGCGGGAGGGTCCGGAAACCGCCTGCGCGAACGTAGCGTACGACCCCGCCGAAGCGGCCGAGCCTTGCTGGACGGTGCCGGCGGCTCCCGCTGGACGCATGCCGGTCGTGACATCAGGTGACAGATTCTGTGTTCTGTCACTTATTGCGGTAGTCTCGACGCATGCAGACGCGTGAACTCGGCTCGTTGACGAGCCCGGCGGTCGGATTCGGTGCGGGCGGGCTGAAGGAGGGGCCGGACGCCATCGCGACCGTCCGCGCCGCGGTGGATGCCGGCATGACCCTCATCGACACCGCCGACTTCTACGACTCCGGCGCCAACGAGGCGCTGATCCGGCGAGCCCTGGAACCGGTCGACCGCGCCTCGGTGCAGCTGAGCGTGAAGTTCGGCTCGCTGCGCGATCCGTCCGGTCACTTCGTCGGCACCGAGGGACGTCCGGCGCATGTGAAGAACTTCCTCGCCTATTCGCTGCAGCGACTCGGCACCGACTATGTGGACGTCTACCGGCCGGCCCGGCTCGACCCGTCCGTGCCGATCGAGGAGACGGTGGGCGCCGTCGCCGAACTCGTCGAAGCCGGCCGGGTCCGGCACGTCGGACTTTCCGAGGTCGGGCCGGAGACCATCCGGCGGGCGCACGCGGTGCACCCGATCAGCGATGTCCAGATCGAGTACTCGCTGTTCAGCCGCGGCCCCGAGCGCGCCGTCCTGCAGACCTGCCGAGAGCTGGGCATCGGCGTCACCGCCTACGGGGTGCTGTCCCACGGCCTGCTCACCGGAGCCTTCCGCCCGGGACACGCGGCACCGCCGCACCTGCCCCGGCTGCAGCCGGAGAACCTGCCGACGAACCTGGCCCTGGTCGAGCGGCTGCGACCGATCGCCGACGCGCGGGGCGTCACCGTGGCCCAGCTCGCCACCGCCTGGGTGCTGGCCCAGGGCGACCACATCGTCGCGTTGATCGGGGCCAGCCGCCCGGGCCGGATCCCGGACGCCGTCGGGGCCGCCGGGCTGGAGCTTTCCGCGGCGGAGCTGGCGGCGATCGACGCGGCGGTGCCGCCGGACGCGGTGGCCGGGGAGCGCTACGCGGCCCCGCTGATGGCGCTGCTCGACAGCGAACGCTGATGCTCGACCGCGAGGCGATCCTCACCGCCACCGAGGACGCGTTGCGCCGGTACGGCCCGGCGAAGGCGACGGTGCTGGACGTGGCCCGCGAGCTCAAGGTCAGCCACGCCGCGGTCTACCGGTACTTCCCGTCCAAGGCGGCGCTGCGGGAGGCCGTCACCCGCCGCTGGCTGGCCCGGGCGCACGACGACCTGACCGAGATCGCCGCGTCCGCCGAGCCCGCTCCGCAGCGCCTGCGGCACTGGCTCACCGCGATCTTCGCGGTGAAACGCGCCGCGGCTACGGACGATCCGGAGCTCTTCGCCACCTACGGCGTCCTCGCCGCCGAGAACAGCGACGCCGCCGCCGAACACGTCGCCGACCTGCTCAGCCAACTGCAGGGCATCGTCGCCGACGGGGTCAGCTCCGGCGCCTTCGCGGTCACCGACGTCGCCGCCGCGGCCCGCGCGGTCTTCGACGCCACCACCCCGTTTCACCACCCGGCCCACGCCGACACCTGGAACCAGCCGGACGCGGAGGCCCGACTCGACGCGGTCTGCACCCTGATCGACGCCGGGCTCCGCGTCCGGCGTCCAGGTTGATCGTCGGCCGCCATCCGGAGCCAACCACCCGAGCACATTTCCGCCTTTCGGCGTCTTTTCCGTGGTTCAAACCCGGTGAAAGAACCCGAAGCAGGGCAACGTCGCGGCCAAGGGTGGGCCAGCACCACACCGCCAACCACAGCCCGGCCAGCACCACACCGCCATCACCACACCGACAGTCAGGCAGAGCCAGGCAGTCCACACAGCCGGGCCAGCACCACGTCGTAGTGGCGGTCGGAGCCGAACTGCGCCAGCTCGGGCCCGGCCGCTGCCGTCCGGGGGAAGTCGCCGCGGGGCCCCGCCTCGATCCGGGCCAGGCTGGCCGACGCCTCCGGACGCCGGCGTCCGAGGGCGAACGACATCCAGCCGTAGTTGAGCGCCAGGACGCCGCTGAAGACCGCCACCGCCTCACCACCCTGGACGCCGGCCCGGGCCAGGATGTTCAGGCACTGCTCGCCGATCGGGACGGCGTTGGGTCCGGGAGCGGCCCGGGCCACCAGGGCCGGCACCGCCCAGGGGTGATCGGCCAGCAGGTCTCGGTGCGTCCGCGCGAAGCAGGCCAGATCGTGCAGCGGATCGGCCGTCTCGGGGACGGTGGGCATCCGGCCGAGCACCCGATCGAGCAGCAGGTCGATCAGCTCGTCCTTGCCCGCGACATGCCGATACAGACCCATCGGCGAGGCGCCGAGCTGCTCGGCGACGGCACGGATCGTCAGCGACTCGATGCCGTCGGCGGCGACCCGCTCGGCGGCATCGAGGATCTCGTCGAGGTTCAGGCTGTTGCGCCGGCGCCGCGTCCGCGATCGGTCCACCGTCACGTCCGTTCCCCCTTCGACGAAGCCTTGCGTACAAAGTACTCTAGCTTATAGCGTACTTCGTACGCAGAACTGCTCCAGGAGGCCTCCATGCGTCGATCAGCCGGCCACATCGCCCATCCATCCAGGTCGACCAGCCCGGACGCGGCCGCCCGGGAGGTGTCGTGATCACCGCCACCGGCGTCCTGCTCATCGTGCTTCCGCTCGCCTTCAACGCGGCCTTCGCGGCACTCGGGGCGCGATTCGACTATCCCGGCATCCTCCGCCGCCCGACTGCGGAGATTCTGGCTCGATTCCGTGCCGGCGGCGCTTCCCTGGTGCTGCTCTGGTGGGCCTTCGCGATGACCGCGGTCCTGCTCGCGCCGACGGTGGTGCTGCTGTCCGCGGCACTCCCGGGAGCCGCACCGGCGCTGACCGGCACGGCCACGGCCATCGGGCTGCTCGCCGCGCTGGTGCAATTCCTGGGACTGATGCGGTGGCCGTTCCTGGTTCCGCTGCTGGCCCGCGAGGACGCCGACCCGGACGCCTCGCCGGCCCGCCGGGAGGCGATCGACATCGTCTTCCAGGCGTTCCACCGCTACCTGGGCGTCGCGGTCGGCGAGCATCTCGGCTACCTGCTCACCGGCGCCTGGACGGTGCTGGTCGGCGTCGCGGTGGTCAGCTCCGGCCCCCTCCCCGGATGGGTTGGGATCGCCGGCATCGCGGTCGGCGGGGTGCTGGCCCTGTGCGCGCTGGAGTTCGTCGGGCCGTTCGAGGAGCACGGCTGGCGACTCGCCGGCGCCGTCGTCCCCTTCGCCTACCTGGCCTGGTCGTTGTGGCTGATGGTCACCGGGGTGACCCTGCTCGCGACCGGCCCCTGACCCGGCCGCACCGATCAGCACTCGGCGATGGTCGCCTCCGGAGTCGCCACCCGCTCCAGCGCGGCCCGCATCACCAGCAGGTCGGACGGACTCACCCGGTCGATGAACAGCTCCCGGAGGAGTTCGACGTGCCGGGGCATCACCGCGTCGAGCAGCCGGACGCCTTCGTCGGTGAGGCGGATCAGCACGGCCCGCTCGTCGTGGGCGCTCCCGCTGCGCGCCACCAGGCCGCGGCCTTCGAGCTGGCGCGCCTGATAGGTCAGGCCGCCTTTGGTCACCACGAGATCGTTGGCCAGCGCGGTCATCCCGATGCCGGACAGCCCCTCGGCCAGCCGGGCAAGGATGGCGAACTGCACCTCGCTGAGACCGTGCTCACGCAGCTGCCGTTCCAGCGTCCGCTGCAATCGATCGGCCGCCCGGCGCAACGCGAAGTAGGCGGCGAGGTCGCTCTCGCTGAGATCGACGCTCATCCGGACTCCTTCTCACCGAAGCCGACCGGACGCTGCTTCGAGTAGGTCGACGAAACCCACCCTAGGACGCCCACCGGCGGCTCTCAGCCGGAACGGAGAATCCCCAGGAAACTCCGACGACAAGGACATCTACCGCGATCGTCGGGTGAGCGCCGCGGCACCGTCGATGGATCGGCGGGCCGCCTCGGGATCGTCGCCGAAGCCGATCGCGAAGCGACGCAGGCTGTCGGCGAACAGGAAGTCGAGCGCTTCGGGGGCCAGCATGCCGGCCAGCGCCAGGGTCACCAGACCATGCAGGGCGGCCCACAGTTCACCCGCCCACGCCGAGATCCGGGCCGGATCGGCGCCGAAGCGACCCCCGTCGACGCAGCGCCGAACGGCGCCCGCCAGCAGGTCGAACAGCGGCCGGCCGGCATCGTCCCCGGGCGGGGGCCGATGGTTGAACATCGCCCGGTACAGCCCGGGCTCGGCGCGCGCCGCATCGAGATAGGCGACACCCGCGGCACCGAGGTCGGCGACCGGGTCGTCGCTGCCACCGGCGTCCTGGACGGCGGCAGCGAGACGGGCGAAACCCTCCCGGCGCACCGCGGCGTGCAGGTCGTCCATGTTCGCGAAATGGGTGTAGATCCGCATCGTCGACGCGCCGATCTCTGCGGCTAGCCGGCGGGCGCTGAGTTCTCCGGGGCCGCCGTCGGCGAGCAGCCGGGTCGCGGCCGCGATCAGGGCCGATCGGACGCCAGGGTCGGCTACTCGGGGACTCATGCCGTTGACCTTAGCACAACGGCGTTATATAACGGTGCCATGTACACCATCGACCGGCGCGACACGTCCGCAACGGGCTGCCCGTCGAAGGCGACCACGAAGATCGAGCCGCCGACCGCCCGCCGGCCACGGCGATGGCGGGCCGCCCTGGCCGCCGACATCGGGCTACCGCTGATCAGCTACTACGGCCTGCACGCCTACGGCGCGTCGGATCGCACGGCCCTGATCGCGGCCACCGGCGCGGCCGGCCTCCGACTGCTCTGGGAGGCGGTGAGGCACCGGCACGTCACCTGGTTCTCGGCCATCATGCTGGCCGCCTTCGGCGCCGGCGCGGCGTTGTCCGCGACCGGCGGCGATCCCCGGGTGCTGCTGCTGAGGGACTCCGTGGGCACCGCGCTGATCGGCGTGGTGTTCCTGCTCAGCCTGCTCGGCGGGACTCCGCTGACCCTGGCCGCGACCCAGCACTGGCGGCCCGATCGGGCCGCCAGGATCACCGCGCTCTACCGCGACGATCCGCAGGTTCGCCGGGCCTTCCGGGTCAGCACCGCTGGCTGGGGCCTGGGCATGCTGGGTGAGTCTGCGGTGCGGGTGCCGCTGGTCTTCCTGCTCCCCGTCGACGTGATGGTCGGCCTGTCCACCGCGCTGATGATCGCGACCATGGCCGGCCTGTTCATCTGGAACGCCGTGTACATCACCCGGGCGGCGCGGCGGACGCCGGCGCTCGACATGCTGCTGCCGCAGCATCGTGGCAGACGCCGCTGACTCCGCGAGCACGCCGACACAGCATCGGTCAGCGGCTGTGCAGGACCATATGAGCGATCAGGCTGTCGAGTCGTCGGACGTCGATGCCCTTGCCGAGCTTCACCTTGATGTGGCCCGCCCGCGTCCACATTTCGAGCTCCGAGTTCCAGTCCAAGGTGCCGGCGTTCTCCGACGACCACATGTCGATCCGCGAGTACGGCAGCGAGTAGATCTCGACCTTCTTCCCCGACATCCCCTGCGCATCCCGGACGACCAGTCGCATGTTCGTGAAGATGGCGATGTCGCGGAAGGTGCGGTAGGCGGCGACAGCCTGCTCGCCCTGCACCAACAACTGCTGCACATCCGCGGGGATCGGACACTCGCTCACCAGCGTCCAAGCCAGGATGGGGGTGGTTTCCATGGGTGATTCCCTTCGATTGGCCGGCAGCACTGTCTGAGGTTGCCGCCGGAGCTATAGGACAGGTAGGCGTCCGAGGAGACTCGGTCTACCCCAGGATGCCCATCCGGCCGGCCTGCAGGATGGCCTCGTCGCGGCCGCTCACTCCGAGCTTGCGGTACACCGAGGCGAGGTGCTTCTTCACGGTACCGGGCGTGACGAAGAGCTCGGTCGCGGCGTTGTTCGCGCTGCGGTGCCTCGCGATCGTCCGCAGGGTGCGCAGCTCCATCTCGGTGAGCCGCTCGTAGCGCTTGGCCCGCGCCGATTCGGGCACCTCGTCCACCAGGCCGACGAGGTCACAGACGCCGGCCTCGCGGGCCGCGACCGCGAGGCCGCGCAGCGCCCGGTAGGGCACGTTCTGCAGGGAGGACGGCAGCTGGTGGCGCTCCAGCAGCTCCGCCGCCTCGCGCAGCATCAGGAAGGCGTCGTCACGCCGTCCACAGTTCCAGGCCGCGACCGCGCTGATCAGCAGCCGGTCGAGCCGCTGTCGCGTCGTGGTGCCGGGAAGCGCCACCTGCTGTGCCGTCAGGAGTGCTTCCACGTCGTCGCACGAGAAGAGCGCGATGCGGGCCCGCTCCAGCCGCATCCGCGGGCTGTCGTTGGGAGCGGACGCCACCAGCGCCGCCGCGGTCGGCAGGTCTCCGAGCGACGTGCAGAGCATGATCTCGTAGCCGAGGAGGTACTCCGACCAGCCGCGGGTCGACCGCGGCACGTCGGGGATTTCCGCGACGCCGGCCCGCAGGTGCGCCAGCGCTGCGCAAGTACCGCGGACCTGCCGGATCCAGGCAGCCTGCGCGACGACCAGCAGCGGCCAGTACTCGAGGTGGGGGCCGAGGGGCTCGAGCCTGGCGTTCGCGCGTCTGAGCTGGGCATGGTCGTCCAACTCGTACGACAGATGCGCCCGGGCGACCTCGGCACCCGCCCAGGAGATGCTCGGAGCGACCGCGCCGGCGCGCTCGACGATCGCGTCCATCTCCGCGAGTGCGGCCGCGCAGCTGCGCATGTCGCCTTCCAGCAGCTCGGTGAATGCGAGTCCGCCGAACGCGACCAACAGCCAGCAGTGCCCGGCGTCCAGGGTGGAGCCGGCCGACCCGACCGCGGCGCCTCCGGCCGAGCCGGCGATCATCCGCTCGGAGCGGCGCCGCAGCCGATTCAGGTTGCGTCGGGCGCAGTCCAGGTCGCCGGCCATGATCGCGGTGGTGGCCGCGAAGTGGAAGTAGGCGGGCAGGAAGCCGCTGAAGACGGGCGCGCCGGCGACCGGAGCATGCTCGGGCGCCGCCGTGGGGTCGTCGTCGACCTGGCTCGGGGTGAGCAGGCCCTCGATGTGCCGCAGGATCGCGAGGGAAGCCTCGGGGCCTTCGAGCAGCCTCGCCACCGCCATCGCCTGGCAGAGCAGCGGAAAGTGCAGCGGGCCGGGCGGGGTCGCGATGCCCTGCGGCAGCTGGTCCTCCAGCCCCCGCGCCCAGATCCTGACCAGGTGCAGGATCCGCTCCACGGACACATCGACCTGCGGCAGCTCCAGGAAGATCAGGGCGAAGGTGATCGTCGGGTGTGCGAGCAACGCCTCCTCCGGGACGGCGCGCAGCAGCTGGGCGCGGGCGTCCGGTTCGGCGGTGATCACCGCGAAGTCGCGCCCGAGCACGAGTTCGGCCGCGTCGTAGCGGCCCGCTGCGCAGTACAGCCGGAAAGCGGAGAACGGGTCGGTGTACTCCAGCTCCGCGGCCCGGTCCCGGTACAGCCGGGCGCGTTCGGCGGCGTCCATCGCACGCGCGGCTATTTCGTGCAGTGCGGCCCGCACCGACCGGTGGCAGCGGAACTCCGCGGTGTGCGACCCGGACGGCCGCACCAGCAGGCCGGCCTCGACCAGCTGCCGGGCGGTGCCCAGCGCCGCGTCCGGACCGGCCTCCAGCAGCCGGCCGAGCTGAGTGACGCCGATCGCGTCGAGCTGGGCCGCGGCGAGAAGCACATGCCGCGCCGGTGGGGCGAGGACCTCGAGCGAGGCGAGCGCGAACGAGGTGAGGTTGGCAACCGGATCGACATCGCGCGAGGCGGCGGACCCGGGCCGCGCCCGCCCCTGCTGGGCGCCGAGGGACAGCTCGTCGGAGCCGAGGTCGAGTGCGGCCGCGATCGCCAGCGGCCAGCCGTCGGCCTGCTCCAGGGCGGCGTCCAAGCGGTTGCTCCGCGGGACGCCGCGCGAGGCGGCGAAACGCCGGGCCTCGTCGGGGCCGAGCAGCAGTTCCCCCGGGCCGATCCGAAGCACCCGGACCTTCGCCCTGACCAGGTGGCTGTCGAGCAGGGTGATCCTCCGACCGGCCACGACCAGCCGCAACTGTCCGGACGCCGCAGCCAACTCGGCGATGGCGGTGTCGTTCTCCGGGCTGGTCGCGTGGTGGTAGTCGTCGAGCACCAGGGTGACCGGAGAGGTGATCGCGGCCGCCGCCCGCATCGCCGCGCGCACCGGATCATCGCCCGGTGCCGCCGGGTTGCGGGAGAACGGCGCCAGTTCCTCCGCGATCGAGTGCCAGATCGCGTCGGCGGCGCAGCGCGCGCCGCGCACCCAGCGGACCTGGCGCCGGGGGTCGCTGCCGTCGCCCAGCCAGGCAGTCACCGTTGCGGTCTTGCCGTACCCGGAGGGCGCGCAGAGCACCGTCAATCGGTGCGCGCCGGTGGCCTCGCCGAGCCGCTCCAGCAGCAGGGCCCGGACGGGAAGGTGCGCTTCGCCGCCGTCGAAAGTGGCCGATCGTGCCACGACGGCATCGTCATATGTACTGAGCATGGGGCGACTCTCAGGAGGGGGTGGTGTCCAGCCCGTGGTTACTGGGGGGAATATTTGGGGGAAGGTTCGGGCCCAACCGCACCCTGCCCACCCCGACTGTAGGTACCTTCAGTATCGCATTCGAGCCGCGATGAGTGAACTGCCGGTTTTCACCCAGTGTCACCTCACGCTGCCGTGCTCACGGATTTCTCCACACCCCCAACAGATAGAGAGACCAACGTGAAGAAGACGACCAAGGGCGTCATTGCGTCCGGTGTAGCCGTCGTTCTGCTGCTCGGCGGAGGCAGCACCCTCGCCTACTGGAACGACAGCGCGAACCTTGGTGGCTCCAACACCATCACCGCGGGCACGCTGACCGTCGTGGCCAACGGCACCCCGGCCTGGAACATCCAGCACACCAGCGGTGCTATGACCGCCGTCCCCGATATCAATGTCGTCCGGGTCGTGCCCGGTGACGTGCTCACCTACACCGTTCCGGCGACCATCACCGCTCGGGGTCAGAACCTGCGCTTCCAGGTCGGCCTGGCGGGCGGCTCGATCGCGGCGGCCGGCGGCAACGCGGCGGACGCGGCGCTGGCCGGACGGCTCGCCAACTCCGCCGTCTTCGCGGTGACCGGCGCCACGCCGGTCGGGACCGGCGGCGACACCTTCGAGCACAAGAACAATGCCAGCGGCAACTACACGGCCACCATCACCGCCACCATCACCTGGCCCTTTGGCGCGGCCGGCTCGCCCGCTCAGGACAATCCGGCGAAGACGGGTGCGGTCAACCTGTCGAATTTCGCTCTCACCGTCACCCAGGTCGACGGCAGCATCACCATCCCGTAATGCCGTAGCCGGGGCGGGTGGACTCCCCCGCCCCGGCCCCATCGGCGCCGCCGCACGGCGCCCGTCGACCCGGCCATGCGCGATCGTCCGCGCCTGAACACGGAGCCCCCATGACACGGATCAGCGAGCCACGCGATCGCCGGCACGGCCGGCGGCTGCGCGCGCTCGCTCAGGCGACCCTGGCCGCGAGCGTCGCCGTGCTGGTCGGCCTCAGCGGCGCCGGGGCCACCTACGCCCTGCTCAGCTCCACCACGAACGCGTCCGGGGCGACGCTCACCGCGGGCACACTGGGATTACAGCTCAACGGCGCCAGCTCGGCCTCGCTCGGCAACTTCGCGGCATCACCGAACACCCCGGTCGCCAAGGCGTTCAGCGTCCGGAACACCGGTGACGCGCCGGCGTCCCTGGACGCCGAGATCGAGGCGACCAGCACCCCGCAGATCACCGCCTACACCCGGATCCGGATCACCCCGGTGGCGAACGCGTCCGCTTGCGCCACCGGACTGGCCGGCACACCGGCGGTGCTGGACGGTTACGCGGCGACGCTCGGCGGCGGGACGCTCGCCCCGGGGGCGGTGCGCTGGTACTGCTTCGAGATCGCTCTCGCGGCGAACACCCCGGGCACCCTGAGCGGGCAGGGCCTCGGCTTCACCATGACCGTCAATGCAACCCAGAAGGCGAACTGAGATGGCCGGCCGACCCGCAGGCAGCCTCCGATCTCAGCTCGCCCGGTATCGGTTCGCGCTGGTCGCCGGAGTGACCGCGTTCGTGCTGGCCACCGGGGGCACCGCGGCCTGGGCGTACTTCACCGCGAGCGCCACCGCCACCGGGTCACTCAGCACCCTGTCCGTCGCGGTCAGCCAGGCCGGCTTCGCCGGAATGGGGGCGAAGTACCTGCCCAGCGACCTGACCGACACCGGCAGCTTCACGGTGACCAACACGGGCAGCGTCAACGGCACCGCCACGGTGACCATCGCGGCGCCGGAGTCGTGGGCGAGCGGCCTGCCGATCCGGGTGTGGCCGACCACGGCCGCCGCCTGCACCGCGACGAACCCGCCGGGTTCGGCGCTCAGCGGCACCTGGGCCGATCCGCCGGACCTGACGCCGACGCTGGCCGCCGGCGCATCGATCAGCTACTGCGTCCGCACCACCATCACCGACTGGAAAGCACTGGCCACCACCGGCGGGGCACGGCAAGCGAACCCGGTGATCAAAGTCTCGCTCAGTGCCGGCGGCTGGGTGGCGACCGCGACCAGCGCCACCCACGTCCAGCAGACCGCCGGCATGTACCCGCTCACCAGCAGCTTCTTCAACGCCACGCTGTCCCGCTGGTTCACCGTGCGCGCCAACGCGAACACCAACTACTGCCTCGACGTCAGCAACAGCGGCGGCGCGGGCGGCGGCCTGATCGGGTTCGGCTGTCACGCCAGTTCCAACCAGCGCTGGGAGTTCATCCCGGTCTCCGGCAGCAATCAATCGCTGGTTACCATCCGGCCCCGTCACGCGATGAGCACCCGGCTCACCTACAGCGGCACGAACGCGATCATCCAGACCGCGGCGACCTCCACCGCCGCCCAGCAGTGGTACGTGCAGCAGATCGACGCGAACCGGTTCCAGCTGATCAGCGCCGCCACCGGCCTGTGCCTGAGCCTGCCGACCAGTTCGGCGCGCGCCACCACGGCAGCCTGTGACTCCACCGCCACGCAACTGCGGTTCCAACGCGAGGCGCTGACCCTGACCACCTCCAGCACGACGGTCACACTCACCTTCGGTGGAGGAACCATGCCCGCCGGCACCCTGCAGCGCTGCACCACGACTGCCTGCACCAGCGTGACCAACATCGCGGACATCGCGGGCAATGCGGAAAGCGTCAGCTTCGCGCTGAACAACACCAACATTCCGAACAGCACCACCAGCATCTACCGGATCATCGACGACTCGTCCAACGTGCTCTGGAACGGCATTCAGCTCAAGCGCAGCAACACCACGGTCACCGCCGTCGCGGGAATCGGCTGACCCCGATGACACCGAATCCGATGCCGAGAACGAAGCCGGTGCGTGCCGTCGCCGTGGGCTCGCTGCTCGCCTTCGCACTGATCGGCGGCCCGATCGTCCCGGCGTCCGCGGCACGCAACGAGTTGCTGGTCTCCCGCGACGGCACCCATTTCACCTCCGGCAGCACGCTGCCGCTGTTCACCCGGGTGGGCCGGGTGGTGCCCGGCGATCGCAACACCGAGCGGGTCTGGGTGAAGAACAACTCGACGGTGGACGCCGTGCTGCGCGTCGACCTTATCGACCCGTACACCGACGACCCCGCGCTGGCGTCCGCCTTCTCGCTGCGGCTGGCCCAGTCCGGTCGACAGGAGTCGGCGCCGGTGACGATCGAGACCGGCATCCGCAACGGCACCTGCACGGTGCTGGGCGGTGGGACGGTGCTGCGGCCCGGCCAGGATCTGCGGCTCGAACTCACCGCCGGGGTCGATCCGGCCCTCGACAAGCAGCACGGCATGCTCGGCACCGTCGGCTTCCGGCTCCGCGGCGTGCTGACCGAGACCGCCGCGGCAGCGCCGGCGGTGCCCGGCAGCCGGTGCCAGGAGCCGTCCGAGCCACCCGGCCAGCCCACCGCTCCCGGAGGCGACACGCTGCCCACCACCGGATCGGGCGCACTGCTGCCGATCGGGCTCTTCGGCGCGGCGTCCGTGGTGGCCGGAATCATCTTCTGCGCGCTGGCCTGGCGCCGCCGCGACACCACGCTGAAGCCACCCGGGAGCGACGATGACTGAACCTCTGTCCACCGACCCGGACGTCGCCGAGCAGCCGTCCGAGCCCGACCAGGCGTCGGCGCGGCCCTCGTCGCCGCCCGCTCGCTCGCGCGCCGTGCTCAATGCGATCGGCACCGGGGTGATGGGCGCGCTGCTGGTGCTGTTCCTCGGCATCGGCCTGGCCGCGATCGTGGTGCCGGCAGTCACCGGCTCGGTCGCGCTCACCGTCCGCAGCTCGTCGATGGAGCCGGTGCTGCCGGCCGGAACCCTGATCGTGGTGCGGCCCACCGAGCTCGCCGACCTGGTGCCCGGCAAGGTGCTCACCTATCAGCTGAGGAGCGGCGAGCCGACCCTGGTCACCCACCGGATCACCCAGCGGATGCTGCTCGCCGACGGTTCACCGGTGTTCATGACCAAGGGGGACGCCAACGCGCAGCCCGACCTGGCCCCGGTGACGCCGGTGCAGGTCAGAGGAACCGTCTGGTACGCCATCCCGTATCTCGGCTGGGTGGCCGCCCTGCTCACCGGCGACGTGCGGACGATCGTGATCTCGGTCGTGGTCGGGGGGTTGCTGCTCTACGCGGCGTGGATGTTCATCTCGGCCGCCCGGGATCGCTTCGCCAAGCGGGACGCGGCCGGCTGATTCGCGTCGCAGGCAACCGCCCGCTGTGGGCCCGCAGCACCGCGCCCGGGAGTCAGCGCTCGCCCAACTACTTACCGCTCGCCGAGTTCGGCGAGCGGCACGTAGTTGGGCGAGCGCGGGGAGGTACAGGCTCGAACGAGCCGGCACCCGTACGGTCAGCGGATGAACAGCATCTCTCGGTACTTCGGCAGCGGCCAGGCGCTGTCCGCGACCTCGCGCTCCAGAGCGTCGGCGTGCACGCGGGCCTCGTCCATCAGGGTGCGGAGGGTCTTGGCGCAGTGCTCCAGATGGGCGGCCACGCTGTCGAAGTCGTGCTTGCCGAGTTCCGCTTCCAGCTCGACGACGCTCGCCAGCAGCGCCTTCGCTTCCGCGGCGATCGTGCTCGCCGTGGACGTGTCGAGGTCGACTCCGAATTTGGCGGCGACCTCGTAGTTCGAACCCAGTTCCTTCAGGTAGGCGAGCGCGGCGGGGTAGATCACCGTCTTGGCCAACTCGATGACGAGCTTGGCCTCGACGGAGATCGAGTTGACGTACTGCTCGGCGTAGACCTCGTAGCGGCTGTTCAGTTCCAGGGGCGACAGCACGCCGGTGGACGCGAACAGGTCGATCACCGGCTGCTCGGTGAAGACCGGCAGCGCTTCGGCGCTGGTCGGCAAGTTGCGCAGCCCGCGCTCCTTCACGGCCAGTTCGTGCCACTCCGAGGAGTACCCGTCGCCGCCGAAGACGGCGTTGCCGTGCTCCTGCATCACTTCCTGCAGGATGGTGGCCACCGCTTCAGGAAGCTCCTTGCCGGAGCCCAGTTCGGTCTCCAGCCGCCCGGCCATCCACTCCAGCGAGTCCGCCAGGATCGTGTTCATCGCGACCAGCGGGCCGGACACCGACTGGGACGAGCCGACGGCCCGGAACTCGAAGCGGTTGCCGGTGAAGGCGAACGGAGAGGTGCGGTTGCGGTCGCCCGGGTCACGGGTGAACGGGAGGATCTGGGACAGGCCCAGGTCCATGATCCCGCCATCGCTGGTGACCGACACCTTGCCGTCCTTGATGTCGTTGAACACGGCCTCGAGCTGGTCGCCGAGGTACACCGACATGATCGCCGGCGGAGCCTCGTTGGCGCCCAGCCGGTGATCGTTGGACGCCGTGGCGATGACGGCGCGCAGCAGCGGACCGAAGAGGTGGATGCCACGGATCACGGCGCCGCAGAAGACCAGGAAGTGCAGGTTCTCCGCCGGCGAGCTGCCCGGATCGAGCAGGTTGCCCTGGGTGGAGTTGCCCACCGACCAGTTCACATGCTTGCCGGACCCGTTGATCCCGGCGAACGGCTTCTCGTGCAGCAGACACACGAAGCCGTGCTCCAACGCGGTGGCCTTCATGATGGTCATCATCAACTGCTGGTGGTCGGCGGCCACGTTCGCGGCCTCGAAGTACGGCGCGACCTCGAACTGTGCAGGGGCGACCTCGTTGTGGTGCGTCTTCGCTGGAATGCCGAGCCGGTACAGCTGGTCCTCGAAGTCCTGCATGAAGACCTGGACGCGGTCGGGGATCGCCCCGAAGTAGTGGTCGTCGAACTCCTGCCCCTTCGCCGGGGGCGCGCCGAACAGGGTGCGTCCGGCCAGCAGCAGGTCGGGACGGGCGGCGGCGAAGTTCTTGTCGACCAGGAAGTACTCCTGCTCGGCGCCACAGCTGGAGTTCAGCGGCGCGATGTCGGTCTCCCCCATCAGGCTGAGCACCTTGCGAGCGGCCCGGTCCATCGCGGCGTTCGAGCGCAGCAGCGGGATCTTCTTGTCCAGCGACTCACCGGTCCACGACATGAACACGCTGGGGATCATCAGCGTGGCACCGTTCTTGGTGTTCTTGATGTACGCCGGACTGGTCGGATCCCACGCGGTGTAGCCGCGTGCGGCGCTGGTCATCCGAAGGCTGCCGTTCGGGAACGACGAGCCGTCCGGCTCGCCCTTGATCAGCAGGCTTCCGGTGAACTCGGTGATCGCGTGACCGTCGGAGTTGGTGATGATGAAGCCGTCGTGCTTCTCGGCGGTGATGTTCGTCAACGGGTAGAACACGTGCGAGAAGAACTTGGCGCCCTTGCGCATCGCCCAGTCCTTCATCGCCGCGGCGACGACGTCGGCCGTCGCCGGATCCAGCGGCTCACCGGTCTGGACGGTGCGCTTCATCGCCTTGAAGGCGTTCTTCGACAGCGCCTCCTCCATGGCGGCCAACCCGAAGACGTCACACGCCCACATGTCGGAGAGCGGAAGGATCTCGTCGGTCTCCACCGGTTTCCGGTTGAGCGTCTCGGTGATCGCAACCTGGCGGACGTCGTTCGCAGTCATGTATGTGGCTCGCCTTCGTGTATGGAATCGCTTCGGTGACCCTAGGAGCAGGTTGTTTCGCCCGTGTGTCGGTCGCATGTCAACGGTGGTGTCGTCCCTGGTCAGCAAGCTGCTCTGCGCGACATGGAGGTTCAGCTCGGCCGACCGGGATCGCTTCGCCCAGCGGGTGGGCTGAGGCGGTACCCGGCGGGTCGATGGCACTCCAGGTCGGCACCTCCAGATGCAGCCGGTCCTCCTCGGCACGTCGGGCGTCCAGGAGTGCGTTCGTGGCGTGCGCATAGGCGAGGCCTGTCTCCACAGTGGACCAGTCGCCGCGGGACACCCAGCGTTGCGCGAAGTCGAGGACGCGGTGCAGCGCGTCCGGGCCGCCGCGGTTCGTCGCACGGGTCAGCGCCGCCAGGTAGTCGAGCCGTAGGACGGTGATGGCCATCAGGTTCCACTCCTGCAGAAACCACCCGCCGAGGTGACGGACTTTCAGAAACTATGCGCGGCGTGTTGCAGATATTCAGAAACAGTGCCCTAACTCCTGCGGACGCGTTCAACATCTAGGCCGTTCAGATCGATTGAACAAATGAGTCATTGAACGATCGGGGCGACGTACTGGGGCGGCACCTGCGGAACTTGGTCCGTGCAGGAAAGAAGGACGTGTCCATCGTGTCGGTGCAGCACGTTGCGGGGGGGACGTCTGGCCCTTCGCCATGGTTCATCCCTGCACCAGCTCCACATTCACCCCGTCGGAAAGGACCTACGGACACCTGACGAGCCGGGATGGCTCCCCCTGGTCTCTGTACAGACGGCCCACAGACCGGGCGCAGTCAAGGAGATTGACCTCCGTCACGCCCCCACCACCGTCTTTCGTCACCGACTAACGGTCTGGCGCCTGGCCGGATAGCTACTCGGCGACCAACACAGCCCCCAGGCCTCGCCCGCGAAGGTGCTCCGACTTGCTCGCCACACGAGAATCCCGAGACGTCGTGGCGCTCCGGCTCGAACGGCTCGGATCGGAATCGCTCAGTCGCGGACGACGGTCGTACGCCGACGAGCCGCAGCTGCGAGAGCCGGACTTCTCTGCACTGGCTCGTCGAACGCTGCTATCAACTCGTCGAAGAACTCTGCCGGGACCGTGGTGATCGCTTCGTGTTCCCGCAGGACGCGTTCGGCCCGCTCCTCTGCCGCCATGCGCGCGAATGCCGTGACCGGCTCGCCCGTCAGCTGAGCGGCGCACTCGATCATCGCCCGGCCTGCCGGGGTGACCCGGAACTCCAAGCGTGCCGTTGCCGCCATGACTCCGCCTCCATCACGTACGGACAATCGTGCGGGCAGGCGCTGCTGGCGACAAGCCGCCGCGAGCAGACATGCTGACTGTCCCGATGTCGACTCGCACGAGGTCGCCGAAACCGCCTCACGACATCGGCGGGCAGCGGTACTGGTGGTAGGCACGCAGGTGAATCGCATGCAGGCCTCCAACAGCCGCAAGGGGAATCAGGTAGTAGTCGAGGTCGCCGTCGATCACAAAGAACGCATCGATCTCGTCGATGTCATAGGGCTTCCGCCTGCTACTCGTCGTTGACAACCACACCGTCCACGAAGTCCCGGTCCGGACAGTTGCCGTCTTTACCTGGATGCGGCTGAAGACCCCCTCACGCTCGGCCAGGAGATCGTACCGACATGGCTCCAATGGCCACGACACATTGTGTCCGCACATCGTGAACCACGCAGCTGCGATGATCGGTCCAGAACGCGCGAGATTCGCCAGTTTGGGGACGAACAGGTCCGCATTCAGCTGGTCACGGACGACCGGGGCGAGGTGAGATACATCGATCCCCAATCTGGCCGCGTGCCCGCGAATCGTTGATTGACTTGAGCCACCAACAAGACCGAGCGCGTCCGCGACGTCCTGCCAGCAACTCGCGACAGCGACGGCGGAACGCAGTTCGCTCTCGCTCCAGCTTCGTTGTCCTCTGAAGTGGCTGTGGTCGCACCCGAGAGCCACTGCGTGTAGCCGCACCGAACGTATTGCGGCCGACGATGTGGCGGTCAGACCGAGGCCACGCAGCACGCCACGCCACGAGTGGCTGGAGCGGACTGCTTCCACCAGTTGCTCATCAGAGTAAGAGCGCGATTGAGGCACGCCGCCAACCTTAGCCAGGCTGCGCCATATCCGGACGGGACCATCCGTAAGACCTTCAGAACCACAGTTCAACGGTCGGGCTGACAGGATTTGAACCTGCGACCCCTACACCCCCAGTGTAGTGCGCTACCAAGCTGCGCCACAGCCCGCTCTTCTGTTGTCGGGGCCCATCGACCCCGCCGGATCACCCTACACGGTGCGAGCCGTGGCGCTCAAAGCGGGCCCGCGTCCAGCCGCTCCGGTGAGACCCGTCGCTCTAGACTGCTGTTTGTGACCAGCCCCACTCCCATGCTTCGCCCCAGCCCGCTGGACATCTCCGGGCTCTTCGCCGGCGCCTTCGAGGCGCTCAAACGCCGCCTCGGCCTGTTCCTGCTGCTGGTGCTGGCCCCGTCCCTGCTGGTGGTGCTGGTCTTCCTGGCCGTCGCCCTGATGGCCGGCGGCGGCGCCCTCACCGGCAACAGCACCGCCTCGACCGGCACGGCGATCCTCGGCACCGTCGTGCTGGCCGTGGGCATGTTCGCCGCTGCCCTGCTGCAGCTGAAGACCTACGGCATGATGTCGCTCGCCGCCTACGAGATCGCCCAGGACCAGCGTCCCGACTTCAGTGGGCTGATGGCGCGCACCAAGGGCTTCCTGCCGCGGATGATCGGGGTGATCGCGATCTTCGTGGGTGCCACCATCGCGATCTGGCTGATCATCGTCGCCGCGACGTTCGCCATTTTCAGTGGCGCCCAGAGCAGCCGGGACATTTCGAACGCCGTGCTGGGGATGTTCGGCATGCTCCTGGTGCTTTTCCTGCTCAGCATCCCGCTGATGATCTTCCTGTGGACCAAGCTGCTGTATCTGGTGCCGATCGTCGCGATCGAGCAGCGCAACGGCATCGACGGAATGAAGCGCTCGTTCGCCCTCACCAAGGGCGAGTTCTGGCGCACCTTCGGGTACGCGCTGCTGCCCAGCCTGGCGATCGGCGCGATCTCGGCGATCGTCAGTTCGCTGACCGGAGGAATCGCGCCGGCGATGTCGTCGCTGCCGACCGAGTTCGGCCGGACGCAGTCGATGGCCATGCTGCTCGCGATCATTCCCGCGATGTTGGTCTCGATGATCCTGCAGCTGGCGATCCAGCTGTTCACCACGCCTTTCCTGCAGGCGTACACCACGTACATGTACGTCGATCAGGTCCGGCGCAAGGAGATGCCGCAGCAGACCGGCTTCGGCTACCCCGGGGCTCAGCCGGGCCCCGGCTACCCGGGACAGCCGCAGCAGTACCCCGGTCAGCAGTACCCGCAGTACCCGGGGCAGCAGCAGTACCCGCAGCAGGGCCAGCCTCAACAGGGCTATCCGGGCCAACCCCAGCAGGGTTACCCAGGTCAGCCTCAGCAGCCCGGGTATCCCAACCAGCCGGGGCCGCAGCAGTACGGACCGCCCTACCCGCCGCAGGGTGGCGACCAGAACGGTCAGAACCCGAACCGCTGGCCGGGACAGGGCTGAGGCTTCGATCACGATCGTTGGTCGGGGGTGGCGAGACCTCGGTGAAGGGTCTCGACAAGCTCGACCAGCGATTGGGCTCCGTCCCCTGTAGGGGTCTCGACAAACTCGACCAACGACAAGCTCGACCGATGGTCTGCGGCGTCCCCTACTTCTTGCGCTTCTCCCGGGCTCGGACCTCGATGTGCACCGGGGTTCCGGCGAAACCGAACTCCTCGCGCAGCCGGCGCCGCAGGAACCGGATGTAGCCCGGGTCGAGTTGGCCCGAGGTGAACAGCGCGAACGTCGGCGGCGCGGTGTGCGCCTGGGTGCCGAACAGGATCCGGGACTGCTTGCCGCCCCGCACCGGATGCGGATGGGCCGCGGTGACGCGTCCGAGGAAGGCGTTCAGCTTGCCGGTCGAGACCCGGGTCTCCCAGCCCTCCAGCGCGGTCTCGATCGCCTTCGACAGCCGGTCGACGCCGCGTCCGGTGAGTGCCGAGATGTTCACCGAGGGCGCCCAGGAGAACGCCTGGATGTCCTGCTCGATCTCGCGGTTCAGGTAGCGGCGCCGCTCCTCGTCGGTCAGGTCCCACTTGTTGTAGGCGATCACCAGCGCCTTGCCGGCCTCTTCGGCCATGGTGATGACCCGCAGGTCCTGGTCGGCGATCGGTTCGGACGCGTCGATCACCACCACGCACACCTCGGCCCGTTCGATCGCGGACGCGGTGCGCAGCGACGCGTAGTACTCGTGGCCGGACGCCTCCTTCACCCGCCGCCGGATCCCGGCGGTGTCGATGAACCGGTAGACGATGCCACCCACCTCGACCAGCTCGTCGACCGGGTCGACGGTGGTGCCGGCCACGTTGTCGACCACCGAACGCTGCTGGTGGGCCAGCTTGTTCAACAGCGACGACTTGCCCACGTTGGGACGTCCCACGATCGCCACCCGGCGCGGACCGCCGATCTCGGCCTCGGACTCCCGAGGAGCCTCCGGCAGTGCGGCCATCAGGGCGTCGAGCAGGTCGCCGGAACCGCGTCCGTGCAGCGCCGAGACCGGGTGCGGCTCCCCCAACCCCAGGTTCCACATCATCGCCGCCTCGGCCTCGTTGCGGGCGTCGTCCACCTTGTTGGCGGCCAGCACCACCGGCTTGCGACTGCGTCGCAGCACCTGCACGACCGCCTCGTCGACGTCCTGGATGCCGACCGAGGCGTCCACCACGAACAGCACCGCGTCGGCGGCCGCGATGGCCAGCTCGGCCTGCTCGGCGATCTGCGCAGCCAGCCCCTTGGCGTCCGGCGCCCAGCCGCCGGTGTCGACGATGACGAACTCGCGTCCGCTCCAGGTCGCGTCGTAGGAGACCCGGTCGCGGGTCACCCCCGGCACGTCCTGGACGACCGCCTCACGGCGTCCGATGATCCGGTTGACCAGCATCGACTTGCCCACGTTGGGACGTCCGACGACAGCCACCACGGGCTTGATCAGTTCCTGCTCCGGCTCACTCACTGCCGGCCTCCGTTCCGGCTCGGGCCTGTTCGGCCAGTTCGATCACGGCGTCGACGACCTGCTCCAAGGACAGCAGGCTGCCGTCCAGGCTGACCACCCCGTCCGCCGCGGTGGTGAAGTTCACCAGGGTGGAGTCGTCGGCGTCCCGGCGCAAGATCTGATCCCGCAGCGCGGCGTCGTCGATCTGGCCGCCGTGGTCCAGCTTGCGGCGGGCCATCCGGATCTCCGGATCGGCGCTGAGCAGCAGCCGGACGTCGGCGTCCGGGGCGACGACGGTGGTGATATCGCGGCCCTCGGCGACGATCCCGTTCGGCGCGGCCTCGATGATGGCGCGCTGCCGGGCCACCAGGTTCTCTCGGCAGGCCGGGATGACCGCCACCGTGGAGACGTTGCTGGAGATCCGCTGCGAGCGGATCTCGTCGGTGACATCGCGGCCGTTCACCCGCACCCACGGCCGCGCCGGGTCGGTGGAGATCTCGATGTCGGCACGGACGACGGCGTCGGTCACCGCGTCGGGGTCAGTGCCGTCGACACCGGAATCCAGGTAGGCGACGGTGACCGCCCGGTACATGGCGCCGGTGTCCAGGTAGGCCAGTCCGAGCCGGTCGGCGACCCCACGGGCGGTGCTCGACTTGCCCGAGCCGCTGGCCCCGTCGATGGCGATCACGAGCGGTTTCGTCATGGTTCTCCTCACAGCGACTCGGAATAGCGCAGCGTCCAGCCGGCCTCGGTCATGGCCTCTTCCAGCCCGGCCCGGGCGGCCTTGGTGACCCCGACGGCGAGGTAGCCGACCTCGCGTTCGGGGTCGTGGTCGATCCGGATGTCCTCGACGTTCACCCCGGCGGCCTCGACGTCGGCGAACAGCCTGGCCAGCGCACCCGGGGTGTCCGGGATCGCGACGATCACCTCGGCATAGGCGGTCTTGCCGGTGCCGTGCTTGCCGGGCAGTTCACGGACCCCGCGGCGTCCGTCGGCCAGGAAGCGGCGCAGCGCGTCCTCGTCGCCCCAGCCGTCGAGCAGCTCGTCCAGGGTGTCCCGGACGGCCTCGAGTTCGGCGCGCACCGCGTCGGCGTTGGCGCTGATGATCTGTGTCCACAGTCGCGGGTCGGACGCCGCCACCCTGGTCACGTCGCGGACGCCCTGGCCGGCGAGCCGCAGGTGCTCCTCCGGGACGTCGTTGAGCCGGGTCGCGGTCAGGCTGCTCATCAGCTGCGGCAAGTGGGACACCTGGGCCACGGCCTCGTCGTGGTGGGTGGCGCCCATGCTGACGATCCGGGCACCGCAGTTGCGGGCCAGCGCGTGCACGGTGAGCACCGCCTTCGCTCGCGAGGTGTCGTGCGGCGTGATCACCCAGGTGCGATCCACGAACAGGTCGGCCCGTGCGGTCAGCGGACCGACCCGTTGCGAACCGGCCATCGGATGCGAGCCGACGTAGCGAGCCAGGTTGAGGCCGCGTCCCCGGAGATCGGCCAGCACCGTGCCCTTCACCGAACCGACGTCGGTGACGGTGGCTTTCGAGTAGGTCTGCAGCGCCGCGGCGATCTCGTCGGCCAGCATGGCCGGCGGCACCGCGACGACGACCAGCCGCACGCTGGCCGGGTCGATCGGGTCGGTGGTGCCGGCGCCGCGAGAGGCCGCCACCTTCGCATGCGAGGACAGCCGGTCGATCAGGTGCACCTCGACGCCGGCCTTGACCAGGGCGGCACCGACCGACGCCCCGACCAGCCCGGTTCCGATCATCACCGCTGGGGTCAGGGTTGGTTCGTTCACTGGCCGCCCTTCTGCACGAAGGAGCGCACATACTCCTCGGCATCGCTCTCGAGCACCGAGTCGATCTCATCGAGCAGGGCGTCGTAGTCCACCGCCGGTTTCGTGGCGGCCGGGGTCACCTCGACCTGCGGCTCCTCGGCGCGCGCAGTACTGCGCTGACGCTGGATGCGCTCGGCCATGGTTCCTCCTGTTCGACGAGATAGCCTATCGCGCTCGGCCGGACGGCCGTCCGCAGGGCCCGTTGCCGGCCCGTGGGACGCCGGGGACGGTTCTTTTCGTCCCACTCCGGAACCGGCGCCAGGTGGGGGCGGTTCCCCATCGGTCCGATCCGCACCCTGAACACGACCCGGTCGCCGGCTCTACAGTTAGGCCCGTGTCGGACGAACCTGTGCCCGTGTCGGACGAACCCACGCCCCGCACCCTCACCCAGACCGTGCTGATGACGCCGGAGACGGCGAACTTCTCCGGAAAGGTGCACGGCGGGCATTTGCTCAAGGTGCTCGACCAGGTCGCCTACTCCTGCGCCAGCCGATTCGCCCGGCACTACTGCGTCACCGCTGCCGTCGACGGCGTCTGGTTTCGCCGGGCGGTGCATGTCGGAGAGCTGGTCACCTTTCTGGCGTCGGTCAACTACACCGGGCGGACGTCCATCGAGGTCGGCATCCGGGTGGAGGCAGAAGACATCCTCACCGGGGTGCGTCGGCACACCACCAGCTGCTACTTCGTGATGGTCGCCCTCGACGAACAGGGCAAGGCGATGCCGGTTCCGCAGTTCGAGCCGGGCACCGACCTGGAGAAGGAACGCTGGGCGAAGGCCGAGCAACGCCGAGCCGCACGCCTCACTGGACGCGATCAGAGCGACTGAGGCCACCGCCTCTCTCGACCGGCGACGGCTCCTGGGGCGAAGCCGCCCCAAGCCGCCACGCCTCCCCGGGCAGCGACGATTCAGAGCCCCGCGATGAAGGCGTCCAGGCCGCCGGCGTGCGCCACGGCGTCGGCGGCGCCGTCGAACGGGTCGTCCAGCCGCAGCCGGCGGCGTCCGCTTCGGGTCTGCAGCAGGATCCACGACCAGTCGATGCCCAGCACGTCGGACGTCCGTTCGGCCACCAGCCGGCCGCGCAGGTGGGCGCGGGTGTCGTCCGGCGGCTCAACGACGGCCCGCTCGACCTCGGCGTCCGTGGTGAGCCGGGGCATCCGTCCGGCCCGAACCAGCGCGGCGTAGGGGCTGGCCCGGTCGTCCAGGTCGGCCCAGGCGAGATCGAGTTGCGCCAGCCGCGGGTGCGCCCAGTCCAGCCCATCGCGGCGCCTGAAGCTCTCCATCAGGTTGAGCTTCGCCACCCAGTCCAGCTCGGCGCAGCCCAGCGGTTCGGACGCCAACCGGTCGAGAGTCGATCCCCACACGTCGACGATCTCGGCATCGGCGGAACCCGCAGCCTGCACCTGAGATCGATACTCCTGCTGGATAGCAACGGCGGTCAGCCGCCGTCCGTCGGTGAGTTCCAGCGGAGCGGTGCAGGTCAGGTCGCGACTGACGGTGCGGACGGCTCCCAGCGGGTCGGCCAGCATCGGCGGACGCAGCGCACCGGCATCGATCGCGGCCAGAACCGCGGACGCCGTGCCCAGCTTGAGCAGGGTCGCAGTCTCGGAGCGATTGGCGTCCCCGGCGATGACGTGCAGCCGGCGCCAGCGGCGCGGGTCGGCGTGCGGTTCGTCCCGGGTGTTCACCAGCGGACGCCGGGTGGTGGTCTCCAACCCGGTGATCGCCTCGAAAAAGTCGGCCCGCTGGGACAGCTGGAAGCCCGGCGCCCCACTGGACTGCCCCAGGCCCACCCGTCCGGCGCCGGTGAACACCAGCCGGGTGACCACGAAGGCCAGGAAGCCCTCGACGATCCGCTCCCACGGCGTCGCCCGGCTGAGCAGGTAGTTCTCGTGGTAGCCGTAGGAGGCGCCCTTGCCGTCGGTGTTGTTCTTGAACACCCGCACCGGTGTCCCGAGCCGCTCACCGGCGGCGACCGCGGCCCGGGCCACGATGGCGTCACCGGCCAGGTCGGCCAGCAACGCGGCCCGTGGACCGGTTACCTCCGGCGTCGAGTACTCGGGGTGGGCGTGGTCGACGTACAGCCGGGCGCCGTTGCCGAGGAAGCGGTTGTGGGCGTCCTCGACCGGGACCGGGTCGCCCTGATCGGGCCTGGCCAGCGTCCCCGGTCCGGCATACGCGTCGACGACGGCCGCCGAGAGCACGGTGGGGTGCAGCTCGGGCCGTTTCGGCGCAAGGATGCCGTACTCGGTCTCAGCGCCCAGCAGCATGCCCCTCATCGTAGGGTTGAGGCCATGAAGTGGTGGTGGACGCTGGGTGTCGATCTGCTTGTGGTGCTCGTATTCGCCACCGTCGGACGGTTCTCCCACGCCGAAGGCCTCGACCCGGTCGGGGTCGCCGTGACCGCCTATCCGTTCGTCGTGGCCCTGCTGGGCAGCACGGTGGTGCTGCTCGGCCTGAAGCGTCCGCCCGAACGGCTGCTCAACGGCGTGCTGGTCTGGCTCGGCACTCTGGTCTTCGGGATGTGGATTCGCGCCAACGCCGGCGGCGGCGTCCAGCCCAGCTTCATCGTGGTGGCCGGGATCTTTCTCGCCGTCACCATGCTCGGCTGGCGGCTACTGGCCCGGCGACAGCTGAGCCGCAAGCCGACGGCTTAGCCTCGATCCACCGATGGGCGGCGTAGCGAGCGGCACCAGATGGGTGCAATGGCAAGCCGGGAACGCGAAGGCGTACCGGGTCGTACGGTGAGCGGGCCGGCGACGCCAGTGCGCCCAGCTGGGGTCGCGCAGTAGGCGCAGATCGGTGGATTGGGGCTTAGCGTTCGAACCCCGCCTCGGTCAGGTATCGACTGAGGCGATCCAGGTAGCGCGCCGGTAGATCGCTCGCAGCGGCCAGCGGTGTGGCCGCGATCGCGGAGGCGAGTGCGTCGGGCAGGTGTCCTGCCAGTTCGGACACCCGCAGCCATAGCTGTTCGGCGTCGATGCCTGCTCGGCGGGCGAGTCGATCCCAATGCGGACGTCGAACCCGCCCGAAGCGTCGCTCACCGCCGATCGCCATCGCGAGCGTTCGGAGACCCGAGCCCGGCTCAGCGTCGTAGGGCAGGCTGCTCGCCACGTCGTACAGCGGAGCGAGCGTCGAGCCACGCCCACCGAGCAGGATCGAGTAGTTCTTGGCGTGCCCATCGGAGGCGCCCACGAGATAGTTGAACGCCAGCGCATCGATGAAGCGGTGCAGACCGTCCACCGGATCACTGGTGCCCCGGAGCAGGTCGATGATCTGGGCCGCGCCCGGGCCACCGTCCTGCTCGTACTTGCGATTGCGGGAGACCGACAGGGCCATGCAGGCATCTTCCTGATGCGCACGCACGATTCGGCCCGCGCGCTCCCGCCGGTCGAACCGGGTCACGATCACGGCGGGCTCGCCATCGAACTCCGCGTACTGGGTGACAGCCGTCGGCAGTCCGAGGCTTCGCGCGGCGGTCATGGTCAAGTGCTCGTTGAGTCCCTGCGCTCGGAAACCGGCCACCCCCGGCTTGAGGATGTGGGTTGTCGGCTCGTCGCCGATCGCCTCGTTCCAACCGCCGTCCCAGCGCAGAGCCAGCTTTGACTGCGCACCGCCCAGGCTCCACCGCTCCCCCTCGACGGTCCACGCCGCGGGCTCGGTGCGGAGTGCGCGCAACCGATCTCCGAGCGCCCGTTCATCGAGGGGCACCAGTTGCCCTACCGGCTCGTCCAGCGTCTCACCGAGATGCAGCTGGACTGCTCCGGGCGTGTCCAGTCCCATCCGAGTGAGCAGCGCGAACGGATTCCGCGCCGAGACCCCGAAGCCGGCAGCCCACCGGTCGCGGACGGCCTGATCGTCAGGTAGCAGCCCGTCGAGCCAGGGAAGCACGATCCGCTGCCGGTACCGTCCGGCAGCCAGCGGCATCGCACTCGACAGTGGCGTGGCCCCAGGGTCGGCCAGGTAGTCAGCGTCGTACTCGAAGGTGAGTTGCGGATCCTGCACGAACACGCCGGCGCGGCGTCCATCGAGGAACGCGAACAGCCGATGGGGACGCTGCGCAGCCATGTCAGCGTCCGAAGAAGGAGTCGAGATCGGGGGTGGGCGCCTCCGGGGCGTCCGCCAGCACGACCTCCGCGTCCAGCGCCCGGACGACGGCGATCACCCCGCCGATCTCAGCCCTCGGGTGCCCGTGCTCGATGCGCGACACGAGCTGGCGAGTGACACCGGCGCGGGCCGCCACGTCACCCTGGGTGAGGCCCATGGACTCACGCCGGAGCCGGAGCCTGGCTCCAAGATCCTGGGTCGACCGTGAACCGCGCTGCATGAATGGCAGCGTACGCGTACATCTGAAGATGTTCTAGTACCGTAACAAGCTCTCGGCG
>NZ_JASGDE010000037.1:0-17627 GCF_047607385.1 Micropruina sp.
ACCGCGATCCCCGGCCCGGCCGGCTCGACCGCGATCCCCGGCCCGGCCGGCTCGACCGCGATCCCCGGCCCGGCCGGACGTGGTCGAGTCCGGCCGGGCGCCCCCCGGGCTGAGTTCCGCGAACCCGGCTTCCGCGACAGACCCTAGGTCGTGGCTGCGCGTTCGCGCAGCGCGGGCATGAAGTGATACGCCACGATGAGCAACCCGATCGCGGCCTCGATCAGCAGGAACGAATCGAGTGGGACGCGGAACCGGACGCGCGTGAAGAAGACCGCCATGATCGGGGCGTTCGCGATGAAGACGAACAACATGACTCGTTCAGTGAAATGCATGGGAAACGTCCGGCGTCCCCAGTTCGACCAACGGGCGACGGTCAGCCCGGCGATCACGACCAATGCGGCCCAGGCTATCAGGCCCATCACCGGCTTTCCCTGACCGGCCGTCGCCGGGGCGTCGTAGGCGACGAAGTAGTGCGCCGTCTTCTGCAGATACAGCATGGCGGCGTCCCCAGGGTTGCTGGTGATCCAGTGCAGCGCTTCACGCATGAACTCGCTGCTGCGTCCGTTCTCGGAAAGGCCCATCGAGAACACACGCTGCATGGAGGCCTGCAGATCGACGTCGACGCCGGAGCCGGCGGTGGCGTCGGGGTTGTTCCCGATCAGCAGGTTGATTCCGGTCGAGGTGCTGATCGGGATGAACTCCCGGAAGACGATCCAGTTGCGGATCGCCCAGGCCCCCATCAGTGCCCCGGCGGCGGCCCAGCCGGCCACGATCGCGGGCCAGTCGCGACGCCGCCAGAGAATCCAGCTGCCGGCCGCCAGCAGTGCCACGGCGGTGAAGGCCAGCGTCGGCACGGCCAACGTCATAACCGCTGCGGCTAGGCCTAAGACGCAGCCCCACAGCCACGGCAGGCGTCCCTGGGCTTCGGCTTGGGCGACCAGCATCCACATCACCACGGTGGTCAGCAGGGCCAGCATCTGCGGGTACAGGGTGGCGCTGGTGTAGATGTTGATCGGATAGGCCAGTACGAAGATCGCGGCCAGCGATCCGAGCCGCTGACCGGTCAGGATCATGCCCAGCCGGCCTGCCGCCAGGGCCGCCAGAATGAGGCAGGCCACCGAGGCCATGGTGGCCACTCCGATGCCCGATCCCAGCGAGTGGAACGGTGCCAGTATGAGCGGCCAGGCCGGTGGCCGGTAGGCGGTCGGCTGTCCCTGCAGTGCGAAGCCCTGGCCGCGGGCCAGGTGTCCGGCGATCTCCCAGTACTCGACTTCGTCGTAATAGCGTTGGCCCGCGCGGCTGAGCCAGGCATAGCCGACCACCGCTGCGCAGAGGATGAAGAATGTCAGGTTGAGCCATTTGGATGGCTTGCTGGCGCGTAATTCTACGATTGCAGACATATTCTCTCCCGTCCGCATCGACCACAACTCATCCGCCCCGTGGCCCGGGCTCCCTGTCGCGAGCCCGGTATCCCTTCGTTGCCGATGGCCGTTGTCGTCAAACTGCTTCCCCGATGCCCAGCGGCGCTACTGCAACTGTGACATGTCGAAGGTTAGTGGCGCTAGGTGTGTGCCGCAGGCGATCGTAAAATTCTGGCACGAGATTGGAACAGCCGCTCAGGGTGGGCGGCCCAGGAGTTGTACGCGGCCGGTCGTTGACGGCCCGGGAGCTCAGCCCGCCGGGTGGGACGCCGTCCAGAGTGCGCCGGCCAGCACCAGCACGCTCAGCCCGATCTCGATCATCCCGATGACGATCGGGCGCACCGGACGCCGGCGTGCGAGCCGGGCCAGGACAACGGTGCGGACGGTGGCCAGCCCGAAGATCGCCGCCCAGAGCCACCCGGTGGGGCCACCCCACAGGGCGGCCGCGGCGATCGCCCAGGCCAGCTGCCAGGCCAGCGAAACGCGCTCGAGGCGGGTGTTGCCGCGTTCCCGGATCAGGCTCTTGACGTGCAGCACGGTGCCGAAGAAGTAGCCGAACAGGGTGGCGCTGAGCAGTACGGCCGCCCGCGCGTCTGGCCAGTCGGTGAGCAGCTCGGCGGGGGACGGGTAGGCCAGGGCGAGCGGGATCAGGCAGGCCGCCGCGGTGGTCAGCGCACCGCCGAGCAGGGCTCGCTCCCTGCGGGCCAGGGCCAGCTGCAGGGCGGGGGCGAGGAGTGCGGCGAACACCGCCAGCCAGCCCAGCAACGGCCAGCCGCCGAGTAGGACGGCGCCGGCGCCGGCCGCCACGGTGGTGACCGTGTAGACGAGGGTGGCCGGCAGGTACCTGGCGCGCCGGGCCGGCGGGCTCTTCAACCACCGGGACGCCGCATGGAAGGCGAAATAGCCGAGCACGCAGCAGGCGGCCAGCAACGGCACATGGGTGGCCACCGGTGTCCGCAAGGCGATCCCGGCGGCGATCGGCACCGCGAGCATCGCCCAGGCCCCGTGCTGGTTGGGCACCCACCCCGCTGATGCTCGACCGGCCACGGGACAACCCTACGGATCCGGCCGCCGGGCCCGGCCGGCGAGTGTCGAGCCGGTCACCTGGTGGGCGGCGAGTCCCGCGCAGTGAGAACCGACCGGGTGACCAGATAGCCGCGGTCCCGGGCCACGATCCGGGTCGGGCCGACCGTTTCGCGCAGCCAGGGCAGATAGGGCAGGTGGGCGTTGTAGACGCACCACAGCTCGCCGCCCGGCGCCAGGATCCGCCCGGCCTGGGCGAAGAGCTCCCGGGTGGGGGTGGTGTCCTTGGCGGCGCCGACGTGGAACGGCGGGTTGGTCACGATCAGGTCGACCGGCGCGTCCCGCCCGGCCAGGCCGTTGCGGCGCTCGACGTCGACGGCGAGGTCGTTGGCGGCGGCGGTCAGCCGGGTCGCGTCGGTCGCGCTCCAGGCCACGTCCACCGCCTGCACCCGGAGTCCGCGGCGCGCCAGCAGGGCCGCGAGAATGCCGCTGCCGCAGCCCAGGTCGATCGCGGTGCCGGCGTCCGGAAGGGCGTCGAAGCAGCCGGCCAGCAGTGCGGTCCCGCGGTCCAGCCGGGTGCCGCTGAACGTCGCCCCGTGCGCGACCACGTCCAGATCGAGCGGCTCCAGCCGCACCCGCCGGGGCCAGGACGGTTCCCGCCGGATCGGCTCCGAGGCCAGCAGCGCCCGGGCCTTGCGATGCCCGAGCGACGCGGTCACCGTGCCGAAACTCCTGGCCAGGGCCGTGTTCATCGAGCGCGACAGGTGCTTGTCCCGTTCTCCGGCGATCACCCGGACGCCCGGGTCGGCCAGCGCGGCGATCAGTTCCGCATACTCCTGCACCGCGCCCACCGACCGGGGCAGCCGCCACAGCACCGTCCGGGCCCCGGTCACCGCCTGCTGCAGGCTCGGACGCCGCCAGGCCGTCGGCACCTGCTGCTCGGCGCGGACGTCGTCGCACCACACCCGCGGCTGCTGCCCGCGCGCCTCCAGCTGATGGCTCAACGCGCCGGCCACGTCGTCCAGGACCGCCACCGGGGCGACGAGTTCGCCGGCCTGGGCGAGCAGCAGCTCGGTGACCGGGTCGGGACGCGGGCCGGGGAAATCGCTCATGAGGCAAGGAAACCACCCGCGACGCGATGCGGGAGTCCGCTCCGGAGCGGGTCTGCCCAAGGGGTGGACAGTGCCGTCCGATCATCGACTCGGTATCCACTCGGCGGCGCGAGTCGATACGGTTGGAACAGCCGACCGGTTCCCGGACCCCGCTCCGTCGGGCACCGGCCTGGGCCCGCCGCCACGCCGGCGTCCATGCAATGGAGCATCTGAAGGAGATTCATCACACGATGACCACCAAGTACGTGTACGAGTTCAGCGAGGGCGACGGTTCCATGCGGAACCTGCTCGGCGGCAAGGGCGCCAACCTCGCCGAGATGACCGGGCTGGGTATGCCCGTCCCGCAGGGCTTCACCATCACCACCGAGGCCTGCACCCGGTACTACGACGACGGCCAGCAGATCGGCGACGACATCCGCGGGCAGATCGTCGAATACATCGGCAAGCTCGAAGAACTGACCGGCAAGAAGCTCGGCGACCCGGACAACCCGCTGCTGGTCTCGGTGCGGTCGGGTTCGCGGGCGTCGATGCCCGGCATGATGGACACCATCCTCAACCTCGGCATGAACGAGCAGGTCGTCGCCGCCTTCGCCGCCAAGACCGGCAACCCGCGCTTCGTCTACGACTCCTACCGCCGCTTCATCCAGATGTACTCCGACGTCGTCATGGAGGTTGGCAAGGCGTACTTCGAGGAACTCATCGACGAGATGAAGGAGCGCAAGGGCGTCACCAACGACCTGGAGCTGGACGCCGACGACCTCAAGGAGCTGGCTCGCCAATTCAAGGAGGAGTACAAGACCAAGATCGGCTCCGAGTTCCCCTCCGATCCGATCGAGCAGCTGTTCGGCGCCATCCGCGCGGTGTTCCGTTCCTGGGACAACCCGCGCGCCGTCTACTACCGCCGGCTCAACGACATCCCCTCCGACTGGGGCACCGCGGTCAACGTCCAGTCGATGGTGTTCGGCAACCTGGGTGACACCTCCGGCACCGGTGTGGCCTTCTCCCGCAACCCGGCCACCGGCGATCCCGGCCTGTACGGCGAGTACCTGATGAACGCTCAGGGCGAGGACGTCGTCGCCGGCATCCGGACGCCGCTCACGATCGATCAGCTGAAGGCGCAGAACCCGGGGTTGTACGACGAGTTCCAGGCCATCGTGACCCGGCTGGAGAACCACTACCGGGACATGCAGGACATGGAGTTCACCATCGAAGAGGGCAAGCTCTTCATGCTCCAGACCCGCAACGGCAAGCGCACCGCCGCGGCCGCCTTCAAGATCGCCTGCGACCTGGTCGACGAGGGCATGATCGACTCCAAGAAGGCCGTGTCGATGATCGATCCGAAGCAGATCGACGCCCTGCTGCACCCGCAGTTCGACGACGCCGACCTGAAGGACGCCACCCCGATCGGCAAGGGCCTGCCGGCCTCCCCGGGCGCGGCCTGCGGCCAGGTGGTGTTCACCGCCGAAGAGGCGGCCGAGCGCGGCAAGCGCGGCGAGGATGTGGTGCTGGTCCGGCTGGAGACCACCCCCGAGGACATCGAGGGCATGCACTACGCCAAGGGCATCCTGACCGCGCGCGGCGGAATGACCTCGCACGCCGCCGTGGTGGCCCGCGGCATGGGCACCTGCTGCGTGTCCGGCCTGGGTGAGATCAGCTTCGGCGTGAAGAACTTCACCCTGGGCGGCAACACCTACAACGAGGGCGACTGGATCTCGCTGGACGGCTCCACCGGCAACGTCTACGGCGAGGCGATCAAGACCGTCCCGGCCGAGATCAGCGGCTACTTCGGCCGGATCATGGAGTGGGCCGACGCGTTCCGCACCATGAAGGTGCGCACCAACGCCGACACCCCGCTGGACGCCAAGCAGGCCCGCGACTTCGGAGCCGAGGGGATCGGGCTGTGCCGCACCGAGCACATGTTCTTCGAGCCTGACCGGATCTCGGCGATCCGCGAGATGATCGTCTCCAAGAGCGTCGAGCAGCGTGAGGCCGCGCTGGCCAAGCTGCTGCCGATGCAGCGCAGCGACTTCGAGGGCATCTACGAGGCCATGGAGGGCTACCCGGTCACCATCCGGCTGCTCGACCCGCCGCTGCACGAGTTCCTGCCGCACGAGCACTCCGACGTCGTGGCGCTGGCCCGGCAGATGAACATGGAGACCATCGCCCTGGAGGCGGTGATCGACTCGCTGCACGAGTTCAACCCGATGATGGGCCACCGCGGCTGCCGCCTCGACGTCACCTACCCCGAGATCGGCGCCATGCAGACCCGCGCCATCATCGAGGCGGCGATCAACGTCCAGAAGCGGCATCCGGAGTGGGATCTGGTGCCCGAGATCATGATTCCGCTGGTCGGCGAGGTGAAGGAGCTGGCGTTCGTCAAGAAGATCGTCACCGACACCGCGGACGCGATCATCGCCGAGTCCGACGTCGACCTGAAGTACCTGGTCGGCACCATGATCGAGATCCCGCGGGCGGCGCTCACCGCCGACGAGATCGCCACCGAGGCGGAGTTCTTCTCCTTCGGCACCAACGACCTCACCCAGATGACCTTCGGCTTCAGCCGGGACGACGCGGGCAAGTTCCTGGAGTCGTACTACGAGAAGAAGATCTACGAGGTGGATCCGTTCGCCCGGCTCGACCAGGTCGGCGTCGGCAAGCTGGTCGAGACCGCTGTGAAGCTGGGCCGGCAGAGCCGTCCGGACATCAAGCTCGGCATCTGCGGCGAGCATGGTGGCGACCCGGCCTCGATCGATTTCTGCCAGCGCACCGGCCTGAACTACGTGTCCTGTTCGCCGTTCCGGGTGCCGATCGCCCGGCTCGCGGCGGCGCAGTCGGCGCTGGCGAACGGCTGATTCTCGTCGGTCGGGCCTGTCGAGACCTCGGCTTCGCGGTGCTGAGCAGGGGTTTCGACAGGCTCGACCAGCGGAGGGCTGACAACCGGCGGGTTCCGGCACCAACTGCGGTGCCGGAACCCGCCGACTCTCCCCGGTCGTTGCGGCGTTTCGTTCCGCACCGATGGCAAAGTGTGCGCAATGAGGCGATTGGGGGTTGTCCTCGCCGGCCTGTTGCTGGCGGTCGTTGTGGGTTGTGCCCGGCAGGCGCCGGTGACCACGTCCGAGCCGGCCACCAGCCCGGCCGTCGCGGCGCTGCGGATCGGGGCCACGTCCGACCCGGCCAGCCGGGTGCTCGCCGAGCTGTATCTGCAGGCGCTGGCCGGAAAGAGCCGTCCGGGCAGCGTGGTCGACGTCGGCGACGACGTGAACACGCAGGTCAGCCGGCTGATGGCCGATGAGTTGGACGTGGTGCCGGCGTTCGCCTGGAGCGCCGCCCAGGGCCTCAAGGTGGACGCCCAGGATCCGCAGACCCTGGTCTCCGACCTGGCCGCGGCGCTGGACGGGGAGGTCGCCGTGCTGCAGCCGTCCAAGGTCGACCGGGCCTGGCGCTACGTCGCCGGCCGCGCCGATGTCTCGCTGCTCGACCTGACCAAGAAGACGAAACTGGTGGCCCCGCAGGCCTGGCGCCAGGCCCCCGACGGGCAGGCCGGGCTGGCGGCCATCTACCAGGTGAAGCCGTCGGTCACCGTCGTCGCCGACGCCGGGCAGCGGCTGGCCCGGGTGAAGGCCGGCGCGATCGGGGTCTTCGACGGCACCGAACCACAGGGCTGGGACGCCGCGGTGAAGCCGGTCGGCGATCCCAAGACGATGATCGCGTCCGATCCGCAGGTCGCCCTGCTGCGCCTCGGGCTGGCCGAGGACGTCACGGTGCTGGACGTCATCCAGCAGCTGCACGGCACCCTGGACAACACCGCGATCGCCGGCATCCGGACCCGGGCCGCGGCGGTGGGCGTCCCGGCGGCCGTGACCGAATGGCTGGCGGCGCATCCGCTGAAGTGACCCGGCTGACGTGACCCGGTTGAAGTAGCCCAGCAGGACGACGGATCGTCCCGGCGTCCCGGCCAGCGCGGCGCGGCGTCACAGCCGCGATCAGCTCGGGGGAGCGGGGAGCCGGTACCCGCAACGCCAGACGTCGCCGACCACGAAGACCACCACCCCGCCGAGAACGACCGCCCACCAGGGGAAGCCGGGCAGGTCGGGGGCCGCCTGGGCCGCCGCGACCTCGTCCAGAGGGGGCGGGACGATCCGCTCCCCGGTGACCAGGATGCGATGGCTGTTGATGCCGAGCGGGGTGCAGGTCACCAGGGTGACCAGATCGCGTCCGGGGTCGGGGAGGATCGCTTCGGTCTGGTCCGGCCTGATCACCCGGGTCTCGATCACCCGGTAGCTGAGCGCCTCGTCGAGAACGGACACCGTGAAGGTGTCGCCCACCGCGGCACGGTTGAGCTCGTTGAAGAGCGTGGCGGTCGGCAGGCCCCGGTGGGCGGTGAGAACGGCGCGCTCACCGGCTCCGCCGACCGGTAGCGACGTCCCCTCCAGGTGCCCGACGCCGTGCTGCAGGGTCGCGTCGCTGGTGCCGTGGTAGATCGGCAGATCGATGCCGAGACTGCCGTAGCGAACCCTGCCCAGGTAGCCGCTGCCGTCAAGGTTGAGCAGCGTCCAGTAGTCGAGCGAGGTGTCCGTTGACCTGCCCTTGCTGGTGGCCACATGGGCGTTCGCGGCGTAGACGGCTCCGCTGGCCAGGGCCTTGTTGTAGCGGCGGGCCCGTTCCAGTTGCTGGGCCCGGTGGGTCGCGTCGTTGTTGGGCGGCTGCTGCATCCACTCCCGGGACAGCTCGACGACCCGCGACTGGTCGCGCTGGGAGAACCACGACGCGATGTGCGGGTACAGGAACACGCAGGTCCCGGCCAGGATGACCAGGCAGGCGACCAGCTGCAGCCACGGCATCCGCCACCGTCGCCGGGCCGGGGCGCGCTTCCCGGCGGCTTCGCGTGTGTCGCTCACCTGCTCCTCCATGCGTCGTCGTGGCGATCGGACGTGGCCCGGCGACGGCAGCCGGGGCTGCCGCCGCCGGGCCCGACCCGTGCGGTCGTCCCTGGCCGGGCCGGTCGAAACCCGTTGTCAGGGACGTTCCCGACCAGCTCGACCGGGCAAGGACCAGCGCCGGCTCAGTCGATCAGGACGCGCCGTGCCGACGACGCGAGACGACGATCACGACCGCGCCGGCCGCCACCAGGACGAGGCCGCCGATGCTCATCCCCAGGGTTGCCTGCCCACCGGTTCGGGGCAGCTCCGGGGTGTCCCGCGGCGTGTTCGTCACCGGCACCGACAGCGTGTTGTCGGTGCCGGGCGTGATCGTCACCGTCTGGACGCCGGCGCCGATGTACCCCGCGGGAACCACCGTCTCGTAGACGCAGTAGACCTTGGTCGGGACCGGATCGAGCGGTCCGTCGTCGTTGTTGGCGACCCACAGCCCGAGCGGCGAGGACGCCGCGGCCGGCGCGTTCGGCGTCCAGACCACGATGCCGTCGGCGCCGGACGTCCCGGTCGAGACCAGGCCCGTCGCGGGCGGCTCCGCGGCGCAGGCGGCCCCGGTCCGCGGGTAGACCTGGAACGCGGCGTTGGCCAGCGGCGCAGCGTTGGGGTCGACCTTGGTCACCCGGAGGGCGCCCCAGTAGCTGTGCGGGACGGTCTCGCCCGGCGTCCGGCCACCGTTGAACTCCGAGCCGTAGCCGGGATCGGTGCTGACGCTGCCGGGGTTGGCGATGCGGCCGGTGGCGGTCACCGAGGTCACCCGGGTGGTGAATACGACGGTGATCGTGTCGCCGGCACTGAGCGTCGACCGGGCGGCGCCGCCCAGCGACCAGGTGACGCCGGCGGGATCGACGGTGTAGCCGTTGGCGCCCGCGGCCAGCGCCGTCGCGTTGACGCTCACCGAGGTGGTGCCGGCGTACTCCAGGCCGGCGGGCAGCCGGTCCCAGATCGACACCGAACGGTAGGTCTCGCCGGTGTTCAGCGGCGGCACGGTCTGGGTGATGGTCCAGCTGAGGGTCGACCCCACGACCAGGCCGGAGGGGGCGGCGACGGTCTTCACCGGTCCCTGGAGTTCCTGGTTCTTCGGGTAGACGTTCACGTCGTAGATCCACTCGTCGTCGGCCAACGGCAGCGGAACCGTGACGTAGAACGGTGCGCTCCTGGCCACCACGGTCGCCGGCGCGTCGGTCTCCTGCACGTAGTACAAGCCGAGCGGCAGCCCGCCGAAGGTGAGGTCGCCCTGGCTGCCGGTGGTGCGCGCGGTACCCGCGTCCGCCAGGCAGAAGCCGGCGGCGGTCACCGCGGCCGTCGTGGCCGGGGCGGTGCCGGTCGGGATCGCCGGGCTGGCCTGCCAGTGGTCGGTGTTGGCGAGATCGATGGCCTGACACGAGCCGGCGACGGTCCGGCCCAGCCGCCAGATCGTGAACTCGACGTCCGGGAGCGGACGGCCGCCGGGGTTCGGCACCACCTCGCCGGTTCCGGCGGTGCCCTCGGCGACACCGACCCGCTTGTGAATGATCAGCGACCCCGTGGTCCGTGGATTGTCGCCCTGCCCGGGACCCGGCGCCGCGGCAGCGGCCGTCCCCATCGCCACGGCGCCCGCCATCGCAAGCGCCACGGCCGCCGCGCCGGCGGCGAGCCGCATTGTCATCTTGGTGGACATCAGTCCCACCTTCCTTTCTTGCCCGTCGTCCGTTCCGGTGGATTCTCGGGGGGTGTCTCTACGTACTTCGCGAACCGGCACAGGGGCCGACGATGTTCAGGTCGGGTCGATTCGGGGAACCGCTCGACCACGGCGAGGAGCTATCCGGCCTCCCTTCGACGGGCGCGAATCCGGGCGGTCACGGCCGCCCCCAGGCCCAGCGCCACCGCGCCGAGGCCCACGATGAAGAAGACGTCCCGCCCCAGCCCGTCGCCGGTGAACGGCAGCGCCGGTGCCACCCGGGGGGTGTTGGCGATCGCGCCCAGGGATGCGTCCAGGCTCAGGGTGCCGCCGGCGCCGACCCGGAAGACCCGCGGCGCGGCGTCCAGCCGGAAACCGGCGGGCGGCTTCGTCTCGGTCAGCGTGTGCTCACCCCAGGGCAGCCCCTGCACCCGGAAGAAACCCGGGCGCGGATCGGTATCCGGGCCGCCGCAGGGCGCGGCGACGCAATCGGCGACCGGGCTGCCGGGCGCGGCCGATCCGGGACCGGTGAGCGTCCACTCCGCGCCGGCGAGGCTCCGTCCGCCCGGATCGACCTTCGTCCAGGTCACGGCGCCGAGCCTCGGCGTGTTGGTGAAGGTGCAGGTGACCTCGTCGGTGCGTTCCAGCACGATGCTGCCGGCGCTGACGACGCCGCCGGCTTCGGTCCTGGTGAAGCCGATGTCGTCCCCGTTCGCGTCGGTGCAGGCCAGGCCCGTCCAGTCGTAGCCGGCGGATTTGTCCGGTGCGGCGGTGAACGCTTCCGACAGGCGGTACGGACCGGCCGGGACCACCTGCTGGGTCACCTGCGCCGCGCCGGTGACGCCCTGGACGATGCTGCCCTGCGCGGTGCCGCTGCCGGTGGCGGTCAGCCGCCAGTCGGTGGGTGCCGCGTAGCCGGTGCCGGCGGCCGGATTCACCACCTGCTTGACCAGGGTCAGGGTGGGGTTGGGCAGCGTCTGGTTGCGGAAGGTGCAGACCAGGTTGCGCGATCCTCCGGTGGGGATCGCAGGCGCCACCAGGGAGTAGCTGCCGGGGACGCCGGGCAGCGCGGTGACGGCGACCGGACCGTTGCCGTTGGCGGTGTCGACGCAGGACAGCGACGTGGCGTAGTCGGTCAGGTCGGCGCCGGCCGCGCCGGCCTCCGACAGCCGATAGGTCGCGCCCGGCACGAGCTCCACCGGCCCGGCCAGCTGGGCCTGGACGCCCGTCGCGGTGCCGGTCGTGGTCGCGGACGTGTTCGTGGCGCCGGCAATCTGGGGCGCGATGGTCAGGGTGAACTGGTCGGCGGCGTTGGTGCGGCTCACCACGTCCTTGCGGAGCGCGATCAGCGGGTAGAAGGTGACCTGGGCGTTGCTGGGCGGATCGATGCCGACCAGGTTGCCGAAGTTCCCGTTGGGGCCGCCGTTGCTGAAGGTCGCCGCCTGGCTCGAGGTGACGCTGGCGGTCAGCGTGCAGTTCTCCTGGCCCTTCTCGAGGACGCCGTTGCTGACGATCAGCTGCCGCGTGGCGGTATTGACGGATTTGCTGCCGGTACACGTCCCGCCGACCGTGGTGTTGGCGAAGCTCAGCCCGGCGGGCAGGGTGTCGGTGAATGCCCAGCCTTCCTTCCTGCCGAGGTCGCTGCGGTTCCGCACCGTGATGGTCATCACCGAGGTCTGGCCGACCGGCAGCCGAGCGGGCGAGAAGGTCTTCTCGGTGACCGGCGAGACGTCGGTGAGCCGGATGTTGTCGATGGCGCCGTCGTTGCCGTTCGCGGTGCCGGCGCCGCCGTTGGGACAGTAGATCCCCGGCGGATTGGGCGGGGGGACGGCGACGCCCCGGGTGCCGCATCCGTTCGAGCTGGCGGTGGAGCGATTGTCCAGCCGAAGCCCGATCTGTCCGCCGTTCATCAGGAACGCGTTGCTGTAGTACCTGCCGACGATGCCCTGGGAGGCCCACGGCAGGGTGGAGTTCACCGGGGACTGTCCCAGATAGTCGAACCGCTGGCCGGTCGCGACCGGGAGGGGCTGGTCGTTGAGCAGCCGGGGGGTGTTGCCGTCCCGGGTGAGGTAGAAGTACATCTCCGGTTTGAGCGGAACCTCCGGCTCCGCGTACGTCATCGCAGCGTCGACCGAGAAGGCGTAGAAGCGGTTCTGCGCGGTGCTGGGCAGCTGGATGTTGTTGTTGACGGTTTGGAACATCATGGCGTTCGGGGTGCCGCCGGAGGTGTTCGTGGACAGCGCCCGGTTGTTCTGCCCGTTGCCTCCCTGGGCGAAGACGCCCAGCGCCTGGGCCTTCACCCGGACGGCGTCGTAGTCGCCGCGCCGCTGATCCGCCGGGTCGCCGTTCAAACCGCAGTAGGTGTTCTGGATCTGCGAGAGGGAGAGGTTCGGTATCGCGCTGGTGATGAATCCGTTGCAGAAGCCGGTGTCGAGCCAGTATTGCGACGCGGTGTAGCGGACGCCGTTCGTTCCCGGGTAGTTCGTAAGGCTCCACGGGATGGCCCCGCTGCCGTTCTCGAATGTCTCCTCGAAGATCGTGGCGGGGGACGGCAGGACGGCCTGGGGTCCGATATCCGCCGCGGGCCTGACCCCGGTGGGCCGATTGTCCTGGGCCCGGTCGGGGACGGGAGAGATGCCGGTGCCGGTGGGCTTCGCGGCGGGCGGAGTCGTTTCGGGCGCGTCCTCGGCGGGAACCACCGGCGCCGTGGAACCGGGATCGGTCGGAGTCGGGGTGGGGCTATTTCGATCGGCAGGGTCGGCAGGCTTCTCCGGTTCCGGGCTCGCTGACTTCTCGACGGGCCGGCCATCGTCGGTCGGAGCGGCCTCGGGAGGACGTGGTGTTTCGGTGCCGGGCGTGCTTTTCGGTGCGGGCGTCGTGGTTTGCGCGGTGGGCCTGGTTGTTTCCGAGACGGCCCCTTCGGGACGCGGTGGGCCACGCGTGTCGGCAATCGCACTCGTCCCGGCGCTCAACGTGACCGTGAGCGCGCCGATAACGAGGGCGAACGCCAATGTTCGGGTCTGTGCCCGCATGCGAGTTCCTCCTGGGGTGGGTCCTGCTCACCGCCTCTCGCCAGGAGGAGAGCAGATGCCAGCAGCTTAGGAAATTGCTGGCGACCCGGAGGGGAAATCGTCGAAATGCGCATAATTGACCGCATGATCGACTCGATCTGAGCCGCTGCCGGGGCGCGGATATCGGCAATCGATGTGCGCCTGGCAAGGCCCGATGTCAGCCGAAGAGCACCGCCCAGGTGCGGGTGGAGACGATGCCGGTCTGCGGCAGCTTGGTCTTCTTCTGCAGCGCTTTGACCGACGTGAGCGTCTTCGCGCCGAAGTTGCTGCCGGCGTCCACCGGGTAGCTGCGTGCCTTGAGCAGCCCGTTCAGGGCGGCCACCGCGGCCCCGTGGGCGCCCTTGCGGACGTCCGGGGTCAGCCGGGTCAGAGTGAGCGGATCGGCCTTCCCGGTGACCGGCAGCTTCCGCTTCTTCTGGTAGGCCTTGACCGCCGCCACGGTATCGGTGCCGAAATAGCCGGTGGTCTTCACCGTGCCGCCGGCCTTCACCAGCAGATTCTGCAGTGCGGTGACCTTGGCGTTGCGATTCCCCTGCTTCAACGTGGTGGAGATCAGCAGGTCGTACTTGGTCAGTCCGTACTTGGTGACCAGCCCGTAGACGGTGCCGGCGTAGGACTTGCTGGACGACCAGCCGGCCTTCGCCACCGCCGCCAGGAACGCCTTGGGGTTGCCGGCGGATCTCATCGCCGCCCGGTAGCGGGCGCCGGAAAGCACCGCGGCCTGGTCGGCCACCGAGCTGGCCACGGACTTGTACTTTCGGTACTTCTTGCCGCTGATCGTGACGCAGCCGCTGGACAGCTTGCTCTTCGCCCCGCTGCAGGTCAGCGCAAAGTAGTTGTTGGCCTTCTTCGCCACCGCGCTGGTCCCCGACTTGGAGTGGTGGAGGGCTTGGGCGATCGTCACCGACGAGGGCACTCCGCTGGCCGCCTCGCTGCGTTGCGCCAGCGGCGCCAGTGTGCCGATCAGCTTCTTATTGGGGTCCGGCTTCGGTTTCGGCTTCGGCGTGGGCTTCGGTTTCGGCGAGGGCTTCGGTGCGACATCGAAGCGGTACAGGTTCCACTGCCGCATCGTGTTGATCACCGACGTCGCGTAGTTGGGATCGGTGGCGTAGCCGGCCTTGTGCACCGCGCGGATGAATTTGTCCGGATCGTTGGGGTACTTGAACGCCGGGTTGTAGCGATCGGCGTAGTTGAGCAGGCGTCCGTGATCGAGGAAGGACTTCTCCATCGAGCTGTACACCCGGAAGCGGCTGACGTATTTCTTCTTCTTGCCGCCGACGTACTCGTAGGACGAGAGCGCCACGCAGCCCTTCTGGTAGGGGCTGACCACGGCGCCGCACTTCATCCCGAAGTAGTTGTGGTACTTGGTGGTCAGCCCGGACTTGCCCCAGCCGGACTCCAGGATCGACTGGGCGATCGTGACCGCCCGCGGCACCCCGTACTTCTTCTTGGACGCCTTCGCCGCCTCGGCGGCCTTGGCGATGTAGGCCTCCCGGTCGACCGCGGCCTCGCTCGGGGAGACACCGACGGTCGCGCTGCACAGTCCGGTGGCGATCAGTGCGGTGGCGAGCAGGGCGGCCCGGACGCGGGCAGTTCGGTGGCTCATGATCAGTCATTCAAAGCCTGAGAACTGTCCGAGAGCTACCTGAAGTCTCGACCGGACCTCGATGGCTGGCCCCGGTATCTGACTGTGACTAGGTTGTTTGCCCGAGGCAACCCTCAAGTGCCGGCTGACATCGGGGTCGGATCGGGCCGCCGGATCAGGACCGCGGCCGGTGTGGGGCGATCGGGATCCGGACGGTGAACACGGTCCGTCCCGGACGCGAATCGACGGCCGCGGTGCCGTGATGGGCGGCCACCACGGCGGCCACGATCGCCAGCCCCAGGCCGGTGGACGAGCCGCCCTGCTTGCGCACCCGGCTGACCTCGGCACGGGTGAAGCGCTCGAAGACCGAGTCCTGCAGGTCGGCCGGAATGCCCGGCCCGTCGTCGGTGACGGTGATCACCGCCATGCCGTCGCGCACCGTCACCCCGGTCTCCACCCGGGTGCCGGGCGGGGTGTGGGTGCGGGCGTTGGCCAGCAGGTTCGCCAGCACCTGATGCAGGCGGTACCGGTCGGCCAGGGCCAGCACCGGCTCGTCCGGCAGCGACAGCGACCAGCGGTGGTCGGGGCCGGCCACCCGGGCGTCGCTGGTGGCGTTGAGCACGATCTCGGTGACGTCGGTGGGTGCCAGGTCGAGGGCCGGTCCGGAATCCAGCCGGGCCAGCAGCAGCATGTCCTCGACCAGGCTGCTCATCCGGTCCGACTCCGACTCGATCCGGGCCATCGCATGTGCCATGGCCGGCGACAGGTCGGCGCGCTCCCGGCGGGTCAGTTCCGCATAGCCGCGGATCGCCGCCAACGGATTGCGCAGCTCGTGGGACGCGTCCGCGACGAACTGGCGCAGCTTCACCTCCGAGGCGTGCCGGGCGGCCAGCGCGCCTTCGACGTTGTCGAGCATGTGGTTGAACGCCAGCCCGACCCGTCCGACCTCGCTGACCGGGTCGGTGTCGTCCTTGTTGACCCGGCCGATGCCCTCGACCTCGCCGCTCTCCAGCGGCAGATTGGACACCGCCGTGGCGGTGGCCGCCAGCCGGTTCAGCGGCGCCAGGCTGCTCACCACGACCCCGCGCGCCACCAGCACCGCGGCGGCGATGATCGCGGCGGTGAGCAGCGCCTCGAACGCCACCAGCGAGGTCATCGCGCTGGTCACCTGGCTCAACGGGACGCCGACCAGCACCCGGCTGCTCTCGTCGCCGCGCACGGTCACCCGGTAGAGGCCGTAGTCGGTGAGCTGGACGGTGGTCTTGGCCCCCGAGTCGAGGTTCAGCGCGGCCAACTGGTTCAGCGCCGGAGTCGAGAGCGAGGGGATCTGCACACCTCGGTTGCTGCCCCGGTCGGTCAGGATCACGCCTTTGATCTCGGCGGCGGTCTGCCAGGCCACGGCGGTGCCGATCTCCTGGCCGCCGGCGGTCACCCCGCCCTGGGTGGAGCTGTCCGGAGGCCCGTACGGGCCGGGGCCGATCAGCCGGGACATCGCCCGGTCGAGCCGGGAGTCCACCTGGTTGATCTGGATGTTGTAGACGCCCAGCGCGACCACCGCGCTCAGCCCGATCGCGACCAGCGCCACCACGGCGGCGACGCGCACCACCAGCCGCCGTCCCAGGGTGCCCTTGGCGAGTGGACGGACGGCGGTCGCCGTCCCGGCCGGGGCTGCGGCGGCGGGCTCCGATTCGGCGGGCCCGGTGCCGGGGGCGTCGTCGTCGGTGTGCCCGGGACCGACGAAGGTGGGGACGCCCTGGCTCGGGGCGTCGGGCTCCGGCGCCCAGGGGGCGCGGGGCTCGGGTGTTCCGGGTCCGGGTGCGCCCGCTTCAGGCATGCCGGGGCCGGGTGTGCCCGCTTCAGGCATGCCGGGGCCGGGTGTGCCCGGTCCGGGGGCGGCCGGCCCGGGAGTGTCCGGCGGGCCTGGTGTGGTCATTCCGCCGCCGGCTTGAGCACGTAGCCGGAGCCGCGCAGGGTGTGGATCATCGGTGCCCGGTTGGCGTCGATCTTCTTGCGCAGGTAGGAGATGTACAGCTCGACCACGTTGGCCTGGCCGCCGAAGTCGTAGTTCCACACCCGGTCCAGGATCTGCGGCTTGCTCAGCACCCGGCGCGGGTTGCGCATCAGGTAGCGCAGCAGCTCGAACTCGGTGGCGGTGAGCTGGATCTCCTCGCCGCCGCGAGTGACCTCGTGGGAGTCCTCGTCGAGCACCAGGTCACCCACCACCAGTTGGGAGCCGGGTCGCAACGTGGTGGCGCCGGAGCGACGCAGCAGCCCGCGCAGCCGGGCGATCAACTCCTCCAGGGAGAACGGTTTGGTGACGTAGTCGTCGCCGCCCGCGGTGAGCCCGCCGATCCGGTCCTCCACGGCGTCCTTGGCGGTCAGGAAGATGACCGGGACGTCGGGCTGCTCGGTGCGGATCCGGCGCATCACCTCGAGGCCGTCGAAGTCGGGCAGCATCATGTCCAGCACGATGGCGTCCGGACGAACCTCGCGGGCGACCTTGACGGCGTCCAGGCCGGAGCCGGCGGTGGCCACCTCCCAGCCTTCGTAGCGCATCGCCATGCTGAGCAACTCGGTCAGGCTGGACTCGTCGTCCACCGTCAGGATCTTGATCGGAGTCCCGTCCGGCCTGGTCAGCGGTTCGTTGCCACCTCGCGTGCTGGTTGTCATGTGTCCAATCTGTCAGTGCCCTGTGAGCCGCGGCTAGGTGCTACCTGTGGATTGCCTGTGAGTGGAGGCGGTGGGCCCGTCGACCCCATCCCCGCGCTCGCCTAACTATTTCGGGCTCGCCGAACTCGGCGAGCCCGAAATAGTTAGGCGAGCG
>NZ_JASGDE010000038.1:0-15393 GCF_047607385.1 Micropruina sp.
CTCGCCTAACTATTTTGCGCTCGCTGAATTCAGCGAGCGCAAAATAGTTAGGCGAGCGTTCGGTGGGGGGTCAGCGGGCGAACAGCTTGCCCTGGATGGTGGTGACCAGCCGGTTCAGCGAGGCGGGCAGATCGGAGAGATGCCAGTCCTCGGGCGCGTGGTACCAGTCCAGGTCCTGCGAGTCGGCGTCCGGGTCGTCGTCGGCGTCCACCAGCGCCTTCAGCCAGCGTTCGTAGCCACCGAGCACCACCGCGTAGGGCAGCACCTCGGACAGCTCGTGCAGTTCCCGGCCCTTCGGCATCTGATCGGTGGGGTGGCCCAGCAACTGGGCCCGCAGCAGGCCCAGACCGTTCAGCAGCGAGACGCCCCTGGCGGTGCGGGCCGGCATCTCCTGGCCGAGGAAGGCGACCAGCAGCGCGACCGCGATCAGGGCCAGCCCGACCAGCCCGAAGCTGGTGAACGCGACCAGCACGATGGTGGCCAGCACCGCCGCCACCAGCAGCCCGAATCCGGCCCGGAACCAGGTGTTGCGGGTCTGGTCGGGACGCCGCGCGAACCAGCCCAGCGCCACCACGTCGTCGTAGAGCTGATCCTGGACGGTGCCGATCACCGTGCCGATCGCGGCCGGCAGTTCCGACACGGCCAGCGGCCGGCCACCCTCGGGCGCCACCGCGTCCAGCAGGGTGCGCTCGTAGGGACGCAGTTCGTCACCGCCGCTGCGCCGGGTGAACGTCCATTCGCCCTCGGCGTAGGTCGACGACCTGGGCAGCTCTTCGACCCGGAGGTGCCCGCGAACAGCCAGGTCGAGCAGCGTCGCGGTGACGTCCACCGGATCGACCCGCTCGTCGACCAGGGTGCCCACCTGACCGGGCCGGACGCCGTCGCGCACCCGGAACTCGGACTCCCCGTCGCCGACGGGATGGAATTCGGCGACCAGGGTCGGGTCGCCGGTGCCCACGGCGTCCCGGCCGATCCGGCGGTGCAGCGCCCAGAATCCGAGGCCGCCCAGCACCAGCAGGCCGAGCGCCAGGCTGAGCGGGAGCGGCTCGGCGGAGAAGGCCCGGCCCAGGGTCCACAGCTGGCGGATCTGCTCGTTCGCGGTGACGGTGCCCACCGGGAAGCGAACGATCGCCTCGACCACCTCACCGGCGCCGCGCGGACCGTCGTTGAAGGTCGGGTTGGGGTGATCGTGGGTGCCACCGCCCCAGAAGCCGCAGACGCCCGGCGAGGCCGGCGGCCCCGCCTCGCACTGCAGCGACTGGATCACCACCGGCGTGGTCAGGGTGGCGGTGAATTCCCGTACCGGCAGGCTGAGGCCCTGCAGCAGCCGCCAGGCGACCGTGGTCTCGCCGGACTGTTCGGCGGTGGCGGCCCCGTGCACCACGTAGGACAGCACCACCGGTGCGGTGACGCCCTGGGTGGGCATGGTGACCACGGTGTACCCGTTGTCGTCGACCACCGTGGCGTTGATCGGCTGGCCGGCGACGGTGGCCTTGATGTCGCTGAGCCGGTAGACGTATTCGCGATCGCCGAGAATCGGACGCGAGGTGGCGAAACGCTGCACCAGGCTGGCCGGGGCGTCGCCGTCGAAGCTGATCGTCGCCTGCACGGTGAGCGTGCCGTCGGCCGCGATCGAGCCCTCCACGGCGTAGCTGGAGACCAGCTCGGCGGCGAACGCCCGCGGCACGGCCGGCCCGAGCAGGACGGTGACCAGGACGAGCAGGCCGGCGAACAGCCGGGCGAAGGGAGTGATGGGCGATCTCGACACGTTCGGTCCTTCGGAGTCGGGCGACGGCGGAGCGCGGTGCGCGTCACGAAAAGCTACCGCATCGTGGTCCGGCCGCCTCCTCCCCGGCGACGAATTCCCAGTTGTCTGGGAGGTGGCGCCCGACACCCCGACCGTTACAGTGTTGCGGGTGACGCAGCCGTTTCCTCCGCGCCAGCAGCCCTACCCACAGCAGTGGGGGCAGCCGCAGGGCTGGCCGGCGCCGCAACCGCAGCCCGGTCGGAATCGTCCCCAGCCCGGTTTCGGGCAGCCCGCCTGGCCGCAGCCGGGGGGTTTCCAGCAGCCCGGATTCCAGCAACCCGGCGGCTACCAACAGCACGGCGGGTTCCCGCAGCCTGGCTTCCAGCAGCCTGGTCAGCAGCAACAACCCGGCTTCCCGCAGCAGCCCGGCTATCCGCCGCGTTACCCGCAGCAGCCGGGCGGTTTCCGTCCGCCGGCTCCGCCGCCACGACGCGGCAACCCGCTGGGCCGCGTGCTGATCCTGCTGGTCGCCGTCTGCGGCGTGCTGCTGGTCGGGGTCGTGGTGGCCAATGTGATCAGCGGCTCCCCCGGCGTCGCACCCCGTCCGGTGGAGACCTACACCCCGCCGCCGCCGGACATGAATCCGCCCGAGCTTCCGGTGCCGAAGACCTACGACGAGGCCAGCGCGTGGTTGAGGAACAACCCGCTGTACCAACAGTCGATCACCATCCCGACCGACTGCAACGACATGCAGCCGGTGGACGCCCTGAACGCCACCGAGGCCGAGCTCAACGATCACCTGCAGAAACTGACCGCCTGCCTGATGAAGGTCTGGCACGGCCCGGTCGAGGCCGCCGGCTACGTGCTGCCGCGTCCGCCGGCCACGGTGTACAGCCAGCCGATCCAGACCAAGTGCGGCAAGCTGGACAGCGTCAACGCCTCCTACTGCGGCGGCGACCAGCGGATCTACTACGCCAAGCCGCTGCCGAAGATCTTCCCGAAGGATCTGCAGGGCCAGAAATTCCTGATGGAGATGATCCTCGGCCACGAGTTCGGCCACGCCATCCAGGCCCGCACCGGCATCTCCATCTCCAGCAACGCCTGGGAGCAGAAGGTGCAGTCCAAGGCCGAGGCGAACGTCTTCTCCCGCCGGCTGGAAGTGCAGGCGGACTGCTTCGCCGGCATGTGGATCCACACCGTGGCGCCGTCGCAGGGGCTGAGTTCCGGCGATCTGGACGGCCTGCGCACCATCGCCTACAACCTGGGCGACGACATCCTCTCCGGGAAGCCGAACATCGACTCCGGGCACGGCCTGGGCACCACCCGGCAGCGCTGGTTCGAGACCGGGCTGAACGGCGGTCCGCAGATCGCCCAGTGCAACACCTACAGCCCGCCCGACTCCCAGGTGCGCTAGCCAGGCCCTAAGCCTCGATCCACCGATCTGCGCCTACTGCGCGACCCCAGATGGGCGCACTGGCTTCGCCGGCCCCGCTCACCGTACGACCCGGTACGCCTTCGCGTTCCCGTCTTGCCATTGCACCCATCTGGTGCCGCTCGCTACGGCGCCCATCGGTGGATCGAGGCTTAGGAAGTGCTGCTCGCTGGTCGAGTTTGTCGAGACCTGAACGTGAGCGCTCCGACAAGGGGTTTCGACAAGCTCAACCAGCGAGACGCCGCACTGATCAGTCCCTAATCAGCGCCCAGCCGGGGCTTCCCTCGATCGTGCAGCACCGGGACGATCCGCGGCCGGGCGGCGAGCGCCGCCGAGACGTCCGGCAGGACCGCGAGTTCGCTGAGCAGCGTCCGGGTCGGCGGCAGCAGCCGCAGCAGTCCCCGCTCGGCCTCGCGCAGCAACTCCGCCGGGGGACGCCAGGCGGTGCGCACCGCCTCGGTGGTGGTGTTGCGCCAGTCCTGACCGGCGTGGGCCGCGGTGAGGAAGAAGGCCACATCGAAGCGGCGCCGGCCGCCGGGCGGGGTGACCCAGTCGTCCCAGGGCACCAGCTCGTCGGCTTCGATCAGCACGCCGCACTCCTCGGCCACCTCGCGGATCGCTGCCGCCGCCAGCACCTCGGGCGCGGGCAACGCGGTCGCCGCCCAGGCCGCCGCATGGTCGTCGGGCACCTGGACCGGCTGTTCGGCCGGCAGCACCCGGCCGCCGGGAAACACCACCGCACCTTCGGCGAAGTCCATCGTGCCGGCCCGGTACTGCACGAACACCTCCAGGCCACGGCGTCCGTCGCGCAGCGGCAGCACGCTCACCGCGGGCCTCGGCGCAACGTGCGCGGCGACCTGCTTGGCCAGCGTCACCCGGGCACCGGCGTCCAACAGTCCGAGCCGCTCCTCGGCGTCCAGCAGCGCCGACATCGCCACCGGCAGCTCGGCATCGGCGTAGCCGTGCCGCCGGTAGAACGGCGCGTTCCAGGGCACGTCGGCGAAGGTCCGCAGGGTCACCACCGACCCGCCCCGGGCCCGGACGCCGTCCTCGACCGCGGCGAGCAGCGCAGCACCGACGCCACGACGCTGCGCGTCCGGGTGGACGCTGAGCTGCTCGAGATGGAAGCGGGCGTCCAGCTCCAGCACCTGGGCGAAGCCGACCGGACGGTCGTCGGCGTCGACGGCGACCAGGGTGAACCCGCGGGCGCCGAGTTCAGCGCTGCGCGCCTCCGGCGCCGGCGGCAAGGTCAGGATGCCGTCGAACAGCGCGTCCGCGGCAGCCTCGATCAGGTCCAACACCGCCCAGTCGGACCGGGTGGCGGGACGGATGCCGGTCAGCCGGCCTCCCGGGCGATCCGCTGGTGGTGCCGGACGACCTCCGACACGATGAAGTTGAGGAACTTCTCGGCGAACTCCGGGTCGAGGTTGGCGTCCTTGGCCAGTTGCCGCAGCCGCGCGATCTGCTGCGCCTCCCGGTCCGGATCGGCGGGCGGCAGGCCGACGGTGGCCTTCAACTCGCCCACCTGCTGGGTGACCTTGAACCGTTCGGCCAGCAGGTAGATCAGGGCCGAATCCAGATTGTCGATGCTGCCCCGCAGCCGGACCAGTTCGGGATGCGTCACGAGACCCTCTCCAGGAAGCGCCGGTTCTCGTTGGTCGAGCTTGTCGCGACCCCGCTGGCAATGGGTTTCGGCAAGCTCAACCAGCGGGACGACGGATTGATCAGCACGTCAACCGATCGAGGCCGATCCGACGGGTAACCCGATGAGTGGAGTGGGGACGCGATCATGACCGCATCGTAGCGACGCGGCGCCGGACGCCGTAGCGCTGCAGCCTTGCCACGTCCCATGTACCACCTTCTTTCATAGTGGTACACTTAGCCACATGCCGACCACACTGACTCGAATTCAGGTCACTCAGACACCACCGGTCGCCCGTGCCCTGGAGATCGCCGCCAGGGAGTGGCCGGGCGTCCCGCGCTCCGAACTGATCACCCGGCTGATGACTGCCGGAGCCCAGTCCGTCGAGACCGCATGCGCCGAACGCCGCGCGGCCCGCCGCAAAGTGCTCGAGGAGACCCGCGGCACGATCGACTATCCGCCCGGCTACCTGGAGGAACTCCGAAAGGACTGGCCGGAATGATCGTGCTCGACGCCAATGTGCTGATCGCACACTTCGCGATTCGTGACACCCACAGTGCGCGGGCACTCGAACTTCTGGACACCGAAGAGGAGCTGGCGATTCATCCGATCACCCTTGCCGAGGTGCTCACCCACCCCGCCCGCGACGGTCGCGCCGACCTCTATCGCGAGCAGATCGCCATCATGGGGGTACAGCAACTACCGGTTGCCGTCGAGCAGCCACTCGCGCTGGCCAAACTGCGGGCGAGCACGTCGCTGAAGCTGCCCGACTGCTGCGTGTTGGCCGCTGCGATGGAGACCGGCGCCACCCTGGCCACCTTCGACACCACCCTGGCGAAGTCCGCGTCCGAGCACGGGGTCAGTGTCGCTCAGTAGTCGCTGGTGCGTCGTCCGGCATCGCCATCGAGCGGACGTCCAAGTGCGGCAGATTGCGCACGCCAGCCGCGGCAGATCACCCACGCCGGGAAGCGAAAGTGCTTGTCAGAACCTCAAATAGCCTGTCAGAACAGGACGGGGCCGGGTCGGCACACACCCACCTTCGAGGATCGGCTGCGAACCCGCCCGATCGCTTCCGTCCGATCAGCGGTGGACGACGATCTCGACCCGCTGGAACTCCTTGACCTCGGTGTAGCCGCAGGTGGCCAGGGCCCGGCGCAGCGCGCCGACCAGGTTCATGGTGCCGTCCGGGGTGTGCGAGGGGCCGTGCAGGATCTGCTCCAGGCTGCCGATGGCGCCGAACCGGACCCGCTCACCGCGCGGCAGGCTGGGATGCCAGGCCTCCGGTCCCCAGTGATAGCCGTGCCCCGGAGCCTCGGACGCCCGGGCCAGCGGGGAGCCGACCATCACGGCGTCCGCGCCACAGGCGATCGCCTTGGCGATGTCGCCGGAACGGCCCAGGGCGCCGTCGGCGATGACGTGCACGTAGCGTCCACCGGACTCGTCCATGTAGTCGCGACGCGCCTCGGCGACGTCAGCTAGCGCGGACGCCATCGGCACCTCGACACCGAGCACGTTGCGGGTGCGCTTGGTGGCGCCACCACCGAACCCGACCAGGACGCCGGCCGCGCCGGTCCGCATCAGGTGCAGAGCCGCCTGGTAAGTGGCGCAGCCGCCGACGATCACCGGCACGTCCAGGGCGTAGATGAACTCCTTGAGGTTGAGCGGCTCGACGCTGTGGCTGACGTGCTCGGCCGACACGGTGGTGCCGCGGATCACGAAGAAGTCCACCCCGGCCGACTCGACCACGGACGCGAACGCCTTGCAGTTCTCCGGAGAGAGCGAACCGGCCACCGGAACCCCCGCCTCACGGATCTCGTTCAGCCGCTGGGTGATCAGCTCACCCTGGATCGGCGCGGTGTAGATCTCCTGCATCCGGCGGGTGGCGGTGACCTGGTCCTCGATCGAGGCCAGCTCCTCCAGCAGCGGCTCCGGATCCTCGTACCGGGTCCACAGCCCCTCCAGGTTGAGCACGCCCAGGCCGCCGAGGCGTCCGAACGCGGCGGCGGTGGCCGGCGACATCACCGAGTCCTGCGGGGCCGCGACGATCGGGAATTCGAAGGTGAGGGCGTCGATCGACCAGTTCAGCCGGACGTCCTCGATGTGCCGGGTGCGCCGGGTCGGGACGATCGCGATGTCGTCGAACGAATACACCGGTTGGGCACGCTTGGATCGCCCGATCTCGATCATGGAGGCTCCTTAGCCAGTCGATGGGTCAGTTGGGGGCCGCGTAGTTGGGCGCTTCGATGGTCATCTGGATGTCGTGCGGGTGCGACTCGCGCAGCCCGGCCGAGGTGATCCGGACGAACCGGCCGCGTTCGTGCAGCTGGTCGATGGTGGCGGCGCCGGTGTAGAACATCGACTGCCGCAACCCGCCGACCAGCTGGTAGGCGACGGCCGCCAGCGGGCCGCGATAGGCGACCTGGCCCTCGATGCCCTCCGGGATCAGCTTGTCGTCGGAGGTCACGTCGCCTTGGAAGTAGCGGTCCTTGGAGTAGGACGCCCGGCGTCCGCGGGCCGCCATCGCACCCAGGGAACCCATCCCTCGGTAGGACTTGAACTGCTTGCCGTTGATGAACACCAGCTCGCCGGGGCTCTCCTCGCAGCCGGCCAGCAGCGAGCCCAGCATCACCGTGTCGGCGCCGGCGACCAGCGCTTTGGCGATGTCGCCGGAGTACTGCAGCCCGCCGTCGCCGATCACCGGGACGCCGGCCGGACGGCAGGCCCGGGCCACGTCGTGGATCGCGGTGACCTGCGGGACGCCGACCCCGGCGACCACCCGGGTGGTGCAGATCGAACCCGGTCCGACCCCGACCTTGACGCCGTCGGCGCCGGCATCCACCAGCGCGGACGCGCCGGCGTAGGTGGCGACGTTGCCGCCGATGACGTCCACCGCGGCCGCGGCCGGTTCGGCCTTCAGCCGGGCGATCATCTCCAGCACGCCGGACGAGTGCCCGTGGGCGGTGTCGACGATGATGGCGTCCACTCCGGCTTCGACCAGCTGCATCGCGCGCTGCCAGGAGTCACCGAAGAAGCCGACCGCGGCACCGACCCGGAGCCGGCCCTGCTCGTCCTTGCAGGCCAGCGGGTACTTGTCGGACTTCACGTAGTCCTTCAGCGTGATCAGGCCGCGCAGGGTGCCGTCGGTGTCGACCAGCGGCAGCTTCTCGATCTTGTGCCGGGCCAGCAGCCGCAGCGCCTCCTCGCTGGTGATCCCGGGCCAGCCGGTGACCAGCGGCATCGGGGTCATCACGTCGGAGACCCGGCGGCTCGGGTCGTCCTCGAAGCGCATGTCGCGGTTGGTGACGATGCCGAGCAGCTTCATGTTGTCGTCCACCACCGGGACGCCGGAGATGCGGAATTTGCCGCACAGCTCGTCGGCTTCGCCGATGGTGCGGTCGGCGGTGATGGTGATCGGCTGCTCGACCATGCCGGCCTCGGAGCGCTTCACCCGGTCGACCTGGGACGCCTGCTCGTCGGCGGGCATGTTGCGGTGCAGGATGCCCATGCCGCCCTCGCGGGCCATCGCGATCGCCATCCGGGCCTCGGTGACGGTGTCCATCGCGGCGCTGAGCAGCGGGATGTTGAGCCGGATCCGTTTCGACACCAGCGTGGAGGTGTCGGCCTGGGACGGGATCACGTCGCTGGCATTGGGCTGCAGCAACACGTCGTCGAAGGTGAGACCGAGCGTCGCGAACGGCGCGGGTACGCCGGCCGGGGTCAGATCGGACGAGGACATCGAGGCAACACTCCTTCGCGCGGGATGGTCAGTCTATGCCGGGGCACCGGACCCCCGTGCCGCGTCCAGCGGGTCCGGACACCCCCGCTGGTTGAGCTCGTCGAAACCCGCTGGTTGAGAGGTCCCGACAAGCCCGACCAACGATCGAGCCCGAGAGGTCTCGACAAGCTCGACCAACGATGGCCTGCGGTTGCTCAGCCGGCGACGGACGCCAGCGCCTCGTCCAGGCGCGGGTGATCGAAGGTGAAGCCGTCGTCGAGCAGCCGGCGCGGCTGCACCCGGGTGCCGCTGAGCAGCGCCTCGTCCACCATCTCGGAGCCGAACAGCAGCCGCAGCGCCGGCAGCGGCAGCGGGATCAGCGCCGGACGGTTCAGCGACTGGGCGAAGGCTGCGGTGAACTGGGCGTTGGTGACCGGGTTCGGGCCACACAGGTTGACCGGCCCGGTCAGCGTCGAGGTGAGCAGGTGGGCGACCGCGCGGGTGTAGTCGTCGACGTGGATCCAGGGCAGGAACTGCCGCCCGGAACCCAGCCGCCCGCCCAGGCCGAGCCGGAACGGCAGCCGCTGCTTGCCCAGGAAGCCGCCCTCGCGGGTCAGCACGTGCCCGGTGCGCAGGTAGGCGGTGGGCACCGGGGCGGCGTGCGCGGCCCGCTCCCAGTCGGCGACCAGCTGAGCCAGGAAGCCGGAGCCCTGCGGCGTCCGCTCGTCGACCACGGTCTCGCCGGTGTCGCCGTAGAAGCCGATCGCCGAGCCGTTGAGCAGCCGGCCGCAGCGGCCGCCGAGCTCCAGGGCGGCGGCCAGGGTGGTGGTGCTGTTCAGCCGCGAGCTGCGCAGTTCGGCCTTGCGCTCCACGCTCCAGCGGGCGTCGGCGATGCCGGCGCCGGAGAAGTTGACCACCGCGTCCACGTCGGCCAGGCCGGGGGCGGCGATCCGTCCGGAATCGGGGTCCCAGCGCCGCTCGTCGGGGCCGGACGCCTCGCGGCGGACCAGGGCCAGCACCTGGTGGCCGGTGGCCCGCAGGTGAGCGGCGGTGGCCCGCCCGAGCAGCCCGGATGCTCCGGCGATGGCGATGCGCATCAGCCCAGCCTAGTCACGGGTTCACCGGCCGCGACGGTGCGCCGGGAGACCGTCCAGACCGCGTAGCAGAGGCAGCCGACGACCAGCCCGCCGGCCAGCGACGGCAGCACCGGCACGTTGTACAGGTTGGTGAAGCTGTAGGCGAGCAGGTAGCCGATGGTGACGAACACCACCCAGCGGGTGGCGGCCCGGCGCAGCGGCAGCAACCCGAGCAGCGCCAGGCTCAGCCCGACGTACCAGGGGTGCAGGGCCTGGCCGATGAACAACACCAGCAGCGAACCCCACGCGGTGACCAGCAGCGGACGTTCCGGACGCAGCAGCAACAGTGCCGCCACCCCGAGCACCGCCAGGGCGGCGATGACGGTGTTGGCGAGGCTGGTCAGGTCGCGTCCGGTCCAGAGGAAGGCGTCCCCGATCGCCACCGACAGCGTCATGGTGCGGGCCCGTCCCATCTGCGACAGCCACTGCGTCCAGCCGAAGCCGAGCCCGCTGGCCAGCGACACCGCGACGAAGGTGGCCAGGGCGACCACGGTGGCGACCGCCGTCCGCCAGCCCAGGGCGACCACCCGCTGCAGCCACGGCAGCCGCACCAGCTGCGCGGCGACCGGCAGGCCGGCGGCGGCGATCACGGCCAACCCGGCCTGCTGCTTGAGCGCCATCGCCAGCCCGATCACCACCGGCGCCAGCACCAGGCCGGCCGAAATCCGCGGCACGGTCTGGATGCTGAGCCAGAGCGCGAACACCACCACGCCCGCCATCAGGGTGTCGTTGTGCGCGCCGCCGATCAGGTGGACGACGGCGATCGGGTTGAGCACGCCGAGCCAGACCGCCCAGTTCCGGTCGGCACCCACCCGGTCGGCGAGGCGGGGCAGGAAGGTGGCGACCAGCGCCACCCCGACCAGGGCCGGCAGCCGCTGCGCGACCACCCCCCAGTACGGGTGCATCCCGGCCAGCTGCACCATCAGCCGGTTGATCTCCAGTGCCAGCGGCGGGTAGGCGACGCCGTTGCCCGACCAGAACCGGTCGACGAACGGGTCGAACGGACCGCCGTAGCTGCCCAGCACGTCCAGATAAGGGTTGCCGCCGTGCGCCATGATCCAGCCCAGGTCGGCGTACAGGAACGGGTCGCCGCTCATCACCGGCGGGACGATCAGCAGCGGCGCCGCCCAGAGCAGCCACAGCAGGGGCGGCGCGAGGCGTCCGGCGCGGGGCACCAGCAGCAGCCAGCCGACCGACAGCAGGATGCAGCCGGACGCCACCAGCAGGTTCCCGGTGGGCCGGTCGATGGCGGCGGCCAGAGCGGCGATCGGACCGACCCCCCAGCCCAGCGGGTTGAACGAGTAGTCGTTGCTGCAGCCGCCGACGCCGACCAGCACCGATCCGACGAACCCGATCCAGACGCCGGGCAGGCGCCAGGTGGATGCGGGCATGAACAACCTTCGGGTTCGGGACGAACGGTGCGACCGAATCCTAGCCAGGCCTGCCCAACGGCCGCTGCCGGGGCGGGTCAGGGTACCGAGTGCCACACCACGGTCTGGACGGCGTTCCAGACTGCGAAGGCGACCACGAAGCCGGTCGCCCAGCCGAACTGCCGCCGGGTCAACGGCAGCAGAGCCAGCAGCCCCACCGACCACGGGATGTACCAGGGGTGCATCGACTGTCCGAGGACACTGACCGCGAGCGACCCCCAGGCCACCGCGGCGAGCGGACGGTCCGCGAATCGCACCAGCACCCAGCCCAGCACGCCCAGCAGGGTCAGGGTGGACACCGTCCCGACCGCCGCCAGCCACCACGACGGATCGCCGCCGGTGGCGCCGATCAGCAGCTCCCCGGCCTGGGAGAGCAGCGAGAACGGTGCCGCGGTGCCGGCCTTGCCCATCAGCGACAGCCACCTCGTCCAGCCGAACCCGAGCCCGGACGCCATGGTGACGCCGGCGAACACCACTCCGGCGACCAGGACCGCGACGGCACTGCGGCGGCCCAGCAGCCACAACCGGGCAGGCAGGCTCGATCGGGCCAGCTGGGCGGCCACCGGCAGCCCGGCGCAGGCCAGCGCGGCCAGCCCGGCCTGCTGCTTGAACGCCATCGCCACTCCGATCACCGCCGGCGCGATCAGCAGACTCCACAGCCATCCCGGACGCCGCACCGCCAGCCAGACGCCGACCAGTGCCACCGCCACCATCAAGGCGTCGTTGTGGGCACCGCCGACGAAATGCAGCATGACCAGGGGATTCGCCAGCCCCCACCACAGCGCGCGGTCGGCGTCCACCCCCAGGTCGCGGGCCAGCCGGGGCAGCACCCAGGCGATCACCGCGAGGGCCGCCAGCGCCGGCAGCCGCATCGCGACGATGCCGCCGTAGCTGGCGAAGCCGGCGACCTTCACCACCAGCGCATCGGTCAGCAACGCCAGCGGCGGATAGGCCACCCCGCTGCCGGCCCAGAGCGGATCGACGTGCGGCGCATACGGTCCGCCGGCCCCGGTCAGGCCGACCAGGTACGGATTCTGCCCTTGGTTCACGATCCAGCCCAGGTCGGCGTAGAGCACGGCGTCGGCCGACAGCACCGGGGGCACCAGCAGCAGCGGAAGGCTCCACAGCGCCATCGCGACCAGGGTGCGTCGTCGCGGGGACGTCCGCGGTGCACCGGACGCCGGACCATCGTCCCGGTCGGCGGGCCGCAGCAGCCACCAGGCGGCGACCAGCAGCAGCACCCCGGCCACGATCGCGAACCGGTTGGCCGGCAGCGGCAACGCCAGCCCGATCGCGTTCACGAGCGGGGACGGCCAGCCGTCCGGACCGTGGGCGAACTCCGGGTGGCAACTCCCCCACCCGATCAGCAGGGTGCCCAGAACGCCGATCGCAGCCGGGCCCGGGCCGTCCAGCCGTCGTCGCAGCAGGTCGGGGACGATCACGTCACTCGGTATCGGCATCGAGCCAAGCGACTTCCTCGTCGGTCAGCGGCCGGTCCAGATCGCGCCCCATCTCGTCCTGACGCAGCCGCCGTACCGTCTCGGCGACCGCCTGGTGCCGATCCTGCGCGGCCCGGCGGGGTTCATCACGAGTCGTCCGGCTCACCCGGATCGTCGGTCTGTCAGACATCCACCTACCCCTGTCGAGCGTTGAGAGTGCGCTGATCAATGCGGCACGCCATTGGATGAGCCTTGTCAAAAACCCGTTGCCAGAGAGGTCTCGCCGCGCTCGACCAGCAAAAGTTGGCGCTGTCCCTGAGTTTACGGGTGGCCCCGCCGATCACGTCCGATGTCGCTCTACGCTGAGCGCATGTCGATGAGCGACCGCCTGCGATCCCTGTTCACCGACGGCACGGTGGTGGTGCCCGCGCCGGCCGCCGGTCCGGGCAACTGGTCCGGGGCTCCGGCCGCGATCTGGTCGGACGGGTTCTTCTGGCTGGCCTACCGGGTGCGTCGTCCGCTGGACGCCGGGCGCGGCGTCGTCACCGTGGTCGCCCGCTCCCGCGACGGCGTCTCGTTCGAGACGGTCGCGGAAGTCCACCGGGAGGCCTTCGGCGCCGAGTCGTTCGAGCGTCCGGCGCTGGCCCGGCTCGACGACGGCGGCTGGCGGCTGTACCTGTCCTGCGCCACCCCAGGCTCCAAGCACTGGTGGGTGGAGGCGGTCGACGCCGCGACCCCGGAGGAGTTCCCGAGCGGACGCCGCACCGTGGTGCTGCCGGGCAGCGACCTGGTCGGTGTGAAGGACCCGGTGATCGTCCGGGACGGCGAGTTGTGGCGGTTGTGGTTGTGCTGCCATCCGTTGGACGTGCCGGGCGCCGAGGACCGGATGACCACCCGCTACCTGAGCAGCGCCGACGGCCTGGACTGGACCGACCACGGCATCGCGCTGGCGCCCCGCGGCGACGGCTGGGACGCCCGCGGCACCCGGGTCACCACGGTGCTGTCGCTGGATCCGCCGGTGCTGCTCTACGACGGACGCCCGGACGCGGCGTCCAACTGGCACGAACACACCGGGATGGCCCGGGCGAGCGCCCCGGACGCCCCGCTGCTGCCGGTCGGGGACGGCCCCATCGCTTCCTCCCCGCTCTCCGACGGCGCGCTGCGCTACGTCAGCGCGGTGCCGCTGCCCGACGGCGGCGTCCGGCTGTACTTCGAGGCGGCCCGGGCCGACGGCGCGCACGATCTGATGACCGCCCTGCTGCCCGGCTGAGCTTCGGTAGTCGGAGATCACCAAACGCACCTCGTCATCCCACCAAGCCCGTCCATCCAGGGACGTCCCGTGGTCGATCGCGCGATCGGCCACAGCTTTCAGGTCAGACATCTGCTTTCGGGAAATATCACGAAAGTAGCTGAACAACCCGAAAGCTGTGACGGATCGCGCGATCGGTGACGCCGCCACCACCCAGGTGTCCAGTCCGAGCCACCTGAAGTCGGCACAGGCGCAGGAAAGCCCGGTATCCCCCGGCCCGGGATGACCAAACGCCACCGGCTCCACCCGGCGGCAGCGATCTCCACCCTGATCTCCACCCGCGGGAGGGCGTTTCCGGGAGACCTCCGGATCAGCCTTGAGGCATGAATTACGACCTTCTCGGCAGTATTGGACTCGGCCTGCTGATCCTGGTGTGGGTGGGATACCGGCAGACCACATGGCGCGTCGTCGACGGGGCCCGGATGTGGCGGCTGCCGCTGATCCTGGGTCTGGTCGGCATCGCCTCGCTGATCGGCGCCCGAGCGTCCTTCGGCGGCATCGACGTGGCCGCGCTCGCCATCGAGATCGCGGTGTCGGCGGCGACCGGGGCCTGGATGGGTGCACTGGCCAAATTCCGTCCGCTGGCTGCTTCGAACGATCACAGCGGGGCCCGCTGGGAGACCCGGACGGGCTGGTGGGGCCTGGCGTTGTGGTTGCTGGTGGTCGCGGTGCGGGTCGGCATCGACGTCGTCGCGGTGCAGCTGGGCGCCCAGCTGGTCACCTCGACCGGGGTGATCCTGCTGCTGCTCGGCGCGAACCGGATGATCCGGGTGGGGGTCATCCTGTCCCGGGCCCAGCAGCTCGACGCGGAGGCCCCGGCCGGTCGCGCAACGCTGGTTTGACGGGTCGCTGCGCAAGGATGGTGACGTGAACCGGCGTCCGGGACCGACCAGTGTCGCCCTCACCGTGGTGGGGGCGGCACTGCTGGCGTGGTGGACGGTGTTTCGCGAGTACGGCCACCAGCCCAGCTGGGCGTTGCTGCTGTCGGTGCTGGCCCTGCTGTGCTGGGTGGTCAGGACCGTCCTGGCGCGGATGCGCCCGTCGCGCACCGGCACGGTGCTGGCGGCCGGCGCGGTCCTGCTCGGCGCGCTGGCGGGACCGTCCACCCAGGGCAATTCGCTGGTCCCGGCGGCGGTCTGCCTGCTGGTCCTGCTGGGCGATCCGGAGTTGCCGATCGCCCTCGGCAACTCCGCCGGGCTGGCAGCGCTGGCCCTGATCGGGGTCGGCGCGCTGTTCGAGCCGATGCAGCCGGCGGCGTTGGCCACCATGCTCGGGGTGCCGGTGATCGCGGCGCTGGCCGGGTTCAGCCGGCGCCAGGGACGGCTGGCGGAGCGCCGCGAGGCGCTGCTGGCCGAACGCGAGGTGGCGATCCGGGAGGAGGCGGTCCGGGTGGCGCTGGCCCGCGACCTGCACGACGTCCTGGCCCACACCCTGGGCGGGCTGGTGGTCCAGTTGGACGCCGCCGAGGCCCTGTTGGAGGCCGGTCGGACCGATGCCGCCCGCGAGCGGGTGTCCGGCGCGCGGGCCCTCGCCGCGTCCGGGC
>NZ_JASGDE010000039.1:0-3699 GCF_047607385.1 Micropruina sp.
CCAGCCGTCCAGGGTGCGCGTACTCACCCGCCCATCATCGCAGCGCCCCCTCCCGCCCGCGCTCGCCTAACTATTTCGGGCTCGCCGAACTCGGCGAGCCCGAAATAGTTAGGCGAGCGCGGGCGGGAGGGGGCGCTGCGATGATGGGCGGGTGAGTACGCGCACCCTGGACGGCTGGCGGCTGGCGGTCGGAACCCTCACCGTGTTCCGGGTCGCGCCGCCGCAACGGGTCGATCGGGACACCGCCCGGACTGCCGCCCTGCTCGCCCCGGTCGCCTTCGCCCCGGCCGCCGTGCTGGCCGCCGGCGCCGCCGGGTTGCTGGCCATGGTGGTGCCGGGGACGGTGGCCGCGCTGCTGGCGGTCGGCCTGGTGGCCTGGCTGACCCGGGCGATCCACCTGGACGGGCTGGCCGACACCGCCGACGGACTGGGTTCCGGACGCCCCGCGCCCCGGGCCCTGGAGATCATGCGCCGCGGCGATGTGGGCCCTATGGGGGTGGTGACCCTGGTGGTGGTGCTCGGATTGCAGGTGGCGTCCGCGGCAGTGCTGCTGGAGCGCGGCTGGGGATGGCTGGCGGTGGCTCTGGCCCTGTGTGCCGGACGCGGGGCGCTGGTGATCGCCGCCCGTCGCGGGGTGCCCGCCGCTCGTCCGGACGGCCTGGGCACGGTCTTCGCCTCCAGCGTCCCGCTGGCCGCCGGTGCGACGCTCTGGGCTGTGCTGGCCGTCCCGCTGGCCCTCGGGGCCTGGCTGGCCGGGGCGTCCTGGTGGCTCGGGCCGCTGGCCGCGGCGGTCGGTGCGGCCCTGGCCTGGTACCTGGTCCGGGCCGCCACCCGGCGGCTCGGTGGCATCACCGGCGACGTGCTCGGTGCCGCCGTCGAAGTGGCGACGACCGGCGTCCTGATAGTGCTGGCCGCCGGCTAACTCGTTCGTCGGGGACGGTTCTCGTCGGTCGGGGACGGTTCTGGGGGTGTCGAGTTTCGTTCATCGGGGACGGTTCTAGGGCGATTCCGGCGGTCGAGAACCGTCCCCGGGATGCGAGTTCGGTCCCTCTAGAAGCGTCCCTAAGGTGCGGTTTTGGTCGGTCGAGAACCGTCCCTAAGGTGCGGTTTTCGTCGGTCGAGAACCGTCCCCGAGCGACTACAGGTGCAGGGGGCGTCCGGCCACCATCAGCACGACCTCGTCGCAGACGGTGGCGAGCCGTTGGTTGACCCGCCCGGTGAGGTCGGCGAACAGGCGTCCCGAGGCGTATTGCGAGACCAGCCCCCAACCGACTTCGTTGGTCACCGCCACCAGGGGGTGGTCGTGGTTGCGCCAGGCGTCCAGCAGTTCCAGTACGGCGTCGTCGAAGAGGTGCCGCCAGGAGTCGAACGGCTGGTCCCAGGTTCCCCAGGTGTCGATGGAGCGGGACAGCCAGGTGCCGATGCAGTCGATCAGCACGGGGGTGTCCGCCTCGGCGACGGCGTGGGCGATATCGAGGGTTTCCACGGTCCGCCAATGTGTGGGCCGGCGCTTCTGATGGCTGTAGACCCGGGCCGCCCACTCCGGGTCGGCCGCTGGATCGGCGGGGTAGCCGGGGGTGATGTAGCTCACCGGCCCTGCGTCGGCGAGCAGCATCTCGGCGTACAGCGATTTGCCCGAGCGCACCCCGCCGGTGACCAGAACCTTCGTCATGCACCCGACCCTACGCCGCGGGTGCCGTCCGCATCCGGGCCTCGGCGAATCTCCTCCGATGGGCCGTCGCCTCGCTCCGGCAGCACGATTTCATCGCGCCAAGAAATACCGATTTCCGCGCTCGATTCTTGCTAAAGCGTTTCACCTGAGGCGCGGAGCGCGTCGAGCGCGGAAATCGGTACCGCGGTCCGGGGCGCCGGACTATCCGCGAATCCCGAAGCCGCGCAGCGACGAATCGACCGGCACCCAGTCGACGGTGTGGTCGGTGACCCGGCCCGGACGCCCGCGCCGGGTGGGTTGCTCGATCAGCGCCCTGATCAGGGTGCCGAGGGCTTCCACCGAACCCTGTGCGCTGACCTCGACCCGGCCGTCGACCAGATTCTGGGCGTATCCCACCAGCCCGAGCTCACGGGCCAGCCCCATCGCCCACCAGCGGAACCCGACGCCCTGCACGTAGCCGTCGACCCGGATCACCGCGTGTTCCATGGCGTCCACCCTATCGGCGACGGCCCGAGGCGGCCGGGACATGATGACGGCGCCGCTCGGGGGACGCGGCGCCGTCGGGACCGTGACCTGTCTGAGCCACGGTGACTCGGTGGATCGAGGTTCAGTTGGTGGCCTTGTTCCAGGCCGCCTTGGCGTCTTCGGCGGCGTCCTTCACACCGTCCTTGACGGCCTCGCCGGCCTGCTTGGCCTTCGCACTGGCCTGATCGGCCGCACCTTCGGCCTGGAGTCGCTCGTTGTCGGTGGCGTCCCCGACGGCTTCCTTGATCTTGCCGCCGACCTCTTCGGCCTTGTTCTGGATCTTGTCGCCGATGCCCATGCTTCCTCCTTCGTGCGGTGCGGGATGCACTGGCCGCCAGGCTAGGTCGGCCCCCGGCGGTGCCCAACCACCCCTTCGGGTGGCTCGAGGTTGGGTCTCAGACGATGTCGGCGACGACCGCACCGAGGGCGGCGAGCATGGCGTCGGCGTCCACACTCATCGCGACGCCGTGGACGCCGCTGCCCATCGACACCCGGCGTCCGGCGATCGAGGCGTCCGCGATCACCGGCCAGGCGGTCGTAGCCCCGAATGGGGTGATCGTGCCGCGCCGGTAGCCGGTGGCGCGGTGCGCGGTCTCGGCGTCCGGCATGGACAGCCGCGACACCCCGAGCAGGGCGCGCAGCTTGGGCCAGGAGATCTCGGCGTCGCCCGGCACCAGGACGAACAGGAAGTCGTCCGCGGCCCGCCGCACCACCATCGTCTTGACGATGTCGCGCGGCTCGATGCCGCGGACGGCGGCGGCCTCGGCCAGCGAACTGACCGGCCCGTGCCGGGTCACCGTGACCTCCAGTCCGGACGCGCGGGCGGCGGTCGCCGCGGCAGGGTCGGTCGGCTCCACCGGCTCAGGCGTGCAGGTAGCCGAGCAGGTGGTTGCGCTCGTCCATCAGCTGGTCGATGCGGTGCTTGACCACGTCGCCGATGGAGACCACGCCGCGCAGCTCGCCGTCGACCAGCACCGGCAGATGCCGGATCCGCTGGTAGGTCATGGTGTGCGCCGTCTCCTCCAGGGTGTCGGCCGGCGAGCAGGTGTGCACCGTGGCGGTCATGATGTCGCTGACCCGGCGGCTCAGCACCGCGGCGCCCTGCGTGCCGAGTTCCCGGACGACGTCGCGCTCGCTGGCGATCCCGTCGATGTGCCGGCCGTCGGTGGAGACGATCGCCGCCCCGATCCGGTGTTCGCCGAGCAGCGCGACCAGTTCTTCCACAGACGCCGACGGTTCGATCGTGACGACTCCGGCGTCCTTGCCTCGGATGATGTCTTCGATCTTCATAGGGGGAAGGTACCCGCTGCGGGAGGGGCACGAAAGCGATTGGCGCAACTGCCGGTCGCCGTGCTCCCACCTGCTGGACGGGGCTCCCGGGCCCGGGAGCGGCCACCCAGTATTGTCGGGCCTGCTGATGGGCCGGCCCGACCTCCCACCCGGGCGCTCGCCTAACTATTTTCTGCTCGCGAAGCTTCGCGAGCAGAAAATAGTTAGGCGAG
>NZ_JASGDE010000040.1:0-21309 GCF_047607385.1 Micropruina sp.
CCACCCCGTCCGGCGGCCTGCCCGGTGCCCGGACGCCGGCGCAGCCCCGGCCGCGGCCCAAGACGTCCCGTCCGCCGGGGCTGATCGTGCCGCATGCGGTGCCGGTGGTGATGACGCCGCCGGCCGGCCATCACAGCCCGCCCGATCCCGACCCGGTGATCTACCTGGGGCCGGACGTGGGCGATCAGTTGACCGTGCTCTCCCCGCTGGACCCGCCGTCCTCGGTGCACGACGCGCCCGCGGCGGAGCCGCCCGCACCGCCGAAGGGCTGGACGCCGGTGGGTCCGCGGCCGGCGCCGGCCACGGTGTCGCCGGGGCAGGCATCGCCCGGCCCAGCGTCGCCGGAGGGGTCGGCCGAGTCGCCGGCCACCGGACGCCCGTCCTGACCCCGGCGACTCAGATGTCGGTCGGGATCACCGCGCCGACCACCTGGCCGCGGCCGTAGACCGGCATGTCCAGCATCCGGGCGCGCAGCTTGGCGTCGCCCAGCCAGAGCCGGCGCAGCACCGCGCCCATCACCACCGGACGGGCCCGGATGCCGCCGTCGGTGATCTTGATCGCGATCCCGCGGCCGTCCGGCAGGCCGGCGGCGTAGACGCCTTCGGCGCCGTCCTTGGCGATCATCCCCGGCACCCCGCGGATCAGGTCGGTGACGTCGCGTCCGGTGCCGCCGACCAGTTCGGGGTGGCTGCGGATGGCGTCCGCCACCTCCTTCTCAGCGCCCCCGGTGGCCGCGGCGAGGGTGCCGAAGATGCGGGCCAGGCCGACCAGGCTGATCGCCAGCGCGGGCGCCCCGCAGCCGTCGATGGACGTCCAGGCCACCGGCAGCCCGAAGCCGCGGATGGTCTCGATGATCGCCTGCTGGGTGGGATGCCCGCGGTTCAGGTAGGTGTCCAGCCGCCAGCCGTTGAGCACCGAGGTGGCCAGCATCGCGGCGTGCTTGCCGGAGCAATTCTGGGCCAGCGAACTCGGCTTGCGGCCGGCGGCGATCCACTCGTTGCGCTGGGCGTCCATCAGCGGCAGGTCGGGGGTGTTGCGCAGGTCGGATTCGTCCAGGCCGGCGCCGTGCAGCAGGTCGAGCACGGTCTGCAGATGGATCGGCTCGCCGCTGTGGCTGGCGCAGGCCATCGCCAGCTGGTCCGGCGGCACGTCCAGCCCGCAGCGCACCATGGCCAGCGCCTGGATCGGCTTCAGCGACGAGCGCGGCAGGATGTTGCTGGTGTAGTCGCCCTTGGCGTACGACACCGACCCGTCCGCGCGGGTGATCACCACGATCCCGCGGTGGGTCGATTCGACGAAGCCGTTGCGGAGCACCTGTGCGACCACCGGGGGATCGCCGACATTCACCACGTCGGGAGTCTAGGGAAGTGCCGTTGCGCGCACCACTGGGAATCCCGGGCGAGACCGGATCTCGACGACCTCGGCTGTCGGAGTCGCCGGGTCAGCTGTGGGTGCGGAATCCTCCGTTGCTGTACAGCAGCTGACCGTTGATCCAGCCGCCGGCGTCCGACATCAGGAAGCGGACCAGGTCGGCGGTGTCGCTCGGCGTGCCGAGGCGTCCGGCCGGGGTCCGCGCGATGCCCGCCGTCCGGATCTCGTCGGTCATCCAGCCGGTGTCGATCGGACCCGGGTTGATCACATTGGCCCGGACGCCGCGTGCGCCCAACTCGACGCCGGCTGCCACGACGATCCGGTCGAGTGCTCCCTTGCTGGCGCCGTAGGGCAGGTTGTGCCCGGTGTGATCGCTGGTCAGCGCCACGATCCGGGCTCGGACGTCGGTGGTCGGCTGCTCGGGCAGGAGCTCCGCGACGGCTTTGATCAGCAGCCACACGGCGCGGGCGTTGACCGCGAAATGCCGGTCCCAGCTCTCCAGGGTGGTGTCGAGGGTCGAACTGGCGACGGACTCACAGTGCGCCATCACCAGTCCGCGAACGTCGCCGATCGCCGTCGCCGCGGCGACCAGCTCGGCGGGCGCGTCCGGCTCCGCCAGGTCGACCTCGACGGTGTGCACCCGGCTGCCGATGGCGCGGCATTGGGCCACGATCTCGGCGGGGTCGTCCCGGCCGCGTTCCAGGCCGAGCCGATCGTCGTAGGGCGTCCAGTGGCTGAGCACCAGATCCCAGCCGTCCTCGGCCAGCCCGCGGGCGATGCCCGCACCGATGCCGCGGACCCGGCCGACCCCGGTCACCACGACGGTTCCACGTCGCTGCGTCATGCGCCTCTCCTTCGGCTCAGGGTCTCGACAAGCCCGATGATTCAGGGCGAGCTTGCCATCACCAGCTTGAGAGCCAGGAATCGGATCCCGGTGGCGACCGCGTTGGCGATCGCCAGGACGGCCAGCTCGACCCAGTGCGCCGCGTCCGGAGCCATCAGGTGCAGGGCGGCCAGCGAGCCGCTGGTCAGCCCGAGCGCCACCGCGAAGGCCAGCAGTCCGGTGGCGTGGTGGGTGAGCAGCCCGTCCGAGCCGCGCACCCCGAAGGTGATCACCCGGTTCGCGGCGGTGTTGGCCACCGCGGTCACCGCCAGCGCGACCAGATTGGCCGCCTGGGCGTCCAGGGCGACCCGCAGCACCAGGTAGAGCACGGCGTAGGCCAGCGTGGACGCCACCCCGATCGCCGCGAACCGGACCAGCTGCCCGAACAGCCCGGACGGCACCCCCGCCACCGGCGCGACCGACGGCGAGCTCATCGGTGGGCGGGCCAACTCGGCCCGCACCGCGCCGATCGGGATCCGTCCGCTGGTCAGTCCGCGCAGCAGCCGCCACACCCCGCGCAGGTCCTCGGCCGCGGTGGCGGCGATGTCGACGGTAGTGCCCGGGTCGTCGATCCAGTCCACCGGCACCTCGTGGATCCGCAGCCCGGAGCGCTGCGCCAGCACCAGCAGTTCGGTGTCGAAGAACCAGTTGGTGTCCTCGACCAGCGGCAGCAGCCGGCGCGCCACGTCCGCCCGCATCGCCTTGAAACCACACTGGGCGTCGCTGAACGACACCCCGAGCGCGCCGCGCAGGATCAGGTTGTAGGTCCGCGAGATGAACTCTCGCTTCGGCCCGCGCACCACCCGCGAGCCGCGGGCCAGCCGGGTGCCGATCGCCACGTCGGAGTGCCCGCTGACCAGCGGAGCCAGCAGCGGCAGCAGGGCGGTCAGGTCGGTGGACAGGTCGACGTCCATGTAGGCGAGGACGTCGGCCTCGCTGGCCAGCCAGGTCTGCTTCAGCGCCCGGCCGCGGCCCTTGGCGTCCAGGTGCACCACGCGGACGTGGTCGGATTCCTCGGCCAGCCGCCGTGCGATCGCCAGGGTGTCGTCGGTGGACGCGTTGTCGGCGATGGTCACCCGGTGCCGGTAGGGCAGGGCGTCGTCCAGGAAGCCGGTGAGCCGCCGGATCGAGCGCTCCAGGTCGGCCGCCTCGTTGTAGACCGGGATGACGATCTCGACGCTGGCCAGCCGGGCCGGCCGGCTGCGCGGCCCGCGGGTGGCGTCCTCGGCCAGGGTCATCGCGGTGCTCACTTCGCCGCCGTCAGGTCGTAGACGGTGGTGTTGCCGACCGTCGTGGCGGTGTAGTTCTGCTGCACCCAGCTGGCGATCTCGGACGCCGCCTGGCTGCCGCCGTTCTGGCCGCCGAAGTTGCCGCCGCCGATGAAGTAGTGCACCTTGCCCTGCGCCACCCATTCCTGGAACTGGGCCAGCGTCGGGGACGGGTCGGAGCCGTTGAAGCCGCCGATCGCCATCACCGGATAGCCGCTGGCCAGCTGGTAGCTGGCGGCGTTCTGGGCGCCGGTGGTGGCCGCCACCCAGGTGTAGTCGGACGCGTTCGCCTGCAGCGCGGTGAGCAGCTCGGACGACACCGAGGCGCCGTTGAGCAGGCCGCCGGCTCCGCCACCCCGGCCACCGCCGAAGCCTCCGTCGTTGCCGGTGCGACCGGTACCGCCGGGCTGACCCTGGCCGGTGCCGCCGGGCGGGGTGCCCTGCTGGCCCTGCCCGTTCTGGCCCTGCCCGGTCTGGCCCTGCCCGAAGCCGCCCGGGCGGCCACCGCCCTGCCCGCCGCCGGGTCCACCGCCGCCGGGTCCGCCATTGCCCCCGGACAGGCCGGCCCGAGCCGGTCCGGCGGTCACGATCGAGCCGGTGTGCGGGGTGGCCGCGGTATTCACGGAGTAGGCGGCCGGGCCGGCCAACCCGGCCAGCACCGCCGCGGTGATCGCCGCGGTCTGCAGCGGACGGACGACGGCCCGTCCGAACAGGAACAGCACCGCGGAACCGGTCAGCACCGCGGCCGCGGCGATCGAGATCCACAGGTAGATCCCGCCCGCGACGGACGCCAGCGCGACGCCCCAGGCTCCGGTGGCCAGTGCCGCGACGGCCAGTGCGGCACGGCCCAGCCAGCGCCGCCGGTGGGTCCAGGTCACCGTCCCGGCCAGCGCCACGGTGCCGCCGATCGCGGGAGCCAGCGCCACCGTGTAGTAGTCGTGGTAGATGCCGGCCATGAAGCTGAACACCAGGGTGTTGATCACCAGCCAGCTGCCGAACAGCACCAGCGCCGCGGTCGCCCGCGTCCGATGGGTCTCGGCGCCGGTCCGGAACGTCGTGGCCCAGCCACGGCGTCCGAGCAGGACCAGCGCGGCCACGCCGAGCAGCAGCGCCGCCGGGATCAGCCACGACACCATCTCGCCGGAGACGGTGACGAACATCCGCAGCAGGCCGATCTGGCCCCAGCGTCCGGACGCGTTGCCGACCGAGCCGGTCTCGTCGCCGTTCAGCCGGCCCAGGCCGTTGTAGCCGAAGGTGAGCTCCAGGATCGAGTTGGTCTGCGAGCCGCCGATGTAGGGACGCCAGCTCTCCGGCACTAGTTCGACGATCGCCACCCACCAGCCGAAGGCGAGCACCATGGCGCCGAACGCGGTGATCAGGTCGACGACCTTCTTCCGCCAGGAGGCCGGGGCGCCGATCGCGTAGGCCAGCAGCAGCGACGGCAGGATCACGAACGCCTGCAGCATCTTGGCCAGGAAGCCCAGCCCGATCAGCGCGCCGGCGGCCGCCAGCTTCCAACGGGACGCCGTCTCGGCCGCCCGCAGGGTGAGCGCCGCCGCGGCGACGTAGCAGAACACCATCAGCGCGTCGGGGTTGTTGAACCGGAACATCAGGGTGGCCGCCGGGGTGAGGGCGAAAGCCAGTGCGGCGACGATGCCGGCCCAGTGCGCGCGATGCGCCGAGCCGCCGCGGGCCAGCGAGCGCCGCACCGTGCCGTACAGGATCCAGGCGGACGCCACCCCGAGCAGCGCCTGCGGCAGCAGGATGCTCCAGGAACTCAGCCCGAAGATCCGCACCGACAGCGCCATCAGCCACAGCGATCCAGGTGTCTTGTCCACGGTGATCGAGTTGCCGGCGTCCAGTGAGCCGTAGAAGAAGGCGGTCCAGGACTGCGACCCGGCCTGCACGGCCGCGGAGTAGAACGAGTTGGCCCAGCCGGAGGCGGCCAGGTTCCAGGTGTAGAGGGCGGCCACCGCGAGCAGGGTGAGCGCCAGCGAGCCGTTCCTGACCAGCGGCGACAGCCCCGTGGCGGGGCGGTCCGATGAGCCGGCCGACGCCGCGGTGGCCGGGGAGATGAGGGTTGTCGTCGTCACGTCCACCACCGTCGGTGACGGCCCTGTCGCCGCTCTGAGCCGTGCCTGTGGGGTGTCTGTGCGGCGTGGCCCCACCCAGGCCAGGTTTCCTCACCGATTGAATTACCGATTTCCGCACTCGATGCGAACTCAATCGTTTGAGAGAGCCTCGACGGCGCATCGAGCGCGGAAATTGGTACTGGCCGGGCCGGATCGCCGCCTTGCTCGGCGCTACCAAGGAACCGCTGATCAATCATGTCCCGGCTGCGGCGTCCCCGGCGGGCGAGCTGCGGCCCCCATCTCTTGCGCCGTACGTCCAGTACGCCCACAAGATCTGGCGGCCGCAGCTCATCCCGCCGGGCACGTCCTCGCTCGGAACAGCATTGATCAGCGCTTCCCTAACTTGTTCGGCCATCTATGTTGCGTGTCTGACTAGATAGACGTACGATCTAGTCATGACCAACAGCGGCAACAGCGGATGGCCCACCGAGTGGCTCAGAGGAGCGCTCGAAGTGTGCGCCCTCGCCGTGATCGCCCGCGGCGAGACCTACGGCTACGCGATCGCCAGCGAACTGGCCGAGGCGGGCCTGGGTGTGGTGAAGGGTGGAACGCTCTACCCGCTGCTGGCCCGCTTCGAGCAGGCAGGGCTGGTCCGGGTGGACTGGCGGGCCGGGGAATCCGGCCCGGGCCGCAAGTACTACGCGCTCACCGAGGCCGGGCGCGCCGAACTCGACCGCCGCCGCCTGCAGTGGCGAGCGTTCGCCGACACGATCACCGCCATCACCAACGAGAGGGAGACCGTCCATGACTGAGATCCGGCAAGCCATCGCCCCGCACGTCGAACCCGGCTGGGTCGAGGGGATGTTGCTCGAATTGCGACTCCAAGGCGTCTCCGGCGAACAGATCGGCGCCGCCCTGGCCGAGGTCGAAGCGCACGTCGTCGACAGCGGGCAGGGCGCCCAGGAGGCGTTCGGCGACCCGGTCGAGTACGCCCGGTCGCTGGGCCTGCCGCCCTCGCCGGAGCAGTCCCGCGCCGCGACGTTGAAGAGCAGCGTTCCGGTGCTGATCCAGCTGTTCGGCATGGTTTGCGTCAGTGCGGCGATGCCGTGGGGTGTCGCCGCGGTCGGCGTCGCGCCGTCGTTGCTGGCCGGCCTGGTGTTGGCCGGGCTGCTGCCGGTGGTCGGGATCGCGTTCGGCGACCAGTTGCTGCGCGCGATCGTGGAGCATCCGGTGGTGGTCTTCGTGGTCACCCTGGTGGCGCTGGGCGCGGTGTCCGGCGGCCTGGTCGCGCTGAGCCGGCTCGGCCTCGACCAGCCGCTGTTCGACCTGCCTCGTCCGGTGGTGCTGCTGGCCGGCCTGATCGCCCTGGCGGTCGGCACCTGGGCCGCTGTCCGCTCCGACGCGGAGGTTCCCGACGTGGTCAGCTCGCCCGTCCCGGGCAGTGCGATGCCGCGTCCCGGCGTCCGACACTGGGCCTGGACGGCCCTGCCGATCCCGGTGGCGGCGGTCGCCATCGTGCTGCTGATCACGTTGATCTGAGCCCAGGTGCCTGCCGCTGTGGCAGGTCCACCCGCACGGTTCCGGACGGGCTCAGATCAACCCCCACCCCGTCGACATCGCCTGCGGTAACGCACATCGCCTGGGTTCCTCCGCAGGCAATGTGCGTTACGACAGGCGATCTCGGGGGACCCCCGTGTGGTCGACGCACCCCTCATCGAAGGAGGGGAGTGGGGCGGACGGTCAGCCGACGACGGCGACCCGATCGACGGCGATGTCCCGCCAGGCGTGGACGATTCCGGTGGTGGTGTCGAGAACGTGCAGCGTTCGATCGCTGACGGCGGCTGAGGCCTGGTACGAGGAGGGGCGCGCAGTCGGTCCGGGGGAGCGAGTACGCCGGGGACGGACGCCGCGACACCCCCGTTTTGACCGACGCCCGGACGGGCGGGTAACCTAAATCGCTGTTGCGCTGTGGTCTGCCTGGGCAGATCCCGCACTGCCGACAGAACAGCTACCTATGGAAGTGGTCCACGAGCGTGTCTACGTACAGCCCCAAGTCGGGTGAGGTCACCCGGAACTGGCATGTGATCGATGCCTCCGATGTCGTTCTCGGACGGCTGGCCGTCACCGCCGCCACCCTGCTGCGTGGCAAGCACAAGGCCCAGTTCGCCCCGCATGTCGACACCGGCGACTTCGTGGTCGTGGTGAACGCCTCCAAGATCGCCCTGACCGGCAACAAGCGGACGGCCAAGCTGGCGCACCGGCACTCCGGGCGTCCCGGCGGCCTCAAGTCGGTGCCCTACGGCGAGCTGCTGGCCAACGACCCGCGGCAGGCCGTGGAGCGTGCCGTGTGGGGCATGCTGCCGAAGAACAAGCTGAGCCGTCAGCTGATCCGCAAGCTCAAGGTGTACGCGGGTCCCGAGCATCCGCACAGCGCCCAGCAGCCGCAGCCGTACCAGATCACCCAGATCGCTCAGTGAGAGCCGAAGGAAGCACCGTGACCGAGACCGTGGAGACCACCGAGGAGTTCACCCCGTTCACCGAGGGTGAGCGCGAGATCGCCTACCGCGCGGAGGCGGCCCCGTCGTCCGCCGCGCCCGGCGAGCGCCCCGCCGCGATCGGCCCGGCCGACGCCACCGGTCGCCGCAAGGAGGCCATCGCCCGCGTCCGGCTCACCCCGGGCACCGGCCAGTGGAAGATCAACGGCCGCGCGCTGGAGGACTACTTCCCGAACAAGCTGCACCAGCAGACCGTCAACGAGCCCTTCGAGACCGCTGCGGTCGCCGGTTCCTACGACGTGGTCGCCAAGATCGTCGGCGGCGGTGTCACCGGCCAGGCCGGTGCGCTGCGGCTCGGCATCGCCCGCGCCCTCAACGCCGTGGACGCCGAGGCGTCCCGTCCGGCGCTGAAGAAGGCCGGGCTGCTGACCCGCGACGCCCGGGTCAAGGAGCGCAAGAAGGCCGGCCTCAAGAAGGCCCGCAAGGCCCCGCAGTACAGCAAGCGCTGATCGGCCGATGGCGAGGCTTTTCGGCACCGATGGTGTTCGGGGACGAGCCAACGCCGAGCTGACTGCCGAACTGGCCCTCGATCTCGCCGTCGCCGCCGCCCACGTGTTGGGCGAGGCGGGCGTCTTCGAGGGCCGTCGGCCGTTCGCGGTGGTTGGACGTGACACCCGGGCCTCCGGCGAGTTCCTGGAGGCCGCCGTGGTCGCGGGGCTGGCGTCGGCCGGCGTGGACGTGATCCGGCTGGGCGTGGTGCCCACCCCGGGCGTGGCCTACCTGACCGGCGCCCTGGACGCCGACCTGGGCGTGATGCTGTCGGCCAGCCACAACCCGATGCCCGACAACGGCATCAAATTCTTCTCCCGCGGCGGGGTCAAGCTGGACGACGCGGTCGAGGACGCCATCGAGCAGCGGCTCGGCGAGACCTGGAGCCGGCCCACCGGGGCCGACGTGGGCCGGGTCCGCGACGATCTGGGTGCGGTCGAGGGCTACGTGGCGCACCTGGTCACCAGCCTCGGCGAGGACGCCTCGCTGGCGCCGCTGAAGGTGGTCATCGACACCGCCAACGGGGCCGCCTCGTTGACCGCCCTGGCCGCGTTCGACGCCCAGGGCGCCCAGGTGATCCCGCTGCACGCCAGCCCGGACGGTCTGAACATCAACGACAACTGCGGCTCGACCCATCTGGAGTCGCTGCAGGCCGCCGTGCTCGAGCACGGCGCCGACCTCGGCATCGCGCTCGACGGCGACGCCGACCGCTGCCTCGCGGTGGACGCCGCCGGCGAGGTCGTCGACGGCGACCAGATCCTAGCCATCCTGGCGCTGGCGATGAAGGAGAGCCACGCGCTGCACAGCGACACCGTGGTGGCAACGGTGATGAGCAACCTCGGCTTCATCATCGCGATGCGCGAACACGGCATCCGGGTCGACCAGGCCAAGGTGGGCGACCGGTACGTGCTGGAGTCGATGAACGCCAACGGCTTCACGCTGGGCGGCGAGCAGTCCGGCCACGTCATCATGAGCGAATTCGCCACCACCGGCGACGGGGTGCTGACCGCGCTGCACCTGGCCGCCCGGATGGCCCGCACCGGCCAGACGCTGGCCGAGCTGGCCTCGGTGATGAGCCGGTTGCCGCAGGTGATGATCAACGTCCCGAACGTGAACAAGGTGCGTGCCGGTCTCGATCCGGTACTGCAGCAGGCGGTCACCGCCGCCGGCCGCGAGCTCGGCGACACCGGCCGGGTGCTGCTGCGTCCCTCGGGCACCGAGCCGCTGGTCCGGGTGATGGTGGAGGCCGCCAGCCACGACCAGGCACAGCAGATCGCCGAACGCCTGGTGGGCGTCGTCAAAGACCGGCTGGCGCTGTAATTTTCGCCGCCCGGTCGTCCGTCCGGGCGCTGTAATTCCTCGGCTGCCGAGTCGGATCGACCCCAGATTCGTGCCCGGACCACGGTGTTCGCGCACAAATGCGCCCCAGTGTCGCATCGTCGGGTTTCGTTGAGAAGTCGTTTGCAGGCTGAGACCGGCAGTTGTCCGGACGGGCTGCTGATGACAGGCTGCGGGCCAGCCCGAGCCCGGGCACGCGGGCCCCACCCCGAGCACACCTGGGGCCTCGTCACACCCTGCGACAGCACGAGGAGACGCGCACCGTGACCGACCCCAAATCCCCCCAGCTGTCGGCGTTGGACGCCGAACAGGTCGGATACAAACAGACTCTCGGACGCCGCCACGTCCAGATGATCGCGATCGGCGGCGCCATCGGAACCGGTCTCTTCCTGGGTTCGGCGTCCCGGCTGCACAACACCGGCCCGGCCCTGGTGCTGAGCTACGCCGCTGTGGGCGTGATCGCCTACTTCCTGATGCGGGCGCTCGGCGAACTGGTCCTGCACCGGCCCACCTCCGGGGCCTTCGTGTCCTATATGCGGGAGTTCTTCGGCGAGAAGTGGGCGTTCGTCACCGGCTGGGTCTACTGGATGAACTGGGTGCTGACCGGCATCGCCGACCTCTCCGCGGTCGGTCTGTACATGCAGTTCTGGTTCCCGACCCTGGACACCTGGATCACCGTGCTGGTCGGGCTGGTCGTCGTGCTGGCGGTCAACCTGCTGTCGGCCAAGGCGTTCGGCGAGTTCGAGTTCTGGGCGGCCATCCTCAAGGTGGGCGCCATCGCCGTGTTCCTGGTGGTCGGCGTCGTGGTCGTGGTGGGCGGCATGGACATCGGCGGCCACAAGGCCGGATTCCACAACCTGTGGAGCAACCCGGGCGGCTTCTGGCCGACCGAGGCGCCCTACGTCTGGTACGGGCCGCTGCTGGTGATGTCCGGCGTCGTGTTCGCCTACGCGGCCATCGAGATGGTCGGCGTCGCGGCCGGCGAGATGCAGAACGCCGCCCGCGAGGTGCCGAAGGCGGTCAACTCGGTCATCATGCGGATCGCGGTGTTCTACGTCGGCTCGCTGCTGCTGCTGGTGTCGATGCTGCCGACCGAGGAGTACAAGCCCGGCATCAGCCCGTTCGTCACCGTGTTCGAACGGCTGGGCATCGACTGGATGGCCGCCGTCATCCAGGCGATCCTGATCATCGCCGCCATGTCCAGCCTGAACGCCGGCATGTTCTCCACCGGACGGGTGCTGCGCAGCCTCGGCATGTCGAAGCAGGCCCCGCTGTTCACCTTGAAGATGAGCGAATCGGGCGTCCCGTGGGCCGGCATCGTGATGACCGCCTGTGTGATGGCCCTCGGCGCGGTGCTGAACGCCTTCGTGCCGAACGCCTTCGAGCTGGCCATCGAGGCGACCGCGATCATGATCGTCTACACCTGGGCGACCATCTTCGTCTGCCAGATCAGGCTGCGGCAGCTGATCGACAAGGGCGTGGTGCCACCGACACCGTTCCCGGCGCCGGGATCGCCCTGGACGTCCTACATCGGGCTGGCCTTCCTGGTGTTCGTGGTGGTCGGCATCGCCATCTCGGGCTGGCAGAGTGCCGAGGAGTTCTCGCACAAGATCAACTTCCTGGTGGTGGTCTTCGGCATTCCGGTGCTGAGCGCGCTGCTGGCGCTCGGCTGGCGGCTGGTGAAGCCCCGGGTGGCCGCGAACACCGGCGGACGGCTCGAATCGGTCTGGACCGACACCGGGCCGCGATACGGCGACGCCACCATCCCCGAGCCCGACGCCGACACGCCGGCCCACTGACGCGGAAGGAATCCACAGATGCGTATCAAGGCTCTTCCCCTGACCCGGCTGCTGATCGCCGCCGGCGCGTCCCTCGCCCTGCTGCTGGCCGGTTGCAGCAGCCCCGGCGAGGTGAAGGACCCCACCCCGATCGCGGGTGCCACCACCTACAGCAAGCTCCGGATCGGCATTTCCTTCGACGAGCCGGGGATCGGGATGGCCACCCCGGCCGGCGAGTCGGACGGGGTGACGGTCGGCAAGGACGCCAAGGGCTTCGACGTCGACACCGCCACCTATGTGGCCAAGGCGCTCGGCGTCCCGGCCGAGTCGATCACCTGGGTGAAGGCCGACCCGATCGACCGGGAGCGGCTGCTGGAGGAGGGCAAGGTCGACCTGGTGCTCTCCAGCTACACCATCACCGACGAGCGCAAGAAGCGGATCGACTTCGCCGGGCCGTACTTCGTGGCGCACCAGGATCTGCTGATCCGGCGCAACGACGAGGAGCTCACCGGCCCGGACCGGCTCAAGGGCCGCACGCTGTGTGCCGCGCAGAACACCACCTCGGCGCAGAACGTGCTGAACCGGTACCACGGCGACGTCGCGCTGGTGCAGCCGAACACCTTCTCCGAATGCGTGCAGCGGCTGGTGGCCGGCGACGTGGACGCGGTCACCACCGACGACGTGATCCTGGCCGGCTTCGCCGCGCTGCCCGCCAACAAGGGCGTGCTGCGGGTGCTCGGCCAGGGCTTCTCCGACGAGCCCTACGGCATCGGCGTCCGCAAGGGCTCCGACCAGCTGGTCTCGCAGATCAACCAGGCACTGACCAGCTACATCGCGGACGGCTCGTGGAAGGCGTCGCTGCAGCGCAACGTGGGCGAATCCGGTTACAAGATCCCGGATCCACCCACCCCCGGCAAGTGAGGGACGCCTACCCGCCCGGCAAGGGCGGGCAGGTGCGCGTCCAGGCGATGGCGGCGCTGGCCGCCAGCCCGCCCTTCGACACCCTGGACGCCCGCACCATCGAAGAGCTCGCCGGGGTCTCCCGGATCGCCGAGTACGACGCCGGCGAGCAGATCCTGGACGCCTTCCGGGGACCGCCCAGCGAGGTGCTGGTGGTGGTCTCCGGACGGGTCCGGGTGTGGACCGACGCGGAGCGTCCGCACGACCCGGAGAGCCCCGACCTGATCTCCGGCCCGGGTGAGGTGTTCGGGCTGAACGCCACCCTGACCGGCAAGGCGATCGGCCCGCTGGCGGTGGCCGACGGGCCGGTCCGGGTGGTCCGGCTGCCGGCCGACCGGGCGGCGCGGGCGCTGCCGGAGCCGGACGCGGCGCGGGAGGACGATCTGCCCCAGCCGCCCGACACCGACCTGGCCGGCCAGGCCGGCCTGCGGGTCGCCGACCTCGACGTGGACCCGCTGCTGGTGCTGCCCGGCGGCGTCACCGTCCAGGAGGCCGCCCTGGCGATGGCGGTGTCCGGACTGGCCGCCGTCGAATTGCCGGAGGGCCGGCTGGGCATCGTGACCGACCGGACGCTGCGGCGCCGGGTGCTGGCCGCCGGGCTGTCGCCGCAGACACCGGTCGGTGCGGTGGCCGTCACCGACTGCCCGCGGGTGAGCACCGGGTCGTCGGCGCCGGAGGCGCTGATCCTGCTGCTGGACACCCAGGCCGACCACGTCCTGGTCACCGATGCCGACGACCGGCTGGTGGGCACCCTGGAACCGCGCGACTTCATCGGCTCGCCGGTAACCGCCGGGCTGGCGCTGCACGAGCGGATCCGGCGCTCCGCCGACATCCAGACGCTGCAGCAGCAGGCCGGACGGATGCCGGAACTGCTCGCCGACCTGCTGGCCGGCGGGCTGGCCTCCGCCGCCGTGCTCAGCGTCTACTCGGCGCTGGTCGACGCGGTCACCCGGCGCACCCTGCAGTTGGTCTTCGCCGGCCATCCGGACCTGTCGCTGGACTCGTTCAGCTGGCTGTCGCTGGGCAGCAACGGACGCCGCGAGTCGACGCTCAGCTCCGACGTGGACTGCGCGGTGGCGTTCCACCAGCCGCTGTCCGCCGACGGCATCGACCGGTACCGGGAGGTGTTCCTCGAAGTCACCCAGTGCCTGGCCCGGTCCGGGCTGACCGGGGACGGGCACGGCGCCACCGCCGCCCATCAGCTGTTCGCCCGCACCGACGAGTCCTGGGAGGCCTCGGCGGGGGAGTGGCTGGAGGATCCGAGCCGGAACAACGCCGCGATGATGGCGTCGCTGCTGCTGGACGCGCGGGCGATCCACGGGGCGCCGCAGGTGCCCGGGGTGGCCCGGATGGCGGCCGGGCTGCGGGCCCATCCGGCCGGGCTGCGGATGTTCCTGGAGGAGTCGCTGGCCAAGCGCGCCCGGCTGCGTCCGCTGCGCCGGATCTTCTGGGGCCGCGACGGCTTCGACATCAAGCGCAACGCCCTGCTGCCGATCGTCAACCTGTCCCGCTGGCTGGGGTTGATGGCCGGCTCGCCGGCCCTGACCACCACCGAGCGGCTGCGGGCGGCGGCCGGTTCGTCGATCCTGCCGCAGCGCCAGGCGGCCACTCTGGTCGAGGTGTTCGAGGTGTTGCAGGCGATCCGGCTGCGGCACCAGCTGCGCCAGGTGCAGCGCGGACGCCCGGCCACCGACCGGCTGAACCTGGACCGGGTCTCGGCGATCGACCGGAGCATCATCGCGCGCGCCGTCCGGGAGATCTCGACGGTGCAGCAGCGGATGGCGAACGTGTCCCGCTACGAGGGGCCGGAGGACTGGGCACGGCCCGATCCGCAGCCGACCGGCGATCCCTGGTGAGCCTGCTGCAGGTGCCGCCCGGACGCCGGGTGGCGGTGATCGGCGACGTCGGCGGGCACGCCGACGCGTTGTGCGCGGAGTTGGCCCGGCTGGGCGTCCCGCGGGAGGGAACCGGCCCGCTGCCGCCGGACCTGGTGGTGGTGCAGGTGGGCGACCTGATCCACCGTGGGCCCGACTCGGCGGGCGTCGTCGCGCTGGTCGACCGGCACCTGCAGACCGACCCGGACCGCTGGATCCAGCTGGTCGGCAACCACGAGGCGTTCTACCTGCGCCGGCAGCAGTTCAGCTGGCCGGAACGGGTGCCGCGCGGCACTGCCGCCACCCTGCGGCGCTGGTGGTCGAGTGGACGGATGCGGCCCGCGGTGGCCATCCGAACCGCCGTGGAGGACCTGTTGGTCAGCCACGCCGGCCTCACCCGCGGCTTCTGGCAGGACGTGCTCGGCGCCCCGTCGGACGCCGCCGCGGCGGCCGCCGCGATCAACGCGCTGGCCCGCAACAACCGCCGGGCGCTGTTCAAGCCCGGCACCATGCTCGGCTGGCGGCACCCGGATTTCGGCGCCGGCCCGATCTGGGCGGCCGCCGGCAGCGAGGTGGCGGCCAGCTGGTCGGGCCACGAGCTGCCGTTCAGCCAGGTGCACGGCCACAGCTCCGCCTACGGCTGGCAGTCCGGACGCTGGCACCTGGCCGACGACCTGCGCGCCGCCGCCGTCCGCGACGACGATGCCAAGCACGTGATGATCAACCTGCCCGGCGGACGCCTGGTCGGCATCGACCCCGGTCACGCGGCGGTGGCCGACCGGCTCTGGCGCTCGTTCGAGCTGCCCGGCGGCTGACGTCCACCGATCGTCGGTCGAGGTGGCTGAGGTCGAGTCGGCTCGACCATGTTGGTCAACGCATGTGCGAGGCGAGTCGACCTTCGTAGATGGCCCGGGCTCCGGCCGGGTAGCAGCCCAGGGCGAAGTACCGCGTCCACAGTTGCCAGATGATCGTCCAACTCTCGCTGTCCAGATCGGCCACTTCGACAGGAAGGCCGATCCGTTCGGCCAGCTTGGGCCCTACTGTCGCCGCATGATCGGTGGGATCGTCGATCAGCGGTCGTCGCAACTGCTGAACGAGCCGGCCGCGCTCCGTGTCATCAGGGGGTTCAGTACGACACTGGAGCGCCTCGTCGATGAGTGCTTCGGTTCGGGTGATTGCGGCTTTCGCCTGTTCGACCATCAGCATGGTCACGTCGGCCAGGAGTGCGGAATAGAGCGGGTAGGAGTTGGGTTGCTGGGCAACTCTGTCCTCCGCGGTGGCCACGGCAGCGACGATCTCCTTGGCGCCAGCCAGGCTGTTGCCCACCTGGAACTGAGGGTCGACGGGGCCGAGGTCACTGAACGGGGCCATCCGGATGACGTCGGCACCCAGGCACATCAACGTGCCCGCCGACTTGGCCATATCGGGGACGATGATCACCAGCCGGGTGCAGCGAGCCTGCATGGCGCGGATCATCCGCACGGCCACTTCGCCGTCGCCACCCGGGGTGGCCAGCAGCACATGCAGTTCCCTGGAACGGTCCAGGCCGATCAGCAACTCCTGAAGAACTGTAAGGCCGCGGGCGAAGATCTGATCGATCAGCACGATCAACTGGGCGCCGGTGAGTTGTTCATATGTGCGGATCAACTCCTGACGGGCGTACCGGTCAGCATGCTGGGCTTCGAAGAGCGGGGTCTTGGCGAGTGACCCGGGCTCCTTGACGGCATCGGTCACGAATGACCCAAACCGATCGCGGCCACGAAGCTCGCGGGACGTCCCCGTCGGCGCTCGGCCGACTCCCGGCGAGCCTCCTGGGCAACCCGGGCCTTGGCCTCCCAGTCCGACGAAGTCAGATCTGCCGGTCGCCGGAGCGGCTGGATGTCGTTGGCCATCAGGTCTCCTTCCACCAATGCGTCGTGCACCATCGCACGTTCTTGGTTGCCAAGTGAAACACCTGCCACCGACAGTATGTTCCGAGGGCCTGTCACACCTTCCGGATCCGCACCCAGCTGACCTGGTGGTTCTCGCCCTTGCGCAGGATGGCGGTGGCGCGGCCCCGGGTGGGCCGGATGTTCAGTTCCAGGTTGGGACCGTTGATGGTGTCCCAGAAGGTGCTCGCGGTGGTCAACGCCTCGGCCTCGGACATTTCCGCGTAGCGCCGGAAGTACGACTGCGGATCGCGGAACGCGGTCGAACGCAAGGCGAAGAAACGGTCGATGTACCACTGCCGGATGAACGCGGACCGGGCGTCCACGTAGACGGTGAAATCGAAGAAGTCGCTGACCGCCAGGGCGGTGCTGCCGTCGGAGCGCCGGCGGGCCGGCTGCAGCACGTTGAGTCCCTCCACGATCAGGATGTCCGGGTCGCGCACCACGGTGCGCTGGTTCGGCACGATGTCGTAGATCAGGTGCGAGTAGACCGGCGCCGTCACCTGCTTGCCCGACTTCACGTCGACCACGAACTGCAGCAGCGCCTGCCGGTCGTAGGACTCCGGGAAGCCCTTGCGGTGGGCGATGCCCATCGCCTCCAGGATGTGGTTGGGGTAGAGGAAGCCGTCGGTGGTGACCAGGTCCACCTTCGGACGCCGCGGCCCGCGGGCCAGCAACTCCTGCAACAGCCGCGCGGTGGTCGACTTGCCGACCGCCACCGAGCCGGCCACCCCGATCACGAACGGCACCTGCTTGTGGTTGATCCCGAGGAAGTCGTGGGTGGTGCCGTACAGCGCGCCGGTGCGCTCCCAGTACAGGTTCAGCAGCTGGGTCAGCGGGTGGTAGACCTGCTGCACCTCGTCGGCGTCGGTCGGGTCGCCCAGGCCGCGCAGCCGGGCCAGCGTGCCGGCGTCCAACTCCCACGGGACGGCCTCGGCGAGTTCGCTCCACTGCCGCCGGCTGAGGGCGACATAGGGACCGTACGGGTCGTCCTCGGGGGCGTACTGCGTTCCGGTCGGGAGCGCGATCGGGTGGGGATCCATGACACCTCGCTGGGTTGGGCTGCGCTGGGCAGGGCACTAGTCTGCCCGTCCGGCCTCTCCGGAGGCGGCAAACCCGCCACGGCGTTGTCCGCGGTGTCCGGAGCGTGCCTATAGACGGCGACGACCTCGGTAAAGTTCCCCGCATGTGCGGAATCATCGGTTATGTCGGTCCCCGGGATGCCAGCAAGGTGGTGGTGGAGGGCCTGCGCCGGATGGAGTATCGCGGCTACGACTCCGCCGGCGTGGCGGTGATTGCGGACGGTGCTCTCGACGTCCGCAAGAAGGCCGGCAAGATCACCAATCTGGACGCCGCGGCGGCGGACCACCCGCTGGCGGCCAGCGAGACCGGCATCGGGCACACCCGGTGGGCCACCCACGGCGGGCCGACCGACTTCAACGCGCACCCGCACGTCTCGGCCAACGGCCGGGTGGCGCTGATCCACAACGGCATCATCGAGAACTTCGCCCCGCTGCGCGCCGAACTGGAGCAGGGCGGGGTGACGTTCCGCTCCGAGACCGACAGCGAGGTGGCCGCCCAGCTGCTCGGCCGGGCGGTCGCCGACGGCGCCGACCTGGCCGACGCGATGCGCAGCGTCTGCAACCGGCTGCACGGCGCCTTCACCCTGGTCGCCATCGACGCCGCCGAGCCCGGCCGGCTGGTGGCCGCGCGGCGCAACTCGCCGCTGGTGGTCGGGGTCGGCGACGGCGAGAATTTCGTCGCCTCCGACGTGGCGGCCTTCATCGAGTTCACCCGGCAGGCCATCGAGCTGGGCCAGGACCAGGTGGTCGACGTCACCCGCGACGGCGTGACCGTCACCGACTTCGACGGGCGTCCGGCCGAATCGCACCCGTTCGAAGTGACCTGGGACCTCTCCGCCGCCGAGAAGCAGGGCTACGACTGGTTCATGCGCAAGGAGATCTACGAGCAGCCGCAGGCGGTCGCCGACACCCTGCTCGGCCGCTACAACGAAGACGGCTCGCTGAAGCTGGACGAGCTGCACATTCCCGAGGCGGAACTGCGCACCATCGACAAGATCATCATCGTCGCCTGCGGCACCGCCTACTACGCCGGCATGGTCGCCAAGTACGCCATCGAGCACTGGACCCGGATCGCCTGCGAGGTCGAGATCGCCTCCGAGTTCCGCTACCGCGACCCGATCATCACCCCGCGCACCCTGGTGGTGACGCTGAGCCAGTCCGGCGAGACCGCCGACACGCTGATGGCGATCCGGCACGCCCGCGAGCAGGGCGCCAAGGTGATCGCGATCTGCAACACCAACGGCGCCACCATCCCGCGCGAGTCGGACGCGGTGATCTACACCCACGCCGGCCCCGAGATCGGCGTCGCCTCGACCAAGGGCTTCCTCACCCAGGTGGCGGCCTGCTACCTGCTCGGGCTCTACCTGGCGCAGGTGCGGGAGACGAAATTCGGCGACGAGATCGGTGCGATCATGAGCGAGCTGGCCGCGGTGCCGCCGCTGATCCAGCGGGTGCTGGACGAGATCGAGCCGATCAAGCAGCTGGCCGCGAAGCACGTCGAGACCGAGTCGGTGCTCTTCCTGGGTCGGCACGTCGGCTACCCGGTGGCCCTGGAGGGTGCGCTGAAGCTGAAGGAGATCGCCTACCTGCACGCCGAGGGCTTCCCGGCCGGCGAGCTCAAGCACGGCCCGATCGCGCTGGTGGAGAACCAGATCCCGATCTTCGTGGTGGTGCCGCCGCAGGGCCGCGACCAGCTGCACGACAAGGTGATCTCCAACATCCAGGAGGTGCGCGCCCGGGGTGCGTTCACGGTGGTGCTGGCCGAGGACGACGATCACGAGGTGACGCCGTACGCCGATTTCCTGTTCCGGCTGCCGAAGGTGTCCACGCTGATGCAGCCGCTGGTCGCCACCGTGCCGCTGCAGATGTTCGCCTGCGAGGTGGCCTCGCTGAAGGGCTACGACGTCGACCAGCCGCGCAACCTGGCGAAATCGGTCACGGTCGAGTGATCGTCGGCATCGGCATCGACGTCTGCCCGGTCGAACGGTTCGCCGCCGCGGCGACCCGGGAACGGCTGCTGACCAGGCTGTTCACGCCCGCCGAGCGGGATTCGTCGATGAACCGGATGGCCGGCCGGTTCGCCGCCAAGGAGGCCCTGGCCAAGGCGCTCGGCGCGCCCGCCGGGCTGTCCTGGCACGACGCCGAGGTGCGCAAGGACGAGGGGGGCAAGCCGTACTTCCACTACACCGGGACGGTGGCCGCCCGGGTCGCCGAACTGGGCATCGCCACCGTGCACCTGTCCATCACCCACGACGCCGGGATCGCCGCCGCGGTGGTGGTCTGCGAGGCTTGAGGCCATGAGACCTGCCTACCTGGCGGACACCATCCGGGCAGCCGAGGAGCCGCTGCTGGCCGCGCTGCCCGGGGTGTTGATGCAGCGGGCGGCGTCCGGGCTGGCCTCGGTGCTGCTGCGCGAACTGCGGGCGCTGCGCGGTGCGGTCTACGGGGCGCAGGTGCTGCTGGTGGTCGGTTCGGGCAACAACGGCGGCGACGCCCTCTACGCCGGCGCCCGGCTGCTCGGACGCGGCGTCCGGGTGAGCGCCTGGCGGACTTCGTCCCGGGTGCACGATGCCGGCTGGGCGGCCTTCGTCGCCGCCGGTGGGCGCGAACTGGACGCGGTCGGCGCGGTCGAAGCGCTGGCCGAGGTCGACCTGGTGCTGGACGGCGTGCTCGGCATCGGCGGACGCGCCGGGCTGCGCGAGCCGGTGGTGCTGTTCGCCCGGGCCTGCGCGGACGCCGGCGTCCCGGTGGTCGCGGTCGATCTGCCGTCCGGGCTGGATGCCGATTCACCGTCGTCGGTGGAGCGGGTCGAAACCGGGGCCTCCGCTCACTTCACCGCGGCTCGCAGCGTCACCTTCGGCGGGCTGAAGTTCTGCCAGGTGCTGCAGCCGGCGGCCGCGGCCTGCGGGACGGTGGAACTGATCGACATCGGTCTCGACCTGCCCGCCGGCGACCTGGACTGCTGGGAGGTGGCGGACGTCGCCGCCGCCTGGCCCTTCCCGGGGCCGACCAGCGACAAATACTCCCGGGGCCTGGTCGGGCTGGACACCGGTTCGGACGCCTACCCGGGCGCGGCGGTGCTCTCCACCCTGGGCGCGGTGCACGCCGGGGCGGGGATGGTCCGCTTCGCCGGCGCGGCGGGCGCGTCCGCACTGATCCGGCAGGCCGCTCCGAACGTGGTCTTCGGCGCCGGACGGGTGCAGGCCCGGGTGCTGGGCTGCGGCTGGGGCGACCGTCCGGACGGGGCCGCGGTCGTCGAGCGGGCACTGGCCGACGACCTGCCGCTGGTGCTGGACGCCGACGCGCTGCGCTTCCTGCCCGCCGGAGAGCTGGGGGAGCGGGTGCTGCTCACTCCGCACGCCGGCGAACTGGCCCGGCTGCTGCAGGTTCCCCGCGCCGAGATCGCCGGCGACCCGATCGGCGCGGTCCGCACGGCGTCCGCCCGGTTCGGCGTCACCGTGCTGCTCAAGGGCGCCAGCCAGTACGTCTGCGGCCCGGGCGGCCGGGTCGCGATCGCCGTCCCGGGACCGCCGTGGAGTGCCCAGGCCGGGTCCGGGGACGTCCTGGCCGGGATCTGCGGCACGCTGCTGGCCGCCGGGCTCAACCCGCCGACGGCGGCGTTGGCCCCAGCGTCATCAGGTCCAGCTTCCATTCCGAGGGCAGGCGGTCCCGCGACCCCAGCGCCACGATCAGCCGATCCGGCCCGTCGAA
>NZ_JASGDE010000041.1:0-83745 GCF_047607385.1 Micropruina sp.
CTCGTGCCGGCGCGGCGCCGCTGGCGGTCCGACTGCTCGGTGGCGCCGCCGCGGCGGCCACGGCTGCCGCGGTCTGCGCACCGCTGTTCGCGCTCAGTTGGCCCGGCGCGGTGGTGGCCGCGCTGTGCGGATCCTTCGCTGCCCGCTGGGTGGCCTGGGGGTCGGACCGCGGGGTGCTCGACCGGTGACGGCGTCCGAGACCCGGGAACGGCTGCTGAGGGCCACCATCGACCTACTGGCCGGGCCGGGCATCGGCGGCGTGTCGGCGCGCGCGGTGGCGTCGGCGTCCGGGGTCAATCAGGCGCTGGTGTTCTACCACTTCACCTCGGTGCCGCTGCTGGTCCGGGAGTCGGCCCGGCACAGCACCCGGCTGGCCGTGCAGCGCTATCGCCCCGCCCTCGCGCAGGCGTCCTCGCTGACCGCGCTGCTGGCGGTCGGACGCCGGCTGCACGCCGAAGAGTCGGCTCGCGGGGCCGTCCGGGTGATGGCGCAACTGCTGGCCGCCGGCCAGTCCGATCCCGAGCACGCGGAGACCGCGCGGGAATGCCTGGAACTGTGGTTCGCCGAGGTCGCCCGGGCCGTTCGGAGGCTGCTGACCGACTCCCCCGTCCGGGATCTGGTGGACGTGGACGCCCTGGCCCGGGCGATCGGCGCCGCCTTCATCGGCCTGGAACTGTACGAGGGCGTGGACCCGGCCGGGGCCGAGGCCGCCCTGGACAGCCTGGCCGGCGTCGGCGTCCTGATCGAGGTGCTGGACGGGCTCAACGCGCTGGAGCGCACCCTGCTGCAGAAGCGGATCACCCAGCTCCGTGGTCGTGGCACGCCTGGTGCGACGTCCAGACGGCCATAGCACCCCGGAAACGGCAAACACCCGACATCGGCCGATGTCGGGTGTTCCTGCGTGGTGGGCGGTACCAGACTTGAACTGATGACCTCTTCCGTGTCAGGGAAGCGCGCTACCAACTGCGCCAACCGCCCGAGGTGGAGACGGGATTTGAACCCGTGTACACGGATTTGCAGTCCGTTGCCTCGCCTCTCGGCCACTCCACCGGTGAGAACCGGCCTCGGCAGGTACGAGACCAACTCCGAGCGGACGACGGGATTCGAACCCGCGACCCTCACCTTGGCAAGGTGATGCTCTACCAACTGAGCCACGTCCGCGTGCGTTCCGGACCCTCTCGGGCTCCCCGGTGCGGATGCAACCTTAACAACCTTGACTCGCGGTCGGCAAACCGAGGCTCCTGCTGGACGGTTGCGGCGCTCGACGTGCGAACCACCGCCCGGATCCGCTATCGTTGTCAGCCGCGGGCGATTGGCGCAGTGGTAGCGCGCTTCGTTCACACCGAAGAGGTCACTGGTTCGAACCCAGTATCGCCCACCGCGAAGAACACCTAGTGAGAGCCCGGTTCCTGCAATGGAGCCGGGCTCCTGTGGTTCTTCTTGGGGTGTACCGCCGCGCCGGCCGGCGATGCCTCGGCGATCCCCGCCCGCTGGCGTCATCACGCCTGGCGAGCGGCGTCCGGTCGGCTGCCTCGCAGGCCGGCGAGGGCCTGATAACAAGACGCCTGGTGACCGAGGAGAACGCGGCGAGGCGCCGATCCGGGCGTCGCGTAGCGGGTGAAGGTTGGTGGCCGGGGCATTAGATCAGGGTCTCGCCGATGCGGTCCGCCCGGCACCGCAGTTCGTGCGCCAGCCCGGGCGTGCGCTCGTCGTCCATCCGGCTCTGCGGGATCGCCAACGCCAGCGAGGCGACCACCCGGCGGGTCTTGTCCAGGATCGGGACCGCGATTCCGCACACCTCGTCGGTGGACTCGCCGCGATTGACCGCGTAGCCCTGTTTTCGGATTCGGCCGATTTCGGCGGCCAGTGTCTCCCGGTCGACGGTCGTGGCCGAGGTCAGTCGCGGCAGTCCGCGCGGGAACAGCGAATCCAGTTGCTCCGGCGGCAGGGCGGCCAGCAGCGCCTTGCCGCCGGCGGTCGCATGCGCCGGATACAACGCACCGATCGCGGTGGCCACACGCACCGGACGACTCCCCTCCACGCCGTCGATAATGCGGGTGTTCGAGCCTTCCGGAATGAACATATGAACGGTCTCGCCGGTGGTCGCGCTGAGCGCCTCCATATGCTCCCGGGCCTTCTTTCGGACGTCGATGTCCCCCACCGCCGCGATGCCCACCGTGATGAGCTCGCGGCCCGCTCGGTAGCCGTTCCCGAGGTGGTCGCGCTGCACGAATCCTTCGCTTTCCAGGGTCGCCAGCAGGCGATGCACCGTCGACCTGCCCAGATTCAACTCCTCCCCGATCGCCGGGGCTTTCACGGTGGGCCGGGTCTTGAGCATCCGGAGGATCCGCAGTGCGTTGCGGACCGATTGCAGCAACTGATCGTCCGGACGACGCGAGGTCGCGCTCATGGCCGGACTCTACCGACGCGCGGCCGGACGTGCGGCGTCCCCAACAGCCTTCCACCGACGATCCCCCGGACCTGGACGCATCCCGCACCGCCGCCGGGCGAACCGCTGACCGGCATCGAACGACCCGCATGGCGGGACATGAGCGATACCGCTTCCCAGCATGCCGACGCCGCCCCTAGCTTCGCGACGTCCCCACACGGCAACCCGCCCCGTCCCCGCATCGGCTCAGCGGGTGGCCGGCTGACCCCGACACACCGGGAAGGAAAAGCAATGAAGCTATCCATCGGCCGTCGAACGCTCACGGCCCTGGCGGTCGCCTCGATGGCGGCCACCCTCGCGTCCGCAGACATCGGACAGGCAGTGGGCCGCGATACCGCGGCCAACCCGTCGAAGACGACACCGACCCCGACCGCCGCCATGGCGGGCGCCCGCTATCTCGACCCGACGGTGGCCGTCGCGACGAATTGCACCGGAAAGGTGGGATTCCCGTCCAATAAGGAGCTTCCCGGACTGCTGGTCCCGGACGAGATGCTGGGCAGCGTCTGCCTGCCGTTCGCCCAGCTCTCGCCGGCGCCGGCGGGGTACCAGGGCGACTATCGGGTGAAGGAATTCAGCTTCGCCAAGGCGGAAGAGGCATTGGCCGCGTGCAAGGCCGGGAGCAGCTGCGCCGCCGTCGAGACCGCGAAATCCTATGTCGGCTCCCAGTTCCGCAATACCGGAACGGTGAGCAAAGAGGGCGCAATCGACCCGCTGGCCGAGAAGGTGGACCTGACGGCGATTCGCCGGCCGTCCTTCTTCGGCCGAGCGCCCTACAAGGAGTCGATCGCCAAGGCCGATTCGCGCACCTACATCTTCGAGATGTCCGCACCCGCCGACCTGTACGACCAGCTCAACCGAGGCGCCGGGCCGACCACCAAGCTGCGCGGCTGGTACTTGAAGGGCAGCGGCGTGGCCAAGGCCGGCAGCCATCGGCGCACCCGGGCTCTGGTCATCTACATGGGCGGACGGACGATCGAGACCACCGCCATCCAGCACCCGGACGACGGCGTCTACGCGGTGGACGCCGACGGCAAATTCGTCGATCAGGTGTACCCGAACGCGACCACGGAGAAATGGGGCAGCCGAGGCTGGCGCCAGTACCTGTACAGCCTGAACCAGGCCGGGTTCGACGTGCTGACCTTCGACAAGCGGGGTCACGGCATCTCCGGCGGCCTGACCGCCGACAACGTCCTCAACCAGGGCCTCGACATGCTCCGGGCGATCGACACCATCGGCACCGGCAAGGGCCTGCGGGTCGCCACCCCGTCGGGGCGCACCCTCAGCGGCGCGAAGGCCGCTGACGCGCTCCTCGGACGTCGCTCCCGCGCCTACACGATGCCGATCCTGCTGGGCGGGTCGAGCCAGGGCGGCTACGCCACCCAGACCGCGATGAACGCCAACTTCAACCGGTGGTGCTCCTACGACACCCCCGGCAAGCCCTGCCACAAGGCCGTCGGCCACAAGAACATCAAGGGCGCGATCCTGCTGGCCAATCTGTGGGGCCATCCGTACATCGAACAGACCGATCTGGCCCTGGTGGGGGCCAATGCCGAGATCAACCACTTCTGGTGGCGCCCCACCTCCGAACCGCTGGGCAACATCGGCTCCTGGCCGGCGGTGTTCTTCGGCAAGGGGATCTGGGACGAGAACGGACAGACCGCCGGCGCCTTCGACGCCTACCTCCGGGCTCGACCGGGCCACAAGGAGATCGTCTACGTGCGGGGTCCGCACTCCGAGGTGATGCAGGGCGCCGAGAACATGGCCTACATGCAGCAGAAGGTCGCCCAGTTCGCGGTGCGCACGGTCACCGGACGTAAGCCGCTGCAGAAGCCGTTCGCGACACTGACCGACGCGCTGGCCGCCAGCCCGGCGATCTGGGAGGTGAGCACCCAACCGGCCTTCCCGAAGAAGTAGCCATCCTGCCGGCCGTCGGGCGAGTTCGCTGCTCGCCCGGCGGCCGCCGGCGTCCCCATCCCCGGTCCGGCCGATCCGCTGGGCCGATCCCGCTGGTCGATCCCGCTCGACCCTGACCGCTGCGCCGACCCCGCTCGACCGATCCCGCTCGGCCGTGACCGCTGAGCAGGGCCGAGCGCCGCGGTCCCGGTTGACCACCCCGTCCACACAGTGAGATTCTCAGGGTGTACTCAGCGAAGTCGCGCCCCCGAGGCCCTTCGATCGGCCCGATTCCCGGGATTTGGGATTGATGTCTCACATGTTGAGCAACCGATTTGCATCTGGTACAAGCTCCGAGAGATGTTGGTGCTACGAAAAAGCGCCGGCAATGGAGCCGCAGGACATGTGAGCAAGAGAGGCACATCATGACCGCTCCAGCCTTGGTGATGGTGGGAATGGGCAGCACCGATGCCCGAGTGGCCCAAGTCGCGCACTCCTTGAGACAGGGTCTCCAGGGCATGCGTCCCGGGCTCTCGGTGCACTGCGCCTTCCTCGAACATTGCTCCCCCTCGACCACGCAGGTGGTGTCGCAGCTGATCAAGCAGGGCATCACCGAGGTGGTGTTGGTGCCGCTCCAACTCACCCACGCGATCGATGCCGACGAACGGGTGATCGGCCAGTCGGTGAAGCTGCGCAGCCTGTTCCCCGATCTGCGGGTGAGCGTGTCGCGTCCGGTCGGCCCCGAGGTCAGCCTGTTGACCGTCCTCGATCAGCGGCTGCGTTCCTCGCTGTCGGCCCAGCGCGTCCTCGAATTGGACGGCCTGGTGCTGTCCGCGGCCCGTAGCGGCGACGTCCGGGGCAATGCTCTGCTGGCCCGCCGGGCCCGGCAATGGTCGACGCACCATCGGCTGCCCTGCCTCACCGCGGTCGCGGACGGCTCCGGCCCTTCCGTGTCCCAGGCGATCCAGGGGCTGCGCGCCCAGGGCCGCCGGCACATCGCGGTCGGTTCGTTCTTCCTGACCGCAACCGAGCTGTTCCACGCTCAGGCCGAACTGGCCGAGCACTGTGGCGCCGTCTCGGTGAGCGAGCCGCTGGGCTCGGCGCACGAGGTGATGGACCTGATCCTGGCCCGCTACGCGTTCGCCGCCATGGACCTGCTCGACTTCGGCTTCGAGGAGATCGAGGACGAGGCGCCCGCCCGACACCTCACCATCGCCTGAGCCAGGCACCCGCACCAACCGCACCGGAGGGCGTCCGCCCGCATCAATCGCTCGCCTAACTATTTGCCGCTCGCTGAGTTCAGCGAGCGGCAAATAGTTAGGCGAGCGCTGGTTTGCTGGGCTGGTTACCGGGCGTCCGTTACCGGGCGATTCCGGACCCGCGGTTCAGGACTCAGCCACCCGAGTCTGCTCGTCCGCGACATCGAAGGTCGCCTCCGGCCAGCCGATGTCGAGCCCGACCAGATGCTCGCGGAGCAGTTGGGCGACCGCCCAATTCCGGTACCACTTGCGGTCGGACGGGATCACGAACCACGGTGCATGCTCGGTGTTGCAGCGTTCCAGGGCGTCCGCGTAGGCCTGCTGGTAGGCGGGCCACTTGGCCCGGGCATCCACGTCCTTCGGGTTGTACTTCCAGTACTTCTCCGGGCTCGCCAGCCGATCGGCCAGGCGCTGCTTCTGCTCCTCGAACGAGACGTGCAGGAAGCACTTGATCACCGTCGTTCCCGATTCGACGACCTTGCGCTCGAAGGCGTTGATCTCGTCGTAGCGGCCGCTCCACTCACTGACCGGCACCAGCTGATCGACCCGCACCACCAGCACGTCCTCGTACTGCGACCGGTCGAAGATGCCGATCATCCCCGGGCGCGGCAAGGCCCGCCGGATCCGCCACAGGTAGTGGTGGCTGAGCTCCTCCTTGGTGGGCGCCTTGAACGAGGTCAGCTGGATGCCCTGCGGATCGACCATGCCCATGGCGTGCCGGATCACCCCACCCTTGCCCGAGGTGTCCATGCCCTGCAGCAGCACCAGCACGCTCGGCGCCTGCTCCGGCTCGGAACGACCATTGGCGTAGAGGCGTTCCTGCAGGTCGGAGAGCTCGGGCGCCAGCGCCTCGGTCAGCGCCGGGGCGTCGTCCTTGCCAACGCCCGGATAGCCGTGCGTCGCCGCCGGATCGAGCGCCGCCATGTCGACCGGTCCGGACGGCAGCCGAAGCAGCCTGCTGAGCGGCTCGGTGGGCTGAGACGGCGTCCCCTCGCTGGTCTTCGACTTCTTCTTGGCTGCCATCCACGTAGTCTGACGCACCGCCAGGCGTCACACCAGCGTCCCGGGTCTCCCACCTGGCTGGGCCCGCGGCATGGTGGTGGGACGGAGGGGACGGTTCCTTTCGTCCCATTCGTAGCACCAGTGGGACGAAAGGAACCGTCCCCAGCGTCTCACTGGTAGTACCAGTGGGACGAAAAGAACCGTCGCCAGCGTCCCGCCGCGTACCGCGGGATACCGCCAGAAGTCGCGGCATGCTCGATCACCGGCGGCTCGGCTATTCGGACGCCCCCGGGGTGGTCAGGATGTCGGCCAGGTCGTACTTCACCGGCTCCTCCAGCTGGGTGTAGGTGCAGGATCGCGGATCCCGGTCGGGACGCCAGCGGTTGAACTGGGCGGTGTGCCGGAACCGGACGCCCTCCATGTGCTCGTAGCGCACCTCGACGACCAGTTCGGGACGCAGCGGCACGAAGGACAGGTCCTTGCCGTTGTTCCACCGGCTGTACTGCGAGTTCCGCGGGGTGCGGGCGCCCTCCTGCTGCCGGGCCCAGGCCCACGGATGGTCGTCGAAGGTGGTCACCAGCGGCTGCAGCTCGGCGAACAACTCGCGGCGACGGGCCAGCGGGAACGCCCCGATCACACCGACGGAGGCCAGTTCGCCGGCGTCGTTGTACAGGCCGAGCAGCAGCGAGCCGACGGCGTCGTCGCCGCTGGCGTGCAGCCGGTAGCCGGCGACCACACAATCGGCGGTGCGCTGATGTTTGATCTTGAACATGGTCCGTTTGTCGGGCTGATAGCCGCCGTCCAGCGATTTGGCCACCACTCCGTCCAGACCGGCGCCCTCGAACTGGGCGAACCACTCCTGGGCCAGCGCCGGATCGTGGGTGACCGGGGTCAGGTGGATCGGCGGGCGCGCCGTCGACAGCGCCTGCTCCAGCGCGGCACGCCGCTCCCGCAGCGGCCGCTCGGTGTAGTCTTCGTCGCCCAGCGCCAGCAGGTCGAAAGCGACGAAGCTGGCCGGTGTCTGCTCCGCGAGCAGCTTCACCCGGCTGGCCGCCGGATGGATCCGTTGCTGCAGCGCGTCGAACTCCAGCCGGTCGCCGATCACCACCACGATCTCGCCGTCGATCACGCAGCGTTCCGGCAGATTCGCCTTCACCGCCTCGACCACCTCGGGGAAGTACCGGGTCATCGGACGCTCGTTGCGGGATCCGATCTCCACCTCGTCCCCGTCCCGGAAGATGATCGACCGGAACCCGTCCCATTTGGGCTCGTAGCACAGCTCCCCGGCGGGGATCTGCGGGACGGACTTGGCCAGCATCGGCTTCACCGGCGGCATCACGGGCAGCTGCATGGCAGCCATTGTGCGGCCGATCGCCGGCAAACGGTGCGCACGGCGTCCGGCAGTGCTTCGATTGGCCCCAGCAGGCTCATCAACTCGACGAGGAGGAACGATGTCCGACGACACCCTGAAGCTCGACCCGGCGACCACGGCCGTGGTGCTGATCGAGTACCAGAACGAGTTCACCAGCGAGGGCGGGGTGCTGCACGAGGCGGTGGCCGGCGTGATGGAGTCCACCTCGATGCTGGCCAACACCAAGGCCTTCGTGGACGCCGCCCGGGCCGCCGGCGTGACGATCATGCACGCGCCGATCACCTTCGCACCCGGCTACGCCGAACTGACCCGGCACCCCTACGGCATCCTGGCCGGCGTGGTCGGCGGCAACGCCTTCGTGAAGGGCAGCTGGGGCGCCGCCATCGTCGACGACCTGGCCCCGGCCGAGGGCGACATCCTCATCGAGGGCAAGCGCGGGCTGGACACCTTCGCCAGCACCAATCTGGACTTCATCCTGCGCAGCAAGGGCATCGACACCGTGATCCTGGGCGGTTTCCTGACCAACTGCTGCGTCGAGTCCACCATGCGCAGCGCCTACGAGAACGGGTATCGGGTGATCACCCTGACCGACTGCGTGGCAGCCACCTCCGAGGAGGAGCACGCCAACGCGATCCGCTACGACTACCCGATGTTCAGTCACCCGCTGCCCTCCACCGAGGTCGCCAAGGCGCTCTGAACCATCCGGCAGCCGGGGCCGAACCATCCGGCAGCCGGGTCGCTACTTCTCGACCCGGTTGCCGTCGGCGTCCCAGTGCGCCGCGACCTTCTTGGACGGCTGCACCCGCGGCGGCTCGCCGGGCATCTTCGGATAGTCGGGCGGGAAGTTCAACTCGCCGCCGGGCAGCGTCCGCCACAGATGCAGCAGCGGCTCGAGGGGGAACACCTCGGCGTCCATCTCGGCCCACGGATCGCCGTGCGCCAGGTAGTCGGGGACGGTGATCAGGTTGAAGTCGCGCGGATCCTTCACCTCGGCCAGCTGCGCCCAGGTCATCGGGGTGCTGACCGGCGCGCCCGGCCGGGCCCGCAGGCTCCAGGCACCGGCGATGGTGCGGTCGCGGTTGTTCTGGTTGAAGTCGATGAAGATCCGCTCGCCGCGTTCCTCCTTCCACCACGCGGTGGTGACGCCGGCGTCGCGGCGCTCCAGCTCCCGACCGAAGCCGATGGCGGCGTGCCGGACGTCCTCGAAGCTGTACTCGGGCCGGATCCGCAGGTAGATGTGGATGCCGCGGTTGCCGGACGTCTTCGGGTAGCCGCGCAGCCCGAGCTCCTCCAGCAGCTCCTTGGCGACGGCCGCCACCCGCTGGGCGTCGGCGAAGCCGGTGCCCGGCTGCGGATCCAGGTCGAGCCGCAGCTCGTCGGGATGGTCGACGTCCGGACGCCGGACCGGCCAGGGGTGGAAGGTGAGCGTGCCCATCTGCGCCGCCCAGACGAACGCCGCCGGCTCGGACGGGCACAACTCGTCGGCGGGACGTCCGCTGGGGAAGGTGATCCGAACACTCTGGACGTAGTCCGGGACGCCCCGCGGCAGCCGCTTCTGGTAGAAGCCGTCGGCGTCCCGGTCCTGCGGGCCGGTGGCCAGCCGCATGCCTTCGCGCCAGCCGTCCGGCCAGCGTTCCATCGCCGTCGGACGCTCCCCCATCGACCGCATCAGCGCGTCGCCGACCCGCGCGTAGTACGCGCACACGGCCAGCTTGCTGATCTCCGGCGTCCGTTCGGTGGCGGCGTAGACCACCCGGTCGGGGCTGGTGACGCGCACCTCACGTCCGGCTGCTTCAACGATCGCGGCGGGGCTACTGGCCATGGGCACAGGCTAGTGGGCGGTTCTGACAGCACCCGGACTCGGTGCGGGGACAGACCCTGCGGATCGCCCCACACATCCGGTGCGCGAGTACGGTGCGCAGGGACAGACCCACGGGCAGTTTCGCGCACGGCGGACGGCCTCTCCTGGGGGCGCGCAGTCGGCAGCACTAGGCTGGACAGCCGATCATCCGAAGGAGCCGCCATGGAACTCGATCCGAAGCAGTTCCGGACGCCGGAGCAGTGGCGCGCCATGCTCTCCCCCGCGGAGTACCACGTGCTGCGCGAGGCCGGCACCGAGCGTCCGTTCACCGGCGAGTACACCGACACCACCACGCCCGGCACTTACCGCTGCCGCGGCTGCGGCGCGAAGCTGTTCACCAGCGACACCAAATTCGAGTCGCACTGCGGCTGGCCATCGTTCTTCGCCCCCGAGCTGGACAGCGTCCGCTACATCGAAGACCGCTCACTGTGGCGGGTCCGCACCGAGGTGCGCTGCGCCACCTGCGACTCCCACCTGGGCCATGTGTTCACCGGCGAGGGCTACGACACGCCGACCGACAAGCGCTACTGCATCAACTCGATCTGCCTGACGCTGGAGCCCGAACAGCCGGCGTGATCGTGGCCCCCGCCCGGCGAGTCACCCGGGCGTGGGCAGTCCCCGCGGCTAGATTCAGTGCCGTGGGAGGTGCGCGAAAGACCATGGTGAGCGGTCCCGGGTTGTTCGACGACGCGGTGGCTGCGCTGCAAGCCATGCACTGGCGTCCCGAGTTGGTCATCGAGGAGATCCCAGCGCCGCAGCGGATCGCTCCGCACGCCGTCGCCGTGGCCGCCGAAGTGGTCTCCGGCGGCGAAGACCTGGGCAACGGCCGGCTGGTGCTGCTGCACGATCCGGCCGGCAACCCGTCCTGGGACGGCGACTTCCGCTGCGTCACCTACGCCCGCGCCGAAGTGGACGCCGAAATGGTCGCCGACCCGCTGCTCACCGAGGTCGGCTGGTCGTGGCTGACCGACGCACTGGACCGCTACGGCGCCGACTACACCGCACCGAGCGGCACCGTGACCGCGGTGTCGTCGCGGGCGTTCGGAGCCATGGAGGCCGATCCGCCGCGCGCCGAGATCGAGATCCGGGCCTCCTGGACGCCGCTGGTGGCCTCCGCCGACGACGTCACCCGCCACCTGATGAGCTGGTCGGAACTACTGTGCACCACCGCCGGACTGCCACCGCTGCCCGAGGGTGTGGTGGTGATGTCGGCACGGCGGCGCCGGTGAGCGAACAGCCTGAGGACGACGCCGTCCTCGCCAACGAGACGGTGCCGCTGGACGCGCCGGCCGACGGGGTGCCGGAGGTCGTCCGCACCCCCGAAGGACTCGCCGCCGCCACCGCCGCCCTGGCCGCCGGCAGCGGTCCGGTCGCGATCGACACCGAACGCGCCCAGGGCTTCCGCTATTCGGCGCGCGCCTACCTGATCCAGCTGCGCCGCGAGGGCGCCGGCACCGTCCTGCTCGACCCGATCCCGTTCATGTCCGGCGACGATCCGGCCGACTTCTCCGAACTGGCCGACGCATTGGCGGACGCCGAATGGGTGCTGCACGCCGCCACCCAGGACCTGCCCTGCCTGGCCGAGGTGAAGCTGCTGCCCCGCCGGCTGTTCGACACCGAGCTGGCCGCCCGACTGCTGGGCATGCCCCGGGTCGCGCTGGGCACCCTGATCGAGGAGGCGTTCGGCCTCACCCTGCGCAAGGAGCATTCCGCCGCGGACTGGTCACGGCGTCCGCTGCCCGACGAATGGCTGAACTACGCCGCCCTCGACGTGGAGAAGCTGGTCGAGCTGCGGGACTGGCTGGAGGTCCGGCTACAGGCCGCCGGCAAGGAGGAATGGGCGGCGCAGGAGTTCGCCCACCTGGTCGACCGGGCCACCGTCGCGGCACCGGTCCGGACCGATCCGTGGCGCCGCACCTCCGGGCTGCATGCCGTCCGGACGCCGCGGGCGCTGGCCGTCGTCCGGGAGCTGTGGCAGGTCCGCGACCAGCTCGCCTCCGGGATGGACCGGGCACCGGGCAAGGTGCTGCCCGACCGGGCGATCACCACACTGGCCGCCCGGGCCAATTCGGCCGAGGTGAAGCGGCTCGGCCCGTCCGACCTGGCCGCCGTGCCGGAGTTCGCCTGGCGGTTCCCGTCCCGCTACCGGGCCCGCTGGCTGGCCGCCCTCGACCGGGTGGCCGCGCTCACCCGGGCCCAACTGCCGGCCCGGCAACTGAGCCCGGACGGCCCGCCGCCGCCGCGCACCTGGGAGTCGCGCAACCCCGAGGCCGCCGCCCGCTGGGACGCCGTCCGACCCGCGGTGGTGGAACGCGCCGAGCAGCTGGAGTTGCCGGTGGAGAACCTGATCAGCCCGGACGCCCTGCGCCGGCTGCTCTGGCAGCCGCCGGATCCGCTCACCGCCGAGGCCGTCGACGCCGCGCTCGCCGCCGAGCTGGTCCGGCCCTGGCAGCGGGAGCAGCTGGTGTCGCTGATCGTGCAGCGGCTGGCCGGCTGAGCGGCGTCCACACCGTCGCAACGGCGATACGCCGGGCGGGATGACCCGACCGGGGCCGGTCCGCTGCCTATAGTGAGCGAATGTCCGACCCGGGTCATCTGCCGCACGGAGCGTTCGGGTCCGCCGGTCCGACCCGGCCGCAGGCCGCTCCGGCTGCGCCCCCGCCGCTCGCTCCCCCGCCGTACCCAGCCGGCCCACAGACCCCGCCGCCTCCCCGCCGACCACGGCCCGTCCTGGCCACGACCCTGGTGGTGGCCGTGGTGCTGGGCATCGTGGTGGCCGCGGCGAACCTGGGGCGTCCGGTCTCCGCCCGGGACGCCTCGGCCGCGATGTCCTACCTGCCGGCCTCCGACGACCGGGTCGTGCTGCAGAACTCCGACGGCACCGACACCGTCGCCGAGTACTACAGCACCTTCGGCGCGCAGGTCTGGCAGAGCGGCCCGGTCGCGTTCGGCTACGGCACCGACTACGACGAGCTGACCGCGAAGAGCTGGGTGCGCATCGCGGAGTTCACCGCCGGCGCCGACGGAAAGGTGCGGGCCCGGCGCAGCCGGCTGCTGGCCGCCGAGCCGACCGGTCTGAACCTGCGCGCGGACGTCTCGGACAACGACTTCGTGGCCTTCGAGCCGGGGCTGCCGGTGCTGCCGGCCGGCGTCCGGGACGGTCAGCGCTGGACCGCCGCGGGCACCGCCACGCTGGGCAGCGGAAACACCGCCTCCGGCCGGAAGCCCTACGCCGCGACGATGTCGGCGCGTGCCCTGAACGACGGCTGTGTGGCGATCGGCACCGAGCTCACCGTGGGCGACGACGCCACCCCGGCCCGCACGTCCGAGACCTGGTGCCCGGGACGGGGCATCGTCGGCACCGAACAGAGCGGCCGGACCGCCGCGGCGGTGCCCCGGGCGCCCCGCTGGCAGTCGCTGGGCCGGGTGCTTCCGTACGCCCCACCCGACCTGAGCGGGGGGTGGAATTTCGTCCGCAAGGACCTCAAGGTGCCGCCACTGGCGCTGTACGCCACCGTCCGTCCAGTGCTGCTGCCCGGGCCGGTGGTGGTCTACGTGAACAGCCCCGGCGGTGACCTGGTCGCCCGCGGCTGGTCGGATCCGGCGACCGCGCCGCGCTGGAACGCGCACCCGGGCGGCCAGATCACCTCGGTCGAAGCGATCGGCCGGGTCGTCGTGGCGGTCACCACGCAGCGCCGGGTGGTCGCCTATGGCGACCAGGGCGAGTTCCTCTGGCAGGCCGCGCTGGGCGACGCCAGCGCGGTGCCGATCGCCCGGTTCGCCGGGCTGGCCGTGGTGGCCGGCCTGGACGGTGTCGTCACCGCCTACCAGGCGGAGACCGGCGCGATCGCCTGGACGGCCCAGACCCCGACCGAGATCCGGCGTCCGATGGTCACCGACGGCGGCACCCTGACCGTGCTCGATCAGGCCGGCAACCTGCTCACCCTCGGCCCGGACGGCGTCCCGCTGCACGAGTTCAGCACCGATCCGCCGGAGCTGTTCGCCGTCGCCGACGGGGTCGCGGTGGTGGCCAGCCGCGGCGACAACTACCTCCGCGGCTACCGGCTCACCGACGGCGAGCAGCTCTGGCGGATCCAGCAACCGGGCGGCCGGAGGTCGATGCATGCCTTCGGAACGACGGTGGCGCTGGGCACGACGGATTCGCTGATCGGGCTGCGGGCCGCCGACGGCGTCCGGTCCTGGAGCGCCCCGCTGAACGCGGTGCAGGTCGCGGTGCAGGGCGACCGGCTGCTGGTCGCGGACCGGACCACCCTGCACCTGCTGGACGGCGCCGGCACCGAGCTGGCCCGCTACGTCACCCAGGAGCAGGATCTGTCCTTCGGCGCCGGCACCTTCCTGGTCGCCGGGGCCGGCGAGCTGTTCTGCTTCTTCGGCCCGTCCGCCTACCGCCGGGAGACCTGATGAGGACGCTCACCGCCGCCGTCAACGTCGTCCGGGACGTGGTGTGGCTGACCATCGTCCAGCCGGTGCGGGAGGGTCGTCCGCGCACCGCCGGCTGGCCGGTCGGGCTGCGTCCGATCATGATCAGCGCGCTGACCCTGTACGCGCTGCTCGCCCTCGCCGTGGTGTTCGCCGGACCGCTGCGGAACGCCGAGACCCTGATCGTGACCCCGCTGGGCCGGACCATTCCGGACGTCGGCGCCTGGCTGTGCATCGCCGGCGTCCTGCTGGCGCTGGTGCTGCTGCAGACCGCCGCGCTGCATCTGCCCTGGTGGGTGAAGCTGTACTCGCTGGCCAGTGTGTCGGTGATCATGGCCTACTTCGCCATCGGCGGGGCGACCGACCCGCTGCTGGCGGTCTGGCCGTTGATCGGCCTGCTGGCGCTGGTGGTGCTGACCGTGGTGCGCTGGCAGTCCGAGTTCGCCTGGTGGGAGTTCGTGTTCGTCGCCGTGGCGCTCGCCGGGACGCTGTTCGTCCCGCTGCGCGGCAACGCCGCCACCCGGGGCCTGAACATGGACTGGCGCGGCTACTCGGCCGAGGGCGCCCTGCAGACGCTCAGCGTCCTGGCCGTCCCGTCCCTGCTGGTGGCCGGCGCGGCACTGGCCCAGATCGCGGTGACCGCGTCGTTCGCGGGAGTGGCGGCGGTCACCCGGGAACTCCCCCGGCGTCCGCTCCAGGTCACCGCGCTGCTGTTGTTGTGCGGGGCGGTGGCGGAGCTGGTGCGGTCCTTCGGCGACCCGGAGAACGCGGCGCCCGGCTGGATCGGCTCGGCGCTGGCCCTGGCGGCGATCGCGGCCCTGCACCTGATCGTGATGGCGGCCGCTGGGCGAGCACCGGCCTGGTCGGATCTGGACGAGGACTCCACCCCGGTGAACTACCTGGTCGCCCTGGGTACGATCGCCGTGCTGCTGTTCCAGCCGGCCGCCTCCATTCTGCGCGAGGTGGCCCGGGTGACCGGGGCGCAGTGGCTGTTCACCAGCACGGACGCCTTTCTGAGTGTCACCGGCTCCGATCTGACGATGATCGCCACCCGGTTGCTGGTCTGCCTGATCGGGCTCTGCATCACCGTCCCGCTGGCCCGGCGCGGCCGACCCTGGGCGGCGATGTTCCTGAGCTCACTGAGCGTGCTGAGCCTGTTCCAGCTGCTCCGCAACCGAGGGTTCGAGGACTGGGCGAGCAATACCGTGCCGCAGATGTCCGGGCTGCTGCTGATCGCGCTGCTGCTGGCCGCGGCGGTGCAACTGATCGGACGCCGGCTCACCGCGATCCGGATGGCCGCCTTGGCGTCCGGGATCCTGCTCTGCCTGATCTACCCGCACCGGGCCATCCTGGACGACCCGATCAGCGCCCTGCTCGGCTTCAGCGGCATCGGCGCGGTGCTGTTCGGCCTGATCTGGCGGATCCTCACCGAGGGTGACATCACCCACGAAGGGACGCGACGCTGGCCGGTTCCGGCCCGGGTGCTGCTGTTCTGCGCCAGTGCCCTGCTGGGCGTCACCTCGGCCGCCTTCGTCACCCTGACCCGGAGCAGCGGCGACACCCTCGACGTCACCGTCTTCGCCGACAGCGGCGACTATCTGCTCGGCACCCCGCTGTTCCTCACCGCGGTGGTCGGCTGCCTGGCGATCGCGGTGGCGCCGGCCCGGCGTCCGATCGGCTGACGAGATCGGTAGCCGATGACCCGATCCGTGACCACTTTCGCGCTATAGCCCGACAGTGGTCACCGACGGTCAAAGTGGGCACCGATGGCGTCCGCGCGCCGGATGTCAGGCCGGACGGTCGGACGCCGGGTGTCCCGCGATCTCGCCCTCGCCGGCCAGCACGGCCTCGGTGGCGAACCGGGCGATCTGCTGCGCGGTGAGCCCGAGGTCGGCCAGGATGCCGGAGCGGGTGCCCTGGTCGATGAACTGCTGCGGGATGCCGAACTCCCGGACGTTGGCGGAGACCCCGGCCAGCCGGCATTCCTGCGCCAACCGGGAGCCCAGACCGCCGGCCAGGCCGCCGTCCTCGATGGTGACCACCAGGTCGTGCGCGCCGGCCAGCGCGATCAGGTCGGCGGAGACCGGCAGCGCCCAGACCGGATCGACGACCTGAGCCCCGATGCCGTGCTGGGCCAGCCGCTGGCCGACCTCGACCGCGACGCCGGCGAACTGTCCCCAGCCGACCACCAGCACCCGCGGATCGCCCTGCTCGAACAGCACGTCGAGGCTGCCCTCGGTACGGACGGCGGGCAGCGGCGCCGGCAGCGGATCCTTGGAGAACCGGATCACGCTGGGCGCGTCGTCGATGCCGATCGCCGTTTCCAGGGCCTCCTGCAGCCGCCGCTCGTCGCGCGGGGCGGCCAGGTGCAGCCCGGGCACCAGGCCCATCAGGGACAGGTCCCACATGCCGTGATGGCTGGGTCCGTCGGCTCCGGTGATGCCGGCGCGGTCGAGGACGAAGGTGACCCCCTCGCCGTGCAGCGCGACGTCCATCAGCACCTGGTCGAAGGCCCGGTTCAGGAAGGTGGCGTACAGCGCCACCACCGGGTGCAGCCCGGCCCGGGCCAGGCCGGCCGCCGAGGTGACCGCGTGCTGTTCGGCGATGCCGACATCGAAGGTGCGGTGCGGGAAGTGCCGGGCGAACCGGGTCAGTCCGGTCGGGTGCAGCATGGCGGCGGTGATCGCCACCACCGAGTCGTCGGTGGCGCCGATCCGGGCCAGGTGATCGCCGAAGGCCTCCGTCCAGGTGCGGGGGGTGCTGCTGGCCAGCGGCGCCCCGGTCACCTCGTCGATCGGGCCGACGGCGTGGAACCGGTCCTCTTCGTTCGCCTCGGCGGCGGGGAAGCCGCGTCCCTTCTCAGTGATGCAATGCACCAGCACCGGGCCGCCGCTGAACCGCCGGGCCTGTTCCAGGGCGTGCTCCAGCGCGTCCAGGTCATGGCCGTCGATCGGCCCCAGGTATTTGATGCCCAGGTCGGAGTACATGCCCTGGGGCGCCAGCACGTCCTTCACCCCGGCCTTGAAGCCGTGCATCAGGCCGTAGGTGGGCCCGCCCACCACCGGCGTCCGGTTCACCCAGCGCTTGATCGCGGCCAGGGTGCGCTCGTAGCGCCGGTCGGTGCGGATCACCGACAGCTGCTGCCCGATCCCGCGCAGCCGGGCGGCCAGGCCGCCGATCGTCGGGTTGTAGGAGCGGCCGTTGTCGTTCACCACGATCACCAGTCGCAGTTCGGGCTGGACGGCCAGGTTGTTCAGCGCCTCCCAGGTCATCCCGCCGGTCAGCGCGCCGTCGCCCACCACGGCGACCACGGTGCGCTCCTCCTCGCGCAGCGCGAAACCCTTGGCCAGCCCCTCCGCCCAGGACAGCGACACCGAGGCGTGCGAGCTCTCCACCCAGTCATGCTCGGACTCGGCCCGGCTCGGGTAGCCGGACAGGCCGCCGGGCTGGCGCAGGGTGTCGAAGCGGTCCTGCCGTCCGGTGAGGATCTTGTGCACGTAGCTCTGGTGACCGGTGTCGAAGATGATCGGGTCGCGCGGCGAGTCGAAGACCCGGTGCAGCGCGATGGTCAGTTCCACCGCACCCAGGTTCGGGCCCAGATGCCCGCCGGTGCGCGACACCCGGGCGACCAGGAAGGACCGGATCTCCTCCGCCAGACTCTCCAGCTCCGTGGGGGTGAGCTCGCGGAGGTCGGCGGGGCAGGTGATCCGGTGGAGCAACGGCATGGCGAGCAGTCTACGTCCGAGAGCTTGCCGGACGCCGGTGCGGCGCCCTAGGGCCGGTTAAGGAAGTCCGGTCCGGCTCACGGGGTTCCGCATCCCGACCGGCCGCGTTCTCGTCAGTTGCCATACGACCCGGGCATGACGCCCTCCTCGGCCTTGCCGGACCGGGCGCGGACACCCCGCTCACCGATCGAACCCGACTTCCGCAACATGCCCTGAGCCCAGCTGTCGCCCCGAAGCCACCTTTCGGCACGGCACGATCGCCCGGCCTCACAACTTGGGGACGAACCGCCTGCCTCGCAGCGCCTCTTCGACCATCGCCACCTCGCGGCGCAGCCGCGCCAGCGCGGCCTGCTGACTGGACCACACCTCGACCGCGCCGGCGACCACCTCGGGAGCGACCCGGTCGGCGAGGCTGACCCGCACCCCGGCCAGCCCTTCCCGACTGGCCCGCTCCTGCGCTTCGACGAAGACCGCCGCGAACCTGGCCAGCACCACCGGGTGCCGGCGCAGCAGCCGGTACCGTCGATAGTCGGCCGGACAGCAGTCCAGCAGGAACTCGGCGGCGGTGAGTTCCCAGTCGGGCGCCCCGGGGGGACGCACCCGATCCGGCCAGCCGGGCGGGGCGTAGCCGATCGGCTCCGGAGGCTCGACCCTCGGCCAGGGGTGTTCCGTTCGGGCTGCCATCGCCCCTCCTCATGATCGAACATATGTTCTATTCTAGAGTGTGCGACGCGCGCCGTCCAGAGCTCGGCCGGATCAGTTCAGGCCGGTGACCAGCCAGGCGTCCCCGCGCTCCCGCCAGCGCAGCATCGCCGAACGGATCAGCATGAAGGCGGTGAACCCGAGCCAGAGCGCCACGGTCGCCAGCACCGGCCCCTGGGCGGCCAGGGCGTCCGCGTTCAACCGCAGCAGCCCGACCACCGGCAGGTAGCCGAGCAGCACCAGCGCCATCCCGCCGGCCAGCCAGCGCGCATCGCCGGCGCCGATCAGCACCCCGTCCAGGACGAAGACGTAGCCCGAGACCGGCTGCCCGATGCCGACCACGATCAGGGCGGCGACCACGGCCGCACGCACCGCCGGGTCGGCGGAGAACAACGGCGCCAGCAGCGGGCCGGACAGCGCCACCGCCAGGCCCACCACGGCCCCGCCGACGATCCCCCACCGCACCATGGTGGCGGTCGCCGCCCGGACGCCCGCGACGTCCGCCGCGCCCAGGCCCTTGCCGGTGAGCGCCTGGCCGGCGATGGCCAGGGCGTCCAGCGCGAAGGAGAGCATGGTCCAGACCGTGAACGCCACCTGGTGGGCGGCCAGCGGCACCTCGCCGAGCACCGCCGCCACCCAGGTGGTGAGCAGCAGGATCGCCCGCAGCGACAGCGTCCGGACAATCAGCGGGACGCCGCTGACGGCGGCGGCCAGCACGCCGGCCGGATGCAATCGCAGCGCCATGCCGGACGCCCGCAGCCGCAGGAACCAGACCGCGACCAGGGCCGATGCCATCGCGTACTGAGACACCACGGTTCCCCAGGCGGACCCGGCGATACCCCAGCCGAGGCCGTAGACCAGGCCGACGTTGAGCAGCGCATTGAGGGTGAACCCGACGACCGAGACCACCAGCGGGGTGCGGGTGTCCTGGACGCCGCGCAGCGCCCCGGTGATCGCCATCATCACCAGCATGGCCGGCAGCCCGAGGGCCGAGATCCGCAGGTAGGTGGTGGCGTGCTGCAACACCTCACCACCGGCGCCGAGCACCGCGCACAACGGCTCCGCCCCGAAGCCGACACCGACGCCGGTGAGGACGCCGAGGATGCCGGCCAGCACGGTGCCGTCCGCCCCGGCGGATACCACCTGCTCGGCGGCGCCGGCGCCCAGTGCCCGAGAGACGGTGGCGGTGGTGCCGTAGGCGAGGAAGACGAACACACCCGCCGCAGTGCCGAGCACCGACCCGGCCACCCCCAGCCCGGCCAGCTGCGGCGTCCCCAGGTGCCCGACGATCGCGGAATCCACCAGCAGGAACAGCGGCTCCGCCACCAGCGCGAAGAACGCCGGGACAGCCAGCCCCAGGATCTGCCGGGTCAGGGTGGGATTGCGCACCGGATCAACGTAACGCCGACCCGGCGCCGCGCCCTCCGCCGTCCGCGGCAGGACGGGGGTGGACACGCCCACCGTCGTGCTCGGTCGCCGATCCGCAGCGAACCGGATTCTGGTGGTTATCGCGCCCGAGGAGCAGGACGATTCGAACTCGAACCACTTTCTGGTGGGTATGAGCTACCCCCAGGGGGTATTCGTATCCACCAGAAAGCGGTCCGAACGCTGGTAGAGCGCCGACACCACCCGGATAACCACCAAAACCTGGCAGTAGCGACTTGACCTAGGGCCCCGGCCCTAGCGGCGCCGTCCCAGCACCAGCATAAGCACCCCGGAGACCCCGATGGCGGCCACCGACGAGCCGAGCCAGGAGGGCGCGACGAAGCCGATCGCGGCGGCGACCTCGGTCCAGAACTGCGACCAGACGGGCACCGACCCCGGGTTGATCAGCTGGTAGATGCCGAAGCCGCCGGCCCAGGCCAGCACCGGCGCCCAGCGCAGCCGAGAGCCGGCACTGACGTCCCAGCGCTGCTTGCTCACCATCAGGAAATCGACTGCGGCTACGGCGAACAGCGGGACGAACACCGAACCGATCAGGAACAGGAAGGACTGGTACTGGCCGAAGTCGAGCAGTCCGGCCAGCAAGGTGGCGAGCACACCCACCGCGACCGCGACCACCCGACGGTCCAGGTTCGGGGCGATGTTCTGGATCGACATGGTGGTCGAGTAGACGTTGGCGAAGGCCTCGTCCACCTCGTCGACCAGCAGGATGCTGAGCGCGATCCCGCCCGCCGGCAGCGCGATCAACGCGCCCAGGACGTCGGTGGCGCCGAGGTGCGCCACCGCCAACACGCCGAGCGTGTAGTAGGCGACGGCGGCGAGTCCGTAGCCCAGCGCCGAGCCCCAGAAGGCCGCCCGCTTGGTGCGAGAGTGCCGGCTGTAGTCGGCGGCCAGCGGCGCGAACGACACCACCCCGGCGACGGCCAGGTCGACGGCCGGCCAGAAGCCGAGCACGGCGTCCTGCGGGATCTCGCCGGCGGGCTGCAGCAACACCTGGACGAACAGCACCACCGACGCGATCAGCACCAGCCACACCATCACCGTGCGCAGCATCCGCACACTGCCGAGCGGTCGCACCGCCATCACCGTCGCCACCGCCCCGGCGAGGACGACGAACGGCCAGCGCCAGGCGTCCCCGACGATCGCGGTCGCCGCGGTCGAGATGACGATGATCTCCATGGTGGCCCAGCCGATGTTCTGGCCGATGTTGAGCAGCGTAGGCACCACCGAGGCCCGGCGTCCGAGCAGCCCGCGCAGCGCCACCATGGCCGGCACGCCGGTGGTTGCGCCGAAGACCGCGGCCGTGCCGAGCAGTGCCGCACCGATGCCGCAGCCGAGCACGATGGCCGCGATCGCCGTCCACATCGAGCCGGTCGTGGCGGCGATCAGCGCCCCGGTCAAGGGACCGAACAGGCTGATCCCCAGGTTGGCCCACATCGCGAATTGGTCGAGGAACCGCAGCGGACGCGGCGGCGCGTCGGTGAGCACCACCGGCGCCTCGACGGCTCGGGACGCGGTGGGCGCGATGATCTGATCGGACGTCGTCATGGACGAAAAACCTCCCTACGCCGGCATTACCCGGACAGGTTCGGTCGGTCGGCGGACCCGCGATCGCCAGGATCGGCACTCCGCCCTCTCAGCCCGCCATCTGGTGCGAGCTCCCGAGCTTTGAATTGTTCCGACAACGCTAGCCGCCCGGACGACCGACGTCACGCCCGATCTCAGGGGTTCGACGAGCCACCGGGACGGAAGCCGGCCGCGGCGATGTCGAGATCGCTGTCGGATGGAGGGAAAGCCGTCCGATTTCAAGTCAAGACGCGAAATCGCCGAGGCATCCCGCCTTCGGAGAGCGATGTCGAGATCGCCGACCGCGAGTGGAACCGAGAACCGACCACGAGTGGAACCGAGAACCGACCACGAGTGGAACCGACAGCCGACCACGAGTGGAACCGAGAACCGACCGCGAGTGGAACCGAGAGTGCCCGTGAGGCGAATAGAACGCGTCGCGGCAACTGCTCAGCCGTACCACCAGACGACGGCTGCGAGACCCATCACCGCCAAGCCGAGCAATCCGCCCCGCTGCGGACCCGGCAGCGACTGCCGTCCCAGCGGAGCGCTGGCCACCGCGGCGGCCGCGGGCAGCAACACCAGGGCCGTCCACCACCACCACTCCCCCGCCGCGGACACCATGATCAGCGGCGCGTAGCCGGCCAGGTAGGCGACCCAGAACCAGATGCCGAGGCCGCCGATGGCGCAGGCCGGCAGCAACGCCAGCGCGTAGCCGGTCATGCCGATCAGCACCATCCAGCCGAACGAGCAGGTGCCGTCGTCGTTCGGGCACAGCGAGGGCACGATCGCCCCACCGAGCGCCAGCGCGATGCCGGCGCCGACCAGCGCCGCCAAGGCGGCCAGCATCGACCAGGCGATCCGCTCGGCCAGCTCAGACCCGATGCCGCTGCGCGAAGCCCGGGTCCGTCCGGTCGCTCTCGGACGCCGCACCTCCGGCTTCGCGGGCGGCGCCTCGGCCTTGGGTCGCGGCGACTTCGGACGCGGCTTGCCGACCGTCGCGGAGCGTGCCGCGATGGCGCGTTCCCTGCGGGCGCGCTCCGCCTTGTCGAGCCGTTTGGCCAAGTCAGGACCGCAGCAGGCTGCGCAGCACGTACTGCATGATGCCGCCGTTGCGGTAGTAGTCGGCCTCGCCCGGGGTGTCGATCCGGACCACGGCGTCGAACTCCTTGTCGTCGGCCTTGACGTGCACCGTCTTCGGCGTGCTGCCCTGGTTGAGCTCCTCGATGCCGGTGAAGGTGAAGGTCTCCTCGCCGGTCAGGCCCAGCGACTCGGCGGTCTCGCCCTCCGGGTACTGCAGCGGCAGCACGCCCATCCCGATCAGGTTGGAGCGGTGGATCCGCTCGTAGCTCTCGGCGATGACCACCTTGACGCCCAGCAGCGCGGTGCCCTTGGCCGCCCAGTCGCGGGACGAGCCGGAGCCGTACTCCTTGCCGGACAGCACCACCAGCGGAACACCGGCGGCGGCGTAGTTCTGGGCCGCGTCGTAGACGGTGCTGACCGGGGCGTCCGGCTGGGTGAAGTCACGGGTGAAGCCGCCCTCGGTGCCCGGCGCCAGCTGGTTGCGCAGCCGGATGTTGGCGAAGGTGCCGCGGATCATCACCTCGTGGTTGCCGCGCCGGGAGCCGTAGGAGTTGAAGTCCTTGCGGGCCACGCCGTGCTCGGTGAGGTACTTGCCGGCCGGGCTGTCGGCCTTGATCGAACCGGCCGGCGAGATGTGGTCGGTGGTCACCGAGTCGCCCAGCTTGAGCAGCACCCGGGCGCCGGCCACGTCGGTGACCGGCTTCGGCTGCGCCGGCATGTCCTCGAAGTACGGGGGCTTGCGCACGTAGGTGGAGTCGGCGTCCCACTCGAAGACCTCGCCGGTCGGGGTGGGCAGCGAGCGCCAGGTGTCGTCGCCGGCGAACACGTCGGCGTAGCGGCTGGAGAACATGTCCGAGGAGATGGAGCTGTTCACCACCTGTTCGACCTCTTCGGTGGAGGGCCAGATGTCCCGCAAGTAGACCGGTTGGCCGTCCGAGCCCTCGCCCAGCGGCTCGTTGAGCAGGTCGATGTCCATCCGTCCGGCCAGCGCGTAGGCCACCACCAACGGCGGGCTGGCCAGGTAGTTCATCTTCACGTCCGGGTTGATCCGGCCCTCGAAGTTGCGGTTGCCGGACAGCACCGAGGTGACCGCCAGGTCGGCGGAGTTGACCGCCTGGGAGACCTCGGGGATCAGCGGGCCGGAGTTGCCGATGCAGGTGGTGCAGCCGTAGCCGACCAGGTCGAAGTCGAGCTTGGCGAGGTAGGTGTCCAGGCCGGAGCGGGCGTAGTAGTCGGTGACCACCTTGGAGCCCGGCGCCAGCGAGGTCTTCACCCACGGCTTGCGGGTCAGCCCCCTCTCGACCGCCTTCTTGGCCAGCAGGCCGGCGCCGATCATCACGCTCGGGTTGGACGTGTTGGTGCAGGAGGTGATCGCCGCGATGGTGACCGCACCGGTGGGCAGGTCGAAGTCGGCGCCGTCGGCGAGGGTGACGTGCACCTGCTTGTGGGCGTCGTCGGTGTAGGCGGCGACCGACTGCTCGAAGGCGTGCTGCGCCTCGGCCAGGATGATCCGGTCCTGCGGACGCTTCGGCCCGGCGATCGAGGGGACGATGGTGCCCAGGTCGAGCTCCAGGTACTCCGAGTAGCGCGGCTCGGCCTCGTCGGCGTGCCACAGGCCCTGCCGCTTGGCGTAGGCCTCGACCAGCGCGATCTGCTCCTCGGAGCGTCCGGTCAGCCGCAGGTAGTCGGTGGTCTTGGCGTCGATCGGGAAGATCGCGATGGTGGAGCCGTACTCGGGGCTCATGTTGCCGATGGTGGCCCGGTTGGCCAGCGGCACCTCGGAGACGCCGGGGCCGTAGAACTCGACGAATTTGCCGACCACCTTGTGCTCGCGGAGCATCTCGGTGATGGTCAGCACCAGGTCGGTGGCGGTGGCCCCCTCGGGCAGCTTGCCGGACAGCTTGAAGCCGACCACCCGCGGGATCAGCATCGACACCGGCTGGCCCAGCATGGCCGCCTCGGCCTCGATGCCGCCGACGCCCCAGCCGACCACGCCGAGGCCGTTCACCATGGTGGTGTGGCTGTCGGTGCCGACGCAGGTGTCGGGGTAGGCCTGCAGCACGCCGTCGACGACGCGGGGGAAGATCACCCGGGCCAGGTGCTCGATGTTGACCTGGTGCACGATGCCGGTGCCGGGCGGGACGACCACGAAGTCGTCGAAGGCGCCCTGGCCCCAGCGCAGGAACTGGTAGCGCTCACGGTTGCGCTGGTACTCGAGCTCGACGTTGCGGGCGAAGGCGTCCGGGGTGCCGAACAGGTCGGCCACCACGGAGTGGTCGATCACCATCTCGGCCGGTGACAGCGGGTTCACCTTGTTGGCGTCACCGCCCAGCTCGGCGATGGCCTCGCGCATGGTGGCCAGGTCGACCACGCAGGGGACGCCGGTGAAGTCCTGCATGATCACCCGGGCGGGGGTGAACTGGATCTCCCGGTTCGGGTCCTCGGACGGCACCCAGGCACCCAGCGCGCGGATGTCGTCCGCGGTGATGTTGGCGCCGTCCTCGGTGCGCAGCAGGTTCTCCAGCAGCACCTTGAGGCTGAACGGCAGGGTGTCGGAACCCTCCACGGCGTCCAGCGCGAAGATCTCGTACGTCTTCCCGGCGACCTCGAGGGTGGTCCTGGCGTCGAAACTGTTGATGCTCATGCGTGCCTCCTGTGGTCACCGTCCGGGAGATATCTCGATGTCGAGATAATATCACTAGGCGAGAGTGTCGATGAACAGCGTAGTGCTGGACGCCCCGACGCCGTACAACCCCGATCGCCCGGGGACGGTTCTCGGCGGTTGGAAATCGCCCATTGGGGACGGTTCTCGTCGGTTGGGGACGGTTCTCGCCCACCGGGGACGGTTCTCCACGGTTGAAAACCGACCATTGGGGACGGTTCTCGGCCAGCAGAACCGTCCCCAACCCGACGAAAACCGACCGTTGAGAACCGTCCCCAACCGTTGAGAACCGTCCCCGGTGGTTGCTCAGCGCGGCTTCACCACGTACTTCGGCGTCCGGCCGTCGCGGACGTCGAGGATGGCCTGGACGGCGCTGCCGCCGTTGCCGAGGGACATCTCGTCGGTCCAGGCCAGGCAGTGCGGCGCCAGCACCACGTTGTCCATGCCGATCAGCGGGCTGTCGGACGCCAGCGGCTCGGTCTCGAAGACGTCCAGGGCCGCCCCGCCGAGGTTGCCGGAGCGGAGCGCCTCGACCAGCGCCGCCTCGTCCACGATCGGTCCGCGGGCCACGTTCACCAGCAGGGCTCCGGGACGCACCCGGGCCAGCAGGTCGGCGTTCACCAGGTGATGGGTCTGGGCGTTCAGCGCGGCCATGATCACGATCACGTCGGACGCCTCGAACACCCCGGCGGCATCGGTCATGGTGACGCCGTGCTCCCGCGCCCAATCCGGGTCGATGCCGGGCGAACTGGCCACGACCCGGCAGCGGAACGGCTCCAGCAGGGTGAGCAGGTCGGTCGCGGTGTTGCCCAGGCCGATGAAGCCGACGGTCTTGCCGGTCAAACCGCGTCCCATGAACCGGGTGCGCGGCGCCCAGTCGCCGGAGCGGACGATCCGGTCCTTGACCACCACGTGGTGCAGGCCGGCCAGGATCATCGTCAGCGCCGCGGTGGCGACCGCCCGGCGGGCACCGTCCGGGGTGATGGTGACCAGCACACCGTGGGCACTGCAGGCGTCCAGGTCGACGGTGTCGTAGCCGACCCCGAACCGGGCCAGCAGCTTCGGGTGCGGCCCCGGCCCGGCGAAGGTGGCCGCGGTCACCGCCGGACGCGCGAACAGCACCGCGTCGAAGCCGGCGATGTCGGACGGCCGCAGCTCGTCGACGTCCTCGTCCAGGTAGCGGTACTCCACCCCTTCCCGGTCCAGCCGGTCCAGCCCGATGTCGCCCCAGACGTTGCGCCCGGCCTGGTCCAGGAAGTCGCGGCTGATGCCGACCCGGAAGCCGCTCGCGGCACCGTCGCTCACAGCACTGCCACCGGGTTCAGCGGGCAGCCGGTGCCCATCGGGATGTTCAGCGGCGCCAGGGTCAGCTGGAAGGCGTACTGGCCCTCCTCGCGGCAGGCCTGGGACAGCGCCTCCAGGTCGAGGTTGTCCAGCAGCGGCACCCCCATGCAGGTCAGCGACAGCACATGGATCGGCGAATGCACCCCCGGCACCGGCGAGGGCCGGACGTCGCTGTCGCCGTCCGCGCCCAGCACCGCGATGTCGCGTTCGTGCAGCCAGGGCGCGGCGTCGGCGTGGATGCCGGCGCTGGCCTCACCCGAGTCCCAGGGCCCCAGCGCCCGGCGGCGGGCGAACTGCCCGCAGCGCAGCAGGACGGCGTCCCCCGGCTCGATCCGGACGCCGGCGAAGTCCTCGGCGGCCTGCAGATCCTCGGCGTGCAGCGCCTCCCCCGGCTCCAGCCAGTCCACCCCGCGCACCGCGGGCAGGTCGAGCAGGACGCCGCGGGTGACGATCGGCCCGAGCGCGCCGACGGTGCCGAAGCTGGCGCCGCCGGCCCCGACCACCTCGGCAGAGCTGTTGCCGTTGAACAGCTGGCCCTGCCAGGCGATGTGCGCCAGGGCGTCCAGGTGGCTGCACGACTTGCCGTGGTAGTCGATGCCGATGAAGTCCTTGTTGCAGGTCGGCTGGCCGGGCTCGACATCGCCCAGGTCGCTCATGAAGTGCAGCGCCGGCTTCGGGTTGTCGACCTCGGCGACGGTGTTCCAGGGCAGCGCCATGCCGACCACCCGGCCGGAACGGATCGCGCCGGCACCGCGTTTGGCCTGCTCGGGACCGACCAGGTTCCAGGCCCCGCGATCGGGATTCTCGTAGCGACCCCAGCGCGACAGCCGGTCGAACAGGTCCTGGAACTCGGCAACCGACAGCGGGGTGTTGGACGGCCTCATCGGCGACTCCTTCGTGAGCTGCGCCGCGGATCGATCTGCGCACCCCGGGCGGCGCCTACCGGGGTGTCAGGGGTGAAGCCATCCGGTCGGCGAGAGCACGCAACTCGCCGATCAGGTCGTCCAGATGCAGGTCCTGGTCCAGCCGAGAGGACAGGAAGGTGACGCTGACCGCGAACCGGGCCGGCTGCTGCGGCGGACCGACCGCGACCGACAGGCAGGTCACCCCGATGGTGGTCTCCTCGTCGTCGATCGCCCAGCCCTGCTCGCGAATGGTATCCAGTTCGGCCATCAACTCCGGGACGCTGGTCAGCGACCGCGGCGTCAGCGCCGGCAACGTGCTCACCCGGCTGTACCGGTCGGCCAGCACGGCCGGGTCGAGATTGGCCAGCAGCACCTTGCCGGTCGCCGTGCAGGACGCCGGGAAGCGGTCGCCGATGTGCGAGGTCAGCCGCAGCGGCTGCACACCGTCGTAGCGGGCCAGGTAGAGCACCTCGGTGCCGTCCAGGATCGCGGCTCGCGCGGTCTCCCGGCTGAGGATCGGCGAACGCCGGCAGGACTGGTAGAACTCCGAGACCTCGTCCAGGGTGGACAGGTAGCGGCCGCCCAGTTCGGCCAGCTTGCGGCCCAGCTGATAGCCCGACTCGCGGCGTTCGATCAGGCCCACGCCCTCCAGCGCCGCGCACAGGCTGGCCGTCGAACTCTTCGGACGGCCCAGCCGCCGGGCCAGGTCGCTGGCCGAGACCGCCACTCCCTGGCTGTCGGCCAGGGCGTCCAGAATCGCGGCGGCGCGTTCGATCGCCGGGACCGGAGACTGCCCGGTCGAAGACATCGCCCACCTCCTGCTGCCCGCGTGGCCGCGGACGCCGCATCGCATCCCACCCGCGACGAGGGCCGGGGTGGGCAGGGTCATCGTCCCACACCGTGCCGCCGCCCTCGCTCGACCGCGTCGGCCGTGGGCGGACGAGCGGCCGGTCGGGCGCCTGAGGGTGCCGTTCGCCGGCTTCGGTCAGCCGTTGGCGCACCCCGATCGACATGGCGGCGATCGTACACAATACGGGACGCCGGTCAAGATGCTGAGCCAAAGAACGCCACAGAGGGCGACAGATCCGCAGATGTGCTTGCAATCCTGGACGGCGTCCATGATTCTGTCCCTGTCAATGACGACCACGGAGGAATCACGTGAGCACGAGTGCATCGAGCGCGACCCCCGGCCGACCCGGTGAGGTGCTGGTCGATATTCGCGGACTGTCGAAGCGGTTCGGTGCCACCCAGGCGCTGGGCGGCGTCGACGTCCAGATCAGGGCCGGCTCGACGCTGGCACTGCTGGGCCACAACGGCGCCGGCAAGTCCACTTTGATCAAGATCCTGGCCGGTGTCTACAGCAAGGACGCCGGCGAGATCACCGTCTGCGGCCAGCCGCTGGAAGGCGGCGCCCCGCCGGCCGACACGGTGGCCTTCATCCACCAGGATCTCGGCCTGGTGGACGGCCTGACAGTGACCGAGAACATCGCCCTGGGAACCGGCTATCCGCGACACCTGGGCAAGCTGATCGACTGGACGGCGTCCCGACGCCGCGCGGAACGCGCCCTGGAGCTGGTCGGTGCCGACATCGACCCCCGGGCCCGGGTGGCCGACCTGTCCCGCACCGAGAAATCGATGCTGGCCATCGGCCGCGCCCTGGTGGTGGACGCCCGGGTGCTGGTGCTCGACGAGCCGACCGCGAGCCTGCCGGTGAACGAGACCCACCGGCTGTTCGAGGTGCTGCGCCGGCTGCGCGCCGACGGCCTCGGCCTGGTCTACGTCTCGCACCGGCTGGACGAGGTCTTCGAGATCTGCGACCGGGCCACCATCATGCGCGACGGCCTCGTGGTGGCCGACCTGGAGGTCGCCCAGACCAACCCGTCCGAGGTGATCGAGCTGATCATCGGCAGCAAGCCGATCCCGCCGCCACCGCCCACCAACCGCGGCCGCAACGACGTGCTGATCGAGTTGCGCGACGTGGTCGGCGACCGGGTCGGCCCGGTGTCGCTGGCCGCCCGGGCCGGCGAAGTGGTCGGCATGGTCGGGCTGGCCGGCGCCGGTCAGGAGGAGATCGGCCGCACCATCGCCGGCGCGGCCGCCCTCTACGACGGCACCCTGAGCCTGGCCGGCGAGCCGTTCGTGCCCAGCGACGTGTACACCGCGGTCAGCCGGGGCGTCGGGTTCGTCACCAGCAACCGCGCGGACGAGGGGCTGGCGATGCCGCTCAGCGTCACCGAGAACCTGTTCCCCAACCCGGCGCTGCACGGCAAGACCGGGCTGAGCTACATGGCGCACGCCCCGGAGCGGGCCAAGGCCGACGAGTTGGTCGTCCAGTTCGGGGTCAAACCGCCGGACGCCAGCTTGGCCGTCGAGGGACTCTCCGGCGGCAACCAGCAGAAGGTGATCATCGGACGCTGGCTGTCCACCGAGGCCAGGGTGCTGGTCCTGGAAGAACCCACCGCAGGCGTCGACGTGGGCGCCAAACGCGAGATCTACGCCCTTCTCGACGAGGCACTCGAACGAGGGATCTCCGTCCTACTCGTCTCCACCGATTTTGAGGAGGTAGCAGCCGTGTGCCATCGAGCACTGGTGTTCCGCGACGGGCAGATCGTCGCACAGATTGATCGCGAGGACCTGACCGTGCCGTCGCTGGTGGCCGTGGCGACCGGAGCGGCGGCATGACCGCCGCGGCTGCGCCCGCCAAGAAGGCCAAGGCGGGCGGCTCGTTCGTCGGGAACTGGGGCCTGCTGGTGCTCACCGTGGCGATCTTCGCGATGTTCGCGATCATCCTGCCGGGCACCTTCCCCACCTTCGACAACCTGCGCGCGATCCTGACCAACCAGTCGATCCCGGCGCTGCTCGCGCTGGCCGCGACCATTCCGATCGTCACCGGCCGGTTCGACCTGTCGATCGGCTACGGCATCGGGCTGTCCCACGTGCTGGCCATGTACCTGCTGGTCAACACCGGGTTGCACTGGATCCTGGTGTCGCTGATCGTGGTCGTGTTCGGCGTCGTGGTGGGCCTGGTGAACGGCTTCCTGGTCGAGTTCGCGCACATCGACTCGTTCATCGCCACGCTGGGCACCGGCTCGGTGCTCTACGCGTTGACCGGCTGGATCACCGGCGGCGCCCGGATCGTGCCGACCAACGCCGGCCTGCCGGACTGGTTCACCGACCTGACCAACTCGACCTTCATCAAGCTGCCGGTGACCTTCTGGTACGTGGTGGTGCTGGTGATCGTGCTCTGGCTGCTGTTCGAGCACCTGCCGCTGGGCCGCTACCTCTACGTGGTCGGCGCCAACCCGCGCGCCGCCGACCTGGTCGGCATCAAGCGCAGCCAGGTGGTCATCCTCGCCTTCGTCGGGTCCGGCAGCATCACCGCCGTCGCCGGAGTCCTGCTCGCCGCCCAGCAGCAGATCGGCGACCCGAGCGCCGGGCAGAACTACCTGCTGCCGGCCTTCGTCGGCGCCCTGCTCGGTTCCACCACGATCAAGCCCGGACGGGCCAACGCGTTCGGCACCATCGTCGCGGTCGCCGTGCTGGCGATCGGCCTGTCCGGCCTGCAGCAGCTGGGTGCCGCGTTCTGGGTCACCCCGCTGTTCAACGGCCTGACCCTGCTGGCCGCCGTCGGCCTGGCCGGTGTCTCGGCCCGCCGCCGGCAAGCCGGTGCCGCGGTGATCGGGGCCGCCGGACGAGGCAATCCGGCCCCCGACCCCGCCAAACCGGCCGATCCACCGTCCGGCCCCACCACCGAGAAGTGACCGCACGCGGCATGAAGGAGAAGACCATGAAGCTGACGCTGGCCCACAAGGTCGGTGCCGTCGTCGCCACCGGGGCGCTGCTCGCCTTCGGCGGCTGCGAGCGGGGTTCGCAGATGAAGGCCGACGGCGGTCCCACCGCCAGCACCGAGGGCACCTGCCCGGAGGTGGTGACCGCGTCCGAGGCCGCCGTCACCAAGGCGCTGGACGTGGCCGCGCCGTGGACCGGACCGACGTCCGGCCCCAAGGCGAGCGGCAGCAAGTCGATCATCTACATCGCCCAGGCGATGACCAACCCGGGTGTCGCGGGCGTCGCGAAGGGCGTCCAGGAGGCCGGTGCGGCGATCGGCTGGAACGTCCGGATCCTCGACGGCGGCGGCAACCAGTCCGACATCGGCGGCGCCATCGCCCAGGCCATCGCGCAGAAGCCGGACGGCATCGTGCTCTCCGGCTTCGACCCCAAGACGGTCAGCGCCGAGGTGAGCCGGGCCAACAGCGCCGGCATTCCGCTGATCGGCTGGCACGCGGTGGCCGACCCGGGCCCGTCCGACTCGCCCAAGCTGTTCACCAACGTGACCACCAAGGTCGAGGACGTCTCCAAGATCAGCGCGCAGTACATCATCGCCAAGTCGAAGGGCACCGCCGGCGTGGTGGTGTTCACCGACGACTCGATCCCGTTCGCGGCGGGCAAGGCGCAGATGATCGAGCAGGGCCTCACCGAGTGCAACAGCGTGTCGGTGCTGAGCAAACAGAACATCCCGATCCCGGACGCCGGCACCCGGACCCCGCAGGCGTTCTCGACGCTGGTCACCAGCCTGGGCGCCAAGTGGACCTACTCGGTGGCGATCAACGACCTGTACTTCGACAACGCGGCGACCCCGCTGCGGGCGGCCGGCAAGCAGGGCGGCGGCGCACCGTACAACATCGGCGCCGGCGACGGCTCGGAGGCGGCATTCCAGCGGATCGCGGCCAAGCAGTTCCAGGCCGCCACCGTCCCCGAGCCGCTGAACGAGCAGGGCTGGCAGATCGTGGACGAGTTCAACCGCTCGTTCGCCAAGGAACCGGCCAGCGGCTACGTCTCCCCGGTGCACATCACCGACGGCTCCAACGTCGGTGAGTCGACCAACTGGGATCCGCAGAACGGCTACCGGGACGAGTACAAGAAGATCTGGGGCAAGTAGCGGCTCCGGGTGCTCCCCTCGCCCGGTCGGGCACACCTCGGCTGGCTCGCCCGACTAGGCCCTGCCTAATCAGTTCTGCCCTCCCGTCGACGGGAGGGCAGAACTGATTAGGCAGGGCCGTGTGGTGCCAGGCGGGGTGGACACCAGCCCGGTCAGGGTGACCAGCCGTCCGGCGAGCATCAGGGTGTCGCCGCCGACGGCCTGCAGAGTGGTGGGCAGGCCGGCGTCGATCGTCAACTCGTCCTGGAAGAAGCGAATCCTTGCCGGCATGGCAGCCCCCGGTCGGATCGGATTCCGCGCGTCACGGAAAGTCCGCCGTGCGCCGGCACGCCAATCGACAGGTGGCCTCGGGATCGCCCGGTGATATCGCGCCGGCCGTCCGTGCGCCGCCCGTCCCACCGGTGACCAACCCACTGCCTGCCGCAATGGCTGCATCCATTGGCGCTGCATCAAGAGCATTGATTAGGTGAGAATGCAGTGGCGGCCGGCATCGACCGCCCCGAACGTGACTATCCGGCTCGAATGAGAAAGGCCTCACCATGGTCGATGGGACCGGGCCGGCCACGGACGCGATCCCGCGTCCCGCGTTGAGCGACGGCGTCGTCGTCCTTCGAGCCTGGCAGCCAGCCGACGCCCCGTCCGTACTGCAGGCGTTCGTCGATCCGGTCTTCGAGCGGTTCTCGGATTGGGCGCCGAGATCCGAAGCAGGCGTTATGGCACGCATCGACCAGCAAGAGCGCCGCCGGTTGCGTGGTGAACTGATCGATCTCGCGATCGTCGAGGCAGGCCAGCCGGAGGTCGCTATGGGCGGCATATCGCTGAATGACATCGACCGCCACCTGCACCAGCGCGCCTCGATCGGCTACTGGCTCGGCCCCCGCGGTCGCGGTCGTGGCCTGGTTACCAGGTCAGTGAAGCTTCTCAGCGGATGGGCCTTTGCCGAACTCGGCCTGAAGCGCATCGAACTGACCTGCGGTCCTGACAACACCGCCTCACAACGGGTCGCCCAACGATGCGGGTTTCACCGCGAAGGACTCCTCCGATCGCATCTGGCATTCAAGAACGGCAGGCGTGACACCGTGGTCTTCTCTCTGCTCGCCGACTAGGGCCTCGGGCACGAGGATCGCCACCGCCTCCAGGTGGTGGGTCATCCCGAACAGGTCGAACGCCCGGATCGAGGAGGCCCGATAGCCGTGCTCGGCGGCGAAGCCGAGGTCGCGGGCCAGTGCCGCCGGGTCGCACGCCACGTAGGCCACCGCCCGCGGACGCAGCCGGGCCAGTGCCGCCATCACCGCCTGTCCGGCGCCGGTGCGCGGCGGATCCAGGACGACCAGGTCGGCGCGTCCGGGCAGCCGGGACAGCGTCCGCTCCACCGCTCCGGCCTGGAACCGGGCCTGCGGCACGTTGCCCTTGGCCAGTTCGATCGCCGCCTTGTTGCCCTCCACGCCCCAGACCCGGCAGCCGGCGTCCACCAGGGCTCCGGCGAACACGCCGACCCCGCAGTACAGGTCGAAGGCCCGCTCACCGGCCTGGGGACGCAGCCCGTCCAGCACCGCGGCGGTGAGCACCTCCGGCGCCGAGGTGTGCGACTGCCAGAAGCCGTCGACGCCCACCGTGAAGGTGCGCGCCCCGACCCGTTGGGTCAGCACGCCCCGGGACGCGGCCGAACCCGCCACGACCAACCGTCCGCCCTCGGCGCTCACCACCCCCAGGTACTCGACCGGCTCGTCGAACAGCGACCGATTCTGCCGGCCCGCTCGCTCACCAGGCGCCGGCGCCGTCGAATCGGTCGCTGTTTCACGAACCTGCTGGGGCATAGCGGGGTGAGCCAAGCGGCAGCCCTCGGACGGCAGCGGCACCACCTCGTGCGAGCGGTGCGCCCGCAGCCCCAACCGTCCGTCCGCGCCGGCCACGAACCGCATCCGGCACCGTGAGCCGAGCAGCGGCGGCACCTGCTCGACCACACCGTCCCAGGCGATCCCGGCCAGCCGCTGCAGCTGTTCGGCCAGCACCCGGCGCTTCAGCTCGGCCTGGAACTCCGGCGCGACGTGCTGGAAGTCGCAACCGCCGCAGTCGCCTGCCACCGGGCAGGGCGGCTCCACCCGATCCTCGGACGCCCGGACGATCTCCACCGCGTCGGCGCGGGCGAAGCGGCGGGTGACGTCCCGCACTCGGGCCCGGACCAATTCGCCGGGCAGGGCGTGCCGGACGAAGACGACCATGCCGTCCGCACGCGCCACGCAGTGACCGCCGTGCGCCACCGGACCGACCTCGAGCGGTCCGATCAGCTCGCCGGGCTGCATCGCACTCCGATCACTCCGAACTGACGTGCTGACCGGAATGCACCGCCCCGGTGCCGGGACGCCGCCACGCCGCCGGGTTGTCCCGCCGGGCCCGGTCGATCGCGAACCGCGAGGACGCCAGCAGGTAGGGCACCGAGGTGACCATCACCCCGGCCATGAAGTTCAGTCGCGCCTTGAGGATCAGCGCGGTCTGGTTGTGCAGCACCTGCTCCCACCAGTGCCCCACCACGTATTCGGGGATGTAGACGCAGACCACGTCGCGGGGGTTGTCCGAACGGACGCCCTTGACGAACGACAGCACCGGCGAGGTGACCTCCCGGTAGGGCGAGTCGATCACCCGTAGCGGCACGCCCAGGTCCTCGGCGTACCAGGCGTCCAGCAGCACCCGGGTCTCCTCCGGATCGACGGACACGGTGACCGCCTCGATCGAACTGGGCCGGGACGCCTTGGCGAAGTTCACCGCCCGCACCGTAGGCTTGTTGATCCCGCTCACCACGATCACCGCCCGGACCCGGCTGGGCAGCACATTGTCCTGGCCGGGCTCCACCGCGATCTCGGCCTCCACCTTGCGGTAGTGGGTGTTGATCGCCCGCATCAGCACGAACAGCACCGCCATCGCCAGGATCGCGATCCAGGCGCCGAGCAGGAATTTCACCGCCAGCACGATGCACAGCACCACGCCGGTGCAGCTCAGCCCGATCGCGTTGACCACCCGCGAGCGCTGCATCTGCCGGCGCAGCCGCGGATCGGTCTCGGTCCGCAGGTGCCGCGTCCAATGCCGCAGCATGCCGGCCTGGCTGACCGTGAACGACACGAAGACGCCGACCACGTACAGGTTGATCAGCGCCGTCACCGAGGCGTTGAAGGCCAGCACCAGGCCGATCGCCGCCGCCGCCAGCAGCAGGATGCCGTTGCTGTACGCCAGCCGATCGCCGCGGGTGTAGAGCGCCTTGGGCAGGAAGCCGTCCTTGGCCAGGATCGAGCCCAGCACTGGGAAGCCGTTGAAGGCGGTGTTCGCGGCCAGGAACAGGATCACGAAGGTGACGATGATCACGAAGTACAGCCCGGGCGCGAAATTGTCGAAGACGGTGGACGCCAACTGCCCCATCGCCGTGCCGACGTTGGCCTCGACCATCTGGCCGTTCAGCATGAAGTGGCTGTGCCCGTCCGGATCGACCAGTTTCAGCCCGGTCAGGTTGGCCAGCAGGATGATGCCGCCCAGCATCGACACCGCGACCGAGGCGAGCAGCGCCAGCGTGGTGGCGGCGTTGTGGCTCTTCGGCTCGCGGAAGGCCGGGACGCCGTTGCTGATCGCCTCGATGCCGGTCAGCGCCGCACAGCCGGACGAGAAGGCCCGGGCCAGCAGCGCCACCATCGCGAAGCCGACGAACGGGTCGTAGGTCGCCGAGCCCACCACGTCCAGGTGCGCGGTCGGCGCCTCCAGCTTCTCGCCGTTGGCGAAGATCCGGTACAGCCCCCAGCCGGTCATCCCGAGCACGGCGATCATGAAGCCGTAGGTGGGGATCGCGAACACGGTGCCGGATTCCCGCACCCCGCGCAGGTTGATGCTCATCAGCAGCAGGATCAGCGCGGCGGCGACCAGGCCCTCGTGCCCCTCGATCCAGGGCAGCAGCGCCTTGGCGTTCTGCACCCCGGACGAGGTGGAGACCGCGACGGTCAGCACGTAGTCGACCAGCAGCGCGCTGGCCACCGTCAGGCCGGCGTTGGGACCGAAGTTGACCGTGGCCACCTCGTAGTCGCCGCCGCCGGACGGGTAGGCGTGCACGTTCTGCCGGTAGGACAACACCACGATCAGCATCACGAAGGCGACCGCGACGGCGATCGGCCAGGAGTAGCTGAAGCCGACGACCCCGGCCATGGACAGGGTCAGCAGGATCTCGTCCGGCGCGTACGCCACCGAGCTCAACGCGTCCGAGGCGAAGACCGGCAATGCGATCCGCTTCGGCAAAAGGGTCTCGCCGAGTTGCCCGCTGGCCAGCTTTCGCCCGACCAGCAGCCGCTTCACGGCACCGGTGATGCTCACGTCCGATGACTATAAGCCGCTACGACCCGGGTTGCACGCGGCGATCCCCCGCATCCGACCGGTGGTCTACCCGCCGTCTCGTCACCAGCCTCCTCGAGGGTGGTGACGGGGTGCCCTGAGGTCCATCGTCGCTGCGTTGCCCGGCGCCGGTCGTAGAGCAACCTCCGTATACTGATCGGCGGGCCAATCGGTCGTCCACTAGGCAGGAGGCACGGGTCGTGCACATCGTGATCATGGGTTGCGGCCGGGTGGGATCCTCACTGGCCCGCAGCCTGGAACGCCGCGGCCATTCGGTGGCGGTGATCGACGCCGTCCAGGACGCCTTCCGCCGGCTGGGCCCGACCTTCCAGGGCAAGACGGTCAAGGGCGTCGGCTTCGACCGCACCGTGCTGGTGAAGGCCGGCATCGAACGCGCGGACGGCTTCGCCGCGGTCTCCAGCGGCGACAACTCCAACATCCTCGCCGCCCGGGTGGTGCGCGAGACGTTCGGGGTGCACAACGTGGTCGCCCGGATCTACGACGAGGGACGCGCCGAGGTCTACGAGCGGCTCGGCATCCCGTCGGTGGCGACCGTGCGCTGGGCGTCCGACCAGGTGCTCCGCAGGCTGTTGCCGGAGGGCGCCGAACCGCAGTGGCGCGACCCGTCCGGCACCGTCCGGCTGTCGGAGATGCATGTCGATCCGGGCTGGGTGGGCACCACGATCGGCGCGATGTCGGCGGCGGCGCACTGCCAGATTCCGTTCCTGACCCGGTTCGGGGTGGGCCAGATCCCCGCCGAGTCGACCATTTTCCAGGACGGCGACCTGCTCTACGTCGCCGTGCACAACGACCGCGAGGCCGGTGTCGAGCAGTTGTTCGGCGCCCCGCCCGCCAAGCACTGAGAGGGGCGGACATGCGTGTGGTGATTGCCGGCGCCGGCAATGTCGGGCGTTCCATCGCCCGGGAGCTGATCGCGAACGGACACCAGATCCTGCTGATCGACCGGGCTCCGGAGGCGATCAAGACCGCCAGCGTCCCGGAGGCGGAGTGGCTGCTCGCGGACGCCTGCGAGCTGGCCTCGCTGGAGGAGGCCGAGCTGGAGACCTGCGACGTGGCGATCGCGGCGACCGGCGACGACAAGGCCAATCTGGTGCACTCGCTGCTGGCCAAGACCGAGTTCGGCGTGCCGCGGACGGTGGCCCGGGTGAACCACCCGAGCAACGAGTGGATGTTCGACGACTTGTGGGGGGTGGACGTGGCGGTCTCCACCCCGCGGCTGATGTGCGCCCTGGTCGAGGAGGCGGTGACGGTAGGCGACCTGGTCCGGCTGTTCAGCTTCCGCGGCGGGCAGACCAACCTGGTCGAGATGACGTTGCCGGAGACCAGCCCGCGGGTGGGCGTCCGGGTGGCCGACCTGGCCCTGCCCGGGGACGCCGTCCTGGTGGCGATCATCCGGGACGGCACCGCCCGTGCCCCGGAGCGCGACGGCGCCGTGGAGGCGTCCGACGAGTTGCTGTTCGTGGTCGATCCCGCCAACGAGGCCGAGTTGGCGCACTACCTGAGCCCGCGCGGCACGGCGGCCCTGGTCGACGTCCGCGGCTGAAACCTCGGCCCGTCCGGACAGAGCTGACGCACCCGATACCGGCTCACCAGCGACATACCCGGTATCCCCCTGCCTAACTATCTGTGCCCTCCCGCATGTGGGAGGGCACAGATAGTTAGACAGGGCCTTGTGGGTGTCGAGCGTGCCCGGGCTACCCGACCGGGCTGCTCAGAGCAACTCGTAGTGCGGGTTGTACATCCGGCGTCGGCCGTCCACCCAGGACACCCGGCCGGTCACCTTGAGTTCGCGCCCGGCGACCACCCCGGGGATCTCCCGGCGGCCCATCCAGATCAGCGTGATGCTGCCCGAGCCGTCGTCCAGTTCGGCCTCCAGCCAGGGCGTCCCGCTGCGCGGCCGCAGGGTGAGCACGGCGACCCGTCCGCGCAGCGTGGCCAGCTGGCGATCGGCGCAGTCGCCGATCGTCTGAGCGCCCGATCCGTGCGCGACCCGGACGGCCTGCTCGGAGTCGAGCTCCTCGCTCGACCGGCCCAGCCATCGCAGGGCGCGACTGATCGGGTTGCCGGCCACGGGTCAGCCCTGCGGCACCGTCGGCATGGTCATCCCGATCACTTCGCCGGGAACCATCGGACCGTCCCCGCGGCGCACCACCACGTTGCGGAAGAACTCCACGAACGGCGCGGCGGCGCCCTCGTCGTCCTCGGTCAGGCCGGCCTCGCCGAGCAGGGTGCCGCGCAGCAGCCAGCGCGGGCCCTCGGCGAACCAGGTGCGGCTGACCTGGAACAGCTGCTCACCGGACGGCCCCTCGGCCGGCAGCACCCGGCGCAGTTCCGGACCGAACGGCCCGACCACCGTGCTGGCGCTGCCGCCGGCCTGCTGTGCCTCTTCGGTGAGATCCTCGCGCAACTCCTCGGCCAGGCCACCGCTGGTCGGTGCCGCCAGCAGCGCGAGCTCCAGGCCCGACTGCTCCCAGAAGGCCAGCGCGGCCACCACCTGCTGCGTCGCCTCGTTGACCTGCAACTGCAGGCCCATCCCCTCCCACGGGGTCAGGATCAGCGAACCCAGGTCGAGCCGTTCCACCTCGTCGGCTGCCAGATCGACCTCGTCGTGGTCGAACGGACCGTCGAATCGCCAGTCGGTGTCCGGGTCGAATTCGGGCTCCTCGGGAAGCTCCTCGTCGTCGGACAATTCGGCGGGCAACTCGTCCGGATCGAGCTCGCCCTCGGCCTCGATCTCGGCGTCGTCGATCTCGGCGTCGTCGGACGCGACGGCGTCCGGCTCGGCTTCGCCGTCGGCGGCCTCGGTGTCGGTGACCTCCTCGTCGGGTTCGTCGACCGGCTCGGCCTTGGCTTTGCGGCGAAAGATCACGACTGCTCCTTCATGGGTACTGCGGCGTCCAGCCAGCTCTTGATTCCTCCGGTGGATCCGTGTCCGCCTGCACCCCGGTCACTGGGCGGCAATTCGGACACCTCCACGAAACTCCCCTGCCCGACCCGTTGCAGCACGAGTTGCGCGATCAGGTCTCCCCGGCGCAACTCGACGGCGGTGCTGGTGTCGGTGTTCAGCAGGCACACCTTGATCTCGCCGCGATAGCCGGCATCGACGGTGCCGGGCGCGTTCACGATGGTCAGCCCGTGCCGCGCGGCCAGGCCCGACCGCGGATGCACCAGGCACACCCAACCGGCCGGCAAGGCGATGGCGATCCCGGTTCCGACCAGCGCCCGTTCGCCGGGCCCGATCGTGACGTCCTCGGCGGTCGCCAGGTCGGCGCCGGCGTCGCCGGGGTGGGCGTAGCGCGGCACCGGAACTCCGTCGTCCAGCCGCTGGATCAGCACCTGGACGGTCTCGGGTGAGGTCACCCGCCGGAGTCTAGTCGGGACGCCTGCGGCGGTTCGGCGACGCCCGAAGGGCGGTTGTCCTCGATCGCCTGTGCCAGGGCGTCCGGGTTGCGGGTGGAGACCAGCCAGCACAGATGCGGATCGGCCTGGTCGCTCACGCCGATCAGCACGGTGCCGGCGGCGTAGGGCCGCAGCGCCAGGAAGGCGTCCTCACGGGCCAGCACCCGGCCCCGCAGCGCCCGGTCGGCGACCGCCACCGTCCCGACGTAGGGCCACTCCAGCAGGCTGTGCCCGACCCGGACTCCGGCCGCGTCCACCCTGATCCGCAGCGAACCCCAGGCGAGCAGCGTCCAGGCGATCACCCCGACGGTGGCCAGCGTGCTCAGCACGAAGATCAGCTCGCCCAGCATGAACGACACAGCGGTGACGAAAGTGCCGCCGAAGAACAGCGCGATCCCCCAGTAGGCAGCCGGGACGCTGAGTCTCTCCGAGTAGCCGGACGCCGGTGTGGAGCTGGTCACCCGACCAACCTAGCGCCCCGCGCGCCGGCCGGCCCGCCCGAACGACCCGGCGAGCGGTCCCGGACCGACGGCGCCCGAATCCACCACGTCCCGCCCTCGCGCTCGCCTAACTACTTGGGGCTCGCTGAGTTCAGCGAGCCCCAAATAGTTAGGCGAGCGCGAGGTGGAGGCGGCGCCCACCCCAGGGGTGTGTCGGCAACCCCTGAGCGGCGCCTAGACTCGGCCGGGAATGGCCGGTCGATCCGACGAAGGAATCAGCGATGAACCTGTCTCAGCGATTGCTCTGGAATCTCTACGCCGGCGCCGTCGGCACGCTCAGCGCGATGCTCGCCCAGAAGGCGGTCCGCGGCGCGTGGAAGATGGCCACCGGCGACGAGCCGCCGGACCCGAACGACCCGGCCACCCCGCTGCGCGAGGCGTTGATCTGGGCCTTGGCCGGCGGGGTCGGGATCGGGGTGGCTCAGCTGCTCACCAACCGGTTCGCGGCCAGCCACTGGGAGAAGACGATGGGAAGCCCGGCACCCACGCACTCGCGGGTGAACTTCCACCTGTGAGCCACCGGCCGTCCGAGCGCAGCGCACGAACGGCGCTTCGGCCCGGCCGGTGCCCACGAACCAGGGACGCGGCGGATCCGGAGGATCTCGCCGCGCGCCCGGTCGTGCACCGGTATGTACTCAGTCGGCGCAGTCCACGCAGTAGGAGTGCCCGTTGCGGGTCACGGCGATCTGACTGCGGTGCTTCACCAGGAAGCAGGAGTAGCAGGTGAACTCGTCCGCCTGGCGCGGCAGCACCCGGACGGTCAGTTCCTCATGGGAGAGATCGGCGCCCGGCAGCTCGAAGGACTCAGCAGCCTCGACCTCGTCCTCGTCGACCTTGCCGGAGTTCTTGTCGTTCCGGCGGGTCTTGAGTTCCTCGATGCTGTCTTCGCTCTCCTCGTCAGTCTTACGGGGGGCGTCGTAGTCGGTTGCCATTATGTTTCGTAACTCCATCCCGAACGCCTGCCCACGGCAGCCGCGCTCAGCGGTATCACTCGGTTCCTCAATGTGTCGCAGGCATACATATCACACGGGTCCAAACATTGCGGGTCCGCCGTGACATGTCTCAGCCACGGGACGCCGCCCGCCGGGGCGCCCGGCGACCCGTCCGGCGTCCGACCCGGTAGGTTACGCATAGCACGAACACAGGAGAGCGATCGAGCGATGCGCACTGCCCGCCCACTCGGGCTGAGCCCGGACGGGAGCAACCTGATCGTCGTCATCGAAGGCGGCGAGCAGGTGGAGATTCCCGCCGACGAACGGCTCCGGGCAGCGCTGCGCAACGACCGAGCACGCATGGGACAACTGGAGATCGACATGGAAAGTGCACTGCGGCCGCGCGACATCCAGGCCCGGATCAGGGCCGGGGAGTCGGTCGAGGCGGTCGCACAGGCCGCCGGTGTCCCGATCGCGAAGATCGAGCCGTTCGCCGCGCCGGTGATCGCCGAGCGCGACCACATCGCCGGCCTGGCGCAGACCAACCCGGTCCGCCGCGCCGGTGACGCCGTCGCGCACCGCAGCCTGCGCAGCGTGGTGTCGGACCGGCTGCTCTCCCAGGGCATCGACATCGACGACGTCGAGTGGGACGCCTGGCGCACCGAGAATCGGCGCTGGACGGTCCGGCTCACCTACCAGGCGGACGGCACCCAGCACCAGGCGGACTTCAGCTACGACCAGACCGGGCGGTTCTGCACCGCCGCCAACGACGACGCCCGCTGGCTGACCGGGGAGCATTCCGGACGCCAGGGCCGCGGTGGCGATTCCGACCAGGAGTCCACCCTCGACCTCAACGACGAGCTCGCCATCGTCCGCGCCATCCAGCCGCAGTTCGCCGTCACTCCCGATGTCGAGGACGACGATGCCCCGCTCGACGACGGCTCCCCTGTCGACGGCGGCCCGCTCGAGGACGACGGCACCCCGGACAACGAGGACGCCTTCGCCGAGGGCGATCTCGCCGAGGTCGACGGCGTCTACGACATCGTCCCGGGCGACCGGTCGAACATGGACGTGCTGTACGACATGCTGTCCAGCTTCGACGAGGACTCGGTGCAGATCTACGCCGGCCTGGTCCGGCCCCGTCCCGAGCAGGCGGCGGCGCCGGTGCTGGACGACGGCCCCGAGGTGGTCGACGTCGTCGAGGTGGAGATCGAGTTCGAGGAGATCGGCGAGCCGACCGAGCGGATCGTCACCGAAACCGAGATCGTCCCCGAGGACGAGGCACCCGAACCGGAACCGGTTGCGTTCGCCGAGGAACAGACCGAATCCGACGCGGCCGAGATCGAGGCGACCGAGCCCGAGGACACCGCGGAGGAGCCCACGGACGCCGGGCAGACCCCCGAGGCCCCGGCGCACGAGCCGGAGGCTGCCGCCCCGATCGAGGAGCCGGCCGAGGTTGCCGCCGACGTCCTGCCGGAGCCGGAGTCGCCCCGGCCCGACGAGCCCGCCGACGACATCGCCCCCGAGCAGCCGGCGGCGGACGCCGTGTCCGACCAGCCCGCCGAAGCGCCCGAGCAGCCCACCGAGGCGTCCGACCAGCTCACCGAGGCTGCGGTCACCGGCTCGGACGAGCAGCCCGCCGAGGCCGAGCCGGCCCGGACGCCGCGTCCGGGCAAGGTCCGTCCCTCCCCCGCCGAACCGGAACAGCCCAGCCTGGTGGACGAGGCGGCGAACGAACCGTCCCGGCCGATCAAGCGCAAGCGGGCCAGCGTCCCGAGCTGGGACGAGATCATGTTCGGCGCACCCAAGCCCAAGGCCTGAACCGAGCCGGAGCCTGCCGAAGCCGGAGCGGGACGATCCCCGTCCGCACAGCAGTCGGAGGGTGATTTCTCCGAATCTCCCGGACAAACCGGCCCGGCTGTGCCACCCTTCTCCAGAAGACCGCCCGCTCGCCGACCGCATCCCGCGCCGGCGACGGATCGCCGCTCGCCATCGGGGGCAAGCCGGCAGTGGTCGTCATCGACAGCGCGCCTGGGAGCGGGCAGGACAAGGAGGAACCGGATGCGGCTCACCCCGGAATCGGAGCAGATCGTCGCGGCGACGGCGGGGGTGGTAGCCCAGCACGCCGAGCAGATCACCCGGGTGTTCTACCCGGACATGTTCGCCGCCCACCCGGAACTGTTGCGGGTGTTCAACAAGGCGAACCAGGCCATCGGCGAGCAGCCCCAGGCCCTGGCCGCCTCGGTGGTCGCGTTCGCCGTCCAACTGATCGACCCGGACGCCCCCGACTTCACCCCGGTGATGCAGCGGATCGCGCACAAGCACGTCTCGCTCGGCATCAAGGCGCCGGAGTACACCATCGTCGGCCACCACCTGCTGAAGGCCGTCAAGACCGTGCTGGGCGACGCGATCACGCCCGAGGTCGCCGCCGCCTGGGACGAGGTGTACTGGCTGTTCGGCTGCTCACTGATCGCCGAGGAGGCCAAGCTGTACGCGCTGGCCGGCACCGACCCGGCGCACCCGTGGCGGCAGTACCGGGTGGTGGAGCGGTTCGAGGAATCCGAGGACGTCTTCTCGCTGCTGCTCGCTCCGGTGCGCGGCGAGGTGCCGTCGCACCGCACCGGTCAGTACGTGGCGATCGCCGTCGACCTGCCCAGCGGCGAACGGCAGCCGCGGCAGTACACCATCTCCTCCGGCCCGCGCGGCGACTCGTTGCGGGTCACCATCAAGCGGGTGCACGGCGTCGACGGCGCACCGGACGGCCAGGTGTCGGGCTGGCTGCACGCCAACGCCCGTCCCGGATCGATCCTGGACGTCTCCCAGCCGGCCGGCGACCTGGTCCTCGACGAGTCAGACGCCCCGCTGGTGCTGGTCTCGGCAGGCATCGGGATCACCCCGATCGCGGCCATCATGGAGGATCTGTCCCGGCGCCAGCCCGACCGCATGGTGCGGCTCTTCCACGCCGACAAGTCGCACGACCATCACGCCCTGTACGACAGCCTGCGCCGGCAGGTGCTCGCCATGTCGGACGCCCGGTGCCAGATGTGGTACGAGGAGCAGGCCGAGCAGGCGCCCACCCTGCACCCGGCGCGCTCCGGCTTCATGGACCTCTCCGACATCGAGGTGCCCGCCGACGCCCAGGTGTTCATGTGCGGACCGTTGCCGTTCATGCGAACGGCCCGGCTGGCCCTGATGGAGAAGGGCATTCACAGCGAGAACATCCACTACGAGGTGTTCGGCCCGGACCTGTGGGCGCAGAACCCGGAATCGGCGACCGTCTGACCGGCGCCACCCACCCACCGCTCGCCTAACTATTAAAAGCTCGCCGAATTCGGCGAGCCCCAAATAGTTAGGCGAGCGCTGAGTTCTCGTTGCCAGTCAGGCGAGCGATGGGCGAGCGGACGGGCTCACCGTGGCCTGGTCGGCGAACTGGGTCCGGTACAGGTCGGCGTAGACGCCGCCCCGGGCCAGCAGTTCGACGTGGGTGCCGCGCTCCACCACCCGGCCGTCGTCGACCACCAGGATGGCGTCGGCACCGCGGACGGTGGACAGCCGGTGGGCGATGACGATGGAGGTCCGGTCCTGCAGTGCGGCGTCCAGGGCGTGCTGGACGGCCGCCTCGCTCTCACTGTCGAGGTGCGCGGTGGCCTCGTCCAGCACCACCAGCCCGGGACCCTTGAGCAGCAGCCGGGCGATCGCGAACCGTTGCTTCTCACCGCCGGACAGCCGGTGCCCGCGATCGCCGACCACGGTGTCCAGGCCTTCCGGCAGCGACTCCACCAGTCGCCACACCTGAGCCGCTCGCAGCGCCGACTCCAGGTCGGCGTCGGTGGCGTCCGGCTTGGCGTAGAGCAGGTTGGCCCGGATGGTGTCGTGGAACAGGTGCGCCTCCTGAGTGACGACGCCCACCCGGTCGTGCAGCGACGCCCAGGTCGCGTCGCGCAGATCGACGCCGTTGACCCGGATCGACCCGCTGCTCGGGTCGTACAGCCGCGCCACCAGCGAGGTGATGGTGGTCTTGCCGGCGCCGCTGGGCCCGACCAGGGCCAGCATCGAACTCGGCTCGACGGTGAACGAGATGTCGTGCAGCACGTCCCCGCTGCCCCGCCGGTCGCCGCTGGCCGCACCCTCCAACGAGACCAGCGAGATCTCGTCGGCCGACGGGTAGCGGAAGGTGACGTGGTCGACCTCGACCCGAACCGGCGCGTCGGGCAGGTCGACGGCGTCCGGACGCTCGTCGACCAGCGGCTTGAGGTCGAGCACCTCGAAGACCCGCTCGAACGAGACCAGCGCGGTCATCACGTCGATCCGGACGTTGGACAGCGCGGTCAGCGGCGCGTAGAGCCGGGCCAGCAGTGCGGCCAGGGCGAGCAGGGTGCCGACGGTGAGGGTTCCGTTGACCGCCATCACGCCGCCGAAGCCGTAGACCATCGCGGTGGCCAGGGACGCCACCAGCGCGAGCGCGACGAAGAACACCGACCGGTTCACGGCGAGTTTGATGCCGACATCGCGCACCCCGGAGGCATGCTCGGCGTAGTCGCGGTCTTCCCGCCGCGGGTCGCCGAACAGCTTCACCAGCAGGGCCCCGGCGACGTTGAACCGTTCGCTCATCTGGGCGCCCATGTCGGCGTTGAGCACCATCTGCCGATGGGTCAGGCCGGCCAGCCGGCGTCCGATGACTCGGGCCGGGATCAGGAACAGCGGCACCAGCAGGAAGGCGCCGATGGTCAACTGCCAGGACAGCGACGCCATCGCCGCCACGATCACCACCAGGCCGATGGCATTGCCGACCAGGTTCTGCAGCACCGAGGTGAAGGCCTGCTGGGCGCCGATCACGTCGCTGTTCAGCCGGGTCACCAGGGCACCGGTCTGGGCCCGGGTGAAGAACGCGATCGGCTGGCGCAGCACGTGGCTGAACACCTGGGTGCGCAGGTCGAAGATCAGGCCCTCGCCGATCCGTGACGAGTACCAGCGCTCGACCAGGGTCAGCGCGGCGTCCGCCACCGCCAGCAGGGCGACCAGGACGGCCAGTTGGACGACCAGGGCGGCGTTGCCGGGGATCACCCCGTCGTCGACCAGCCGCTGCAGGATCAGCGGGGAGGCCACCACCAACAGCGAATCGAGCACGGTGAGCCCGATGAAGACGGCGATCGACCGTCGATACGCGGAGGCGTAGGACACCACCCGACGCCGGGTTCCGGGCGCCAGCCGGTGGTCGCGGACCGAGGCGTCCCGGGTCAGCGAGTTCATCACCTGCCATCCAGTAAGGCTCACGGTGCCACTCAACCACGCGACACCGACAGAGATTCCCGCACCCCCGTTCGCAGCGGTTCGGTCAGACGCGGAACAGGTAGCCCTCGGTCCGGCTGACCGTGCCGTCGCTGCCGCCCCACACCAGCACCGACTGCGGTCCGCCGACGACCGTCGCCTCCGTCCGTTCGCCGTCGGGCAATCGGGGGACGTCCACCCAGGTTCGGGCCGCCGGGTCGAGCAGGTTGCCGGCGACGGTGACCAGCCGGGCCGTGGCCGCTCGATAGTCCCCCAGCCCGCCGGTCTTGCGCCCGGCTTCGGGCAGTTCCGTCCAGGCTCCGGTGGCCGGGTCGAGAATTCCTCCGTAGGGGTAGGCGCGGCCCCAGTTGCCGACCTTGCCGCCGTCCGCGGATCCGATCGACGGCCAGACCACCCGGCCGGCGACGACCAGTTGCTGAGCACCGTTGCCGAGGATCGGTGAGTCGGCGAGCGTGCGCCACCTGGTCAGGGTGGCGTCCAGTTCGGCCAGCCGCATCAGTGACGGCTTCTTCCCGCCGGGGTTGTCCACCAGATCATGTGCGGCGAGCAGCAGCCGGTCGCCCAGCCAGACGGCGGTGCGGTCGAAGCTGGAACCGAGCGGGTCGTCGGGCAGCGTCGACCAGGACGCGTCCGCCGGGTCGAACACCCGATCGGGAACCGTGCCGAACTCGTCCGTGTCGGACAGCAGGATCACCGCGCGGTCGGTAGCGACCAGCGTTCCGCTGAACGATTCGAGCAATCGGTAGGTCCGCCAGGCGTCGCTGGCCAGGTCGTAGCGCAGCAGGCTGCGCGACGGCCGCCCCTCCATCAGGTAGACGGACGTGCCCACCACGACCGCCTGGGAACCGACCCCGTTCTCGGACGGGGCATCCGCGATCCGCTGCCACGAGTCAGTGGCCGGGTCGTACAGCGCCCCGTCGGTGAGCGGCTTCCGCCTGTCGGCGCAATTCGCCCCGGCTGGGCACGGAACACCCTCCCGGCCGCCGACCACCAGGTAGCGGTCGTCCACCCACACCCCGGCCGCGCCCCACCGCGCGGACAGCGGACCGGCGGCGATCCGCACCCAGCCCACCCCGGCGTCCGGCGGAGTCGTGGACGCCATCGGCTCCGGAACGGCCGGGACGGCGGTTCTGCCGAACCCCGTCCAGCTGGCCAGCGCCACCACGGCGAGCACCGCGGCCGCGAGCAGCACGATCGCCCGTTCCGCGCGCGAGCGGCGAGCACGCCCGGCCCGCGTCACGAGCGCTTCCGGGTCGATCGGGGCCACCGACGGGTCGAGTTCATCGACGCGGCGCAGCGCCGAACGGAAGCCCTGGTCCCACTCATCCATGGTTCTCTCCCTCCTGATAGCGGGTACGCAAGGCGGCCAGCGCGCGATGGACGTGCGACCGAGCGGTCGATTCGGAACAGCCCAACGCCTCGGCGACGTCGGCGTAGCTCAGATCGCGGTAGAAGCGCAGCACCACGGCGGCCCGCTGCAGCGGCGGCAGTTCGGAACAGAGCCTCCAGGCCAGGTCGGCCAACGCCACACCCGCGGCGGGATCGCCGAACGCCAGCTCGTCCGGCAAGCGGTGCGGCTCGGCGACCGGGAGCACCCGGCGGCGCCGCCGCAGCCTGATCAGGCAGGCATTGATCACCGATCGATGCACATAGGCGTCGAGCCGCTGCTCGGGCAGGGTTGCCCAGCGTGGGTAGAGGCCGACCAACGCGTCCTGCACGGCGTCGCGTGCCTCGTCCCAGTCCCTGGTGACCAGGCACGCCATCCTGGTCAGCCCGTCGGAACGAGCCCGGACGTAGTCCTCGAACGAGCGCACGGGCGGGTTGTCCGCGTCCGTGTCGGCGGACGGTCCCGGTGGGAAGTGGCTCGTCACACCCTAACGATTCACCACAAGGCGGTTTCGTTGCGGACCGACGCCACGATCACCCGAACGGCAGCGGCTCCGGGTTCAGCGTCACCGAGGCGACCGCGGAGGTCATCCGGCGCCGGTGGTGCCGGCGGCAGAGCACCTCGTAGGCGATCACCCGGTCGTCGGTCGGCACCACGTCGCCGACCATCACCTGGCTGCCCTCGGTGACCATCGCGCCGTCCACGGTGCGGGCGTTGTGGGTGGCCGGCTCGCCGCACCAGCAGCGCGGCCGCACCTGCAGCAGCTCCATCCGGTCGCACAGCTCGACCAGCCGGCGGGTGGCCGGGAACAGTTCGGTGCGGAAGTCGGTGAGGATCGCGAAGCAGTACACGTCCAGCTGCAGCTCGTCGACGATCCGGGCCAGCTGGTCGATGTGCTCGGGAGCATAGAAGTGCGCCTCGTCGCAGATCAGGTAGTCGACCCGCCGGCCGTGGGTCAACTCGTCGATCACGAACCGCCAGAAGTCGAAGTCGTCGGTGACCTCGATCGCCGGCTGCTCCAGCCCGATCCGGGACGAGATGGTCGCGGCGCCGGCCCGGTCGTTGCGGGTGAACACCCGTCCGGAACGGCCCGCCTGGGTCTCGGTGAAGTCGGTCTGCAACGCCAGGGTCGACTTGCCGCAGTTCATCGGTCCGGTGAAGAAGATCAGCTGCGTCATCGTCTCAGCCGATCAGCAGCGGGACGGTGAGCTCGGCGGCGGTCAGCGAGCCGTGCATGCCGATCAGGTTGAACTCGTTGGGCTGGGTCCGGGTCATCATCGCCCGGTCGGTGGCCATCGCCACCAGGACGTCGCCGAAGCGGTCGGCCAGCCGCGGCTGCACCGGCCCGAACCAGCCGGCCTCGGACGCCTCGTCGCGGGTCAGCACCCAGGCGTCCTCGCCCAGCCGGTCGGCCCAGCGGGCGGCGATCGTCGGGGCGTCCCCGGTGACGTAGAGCTGCCGGAAGCGGCCCTCGCCGCCGATCAGGCCGACCCCGGCGAGCAAGTCGGGATGGTCCTCGATGGTGATCCGGCGCTCCACGGCGATGTCGACCATGCCGTGGTCGCCGGTGACCAACAGCCGGACGTCGTCGGGCAGCGCCGCCCGCAGCCCGGCGGCCAGCGCGTCGATCCGGCTCAGTTCGGCCAGCCATTCGGCCGACGCGGTGCCGTGCTTGTGCCCGGCGTGATCCAGGTCGCGGTCGTAGAGGTAGACCAGGCTGCGCGGCCCGGACAGCGCGGCCTGCACGGTCAGCTCCACTCGGCGGGCGCTGGACGCCCCGTCGTCGTAGCCGAGGAAGTCGGCGCCGCGCAGCGCGCAGGTGGTCAGCCCGGTGCCGCGGAACCGGGCCGGGGTCACGGTGGCGCAGCGGACGCCGGCCTTCGCCAGCCGCTCGAAGGCGGTCAGCTGCGGCTGCACGTCGAGGCCGTCCAGGCCGTCCTCCCAGAGCAGCGCGTTGAGCAGCCGGCCGCCGAGCCGGAAGCTGTAGCCGGCCAGGCCGTGCTGCCCGGGCGCGAGCCCGGTGCCGAGGCTGGTGATCGAGGTCACCGTGGTGCTGGGCGCACCCGCGGTGATGGTCAGCGATTCCGGCGCCTCCAGCAGCGAGCACAGGAAGGGCGCGACGGCCTCGCGTCCGGCCAGCAGGTCGCGGCCCAGCCCGTCCACCAGCAGCAGCACGAACCGCTGCCCCGCCGGCAGGCCGAGCACGTCGTCGCGGCCGGGGATGCCGAGCACCCCGGAAAGGCTGGGCAGCACGTCGGACAGCGTCCCAGCACCGTAGGCGGGCAGCGCGGGACCGCTCACCGGCCACCGCCGCTGGCGACCTGCAGGGCGGTGGCGAACGACACCAGCCGGGCGACGTTCTCGGCGCCGTCGGCGGCGGCGCTCATCCGGACGGTCAGGTCGTCGGCGGCCAGCGTGCCGGAGTAGCCGTGGTCGGCGTCGCACTGCGGATCCCCGCAGTGTGCCGGTTCCAGGTCGACCCGCCGGGCCGTCCCCCAGCCGACGCTGAGCCAGGTCTCGACGGTGGCCGACCGGTTGCTGCCGTGCCGTTCCGGGTGCGCCACCACGCGGGTCAGCGCCACCGAGCTGATCTTGTCCAGGCCGACCGACTCGGTGGTGGACATCGCCTGGCCGGACTCGCCGGGGGCGTCCGACTCGTCGGTGTGGCCGACGATCAACCGGGTCGGGGTGAGCACCAGCACCGACATGTGCCGCTGGATCTCGTCGCGGGCGAAGGTCGCCTCGTGATGCACGACGTGGTGCAGCACCGGTTCACCGGCGGTCGCCATCGCCATCGTCTCGGCGATCAGGTCGGGAAAGTACCCGCAGGCGTCGATATCCCGGCGCAGCGCGGCAGGCAGGGCGGGCGAGGTCACCGACTCATCTTGTCACCGCTCGCCGCGTGCCCCCAAGTCCGCGATCCACGATCCACGGCCGCCAACTCTCTTGCGGACGGGTGCGGCGGCTCGCCCCCGACGGGGCCGCCGTCTACCGTGGGGCCGGTGAGCACCAAGCCGTTCATCGCCGCGCGGATCGAGGAATTCCTCGACCGGCGGTTGGAGGCCCTGTTCCGGGTGATCGGCTGGCGCGAACGGGTGATCGCCTACACCGGGTACGGCTCGTCCGATTTCGTCCGGGTGATGGCCCGGGTGAAGCTGGTCCCGCACTGGTCCCGCAGCCAACTCGGCCGGGCCACCAAGGAGTTCGTCAAACGCCGGGGCTGGCGCAGCTTCATCACCGCGCCCTGCGTCCGTGCCCGGGTCACCATCACCGTCGGCGGCCGCACCGTGACGGTCAACACCGACCGCGGCGGCTACCTCGACCACCGGATCGTCGGGCATGGGCTGGAGCCCGGCTGGCAGACCGTGACGGTGCAGAGCGCCGGATCGGATCCGGTGCCGTGCGACATCCTGGTGGTCGGCGACGACGCCCGGTTCGGGGTGCTCTCCGACATCGACGACACGGTGCTCACCACCTGGCTGCCGCGTCCGATGATCGCGGCCTGGAACAGCTTCGTCCGGGACGAGTCGAACCGGCAGTCCATCCCCGGGATGGCGCGGTTCTACCACCGCTGCCTGGACGCCCACCCGGGCGCGCCGATGATCTACCTCTCCACCGGGGCCTGGAACACCTACGACTTCCTGCGCCGCTTCCTGCAGCGCCACCACTACCCGCGCGGGCCGCTGCTGCTGACCGACTGGGGACCGACCAACACCGGCTGGTTCCGGTCCGGCATGGAGCACAAGCGGACCAGTCTGCTGCGGCTGGCCGCCGACTTCCCCGGAATCGCCTGGGTGCTGGTCGGTGACGACGGCCAGCACGACCCGGAGATCTACGCCGAGTTCGCCAATCTGCATCCCGACCACGTCGCGGCGGTGGCGATCCGGCAGCTGTCCGCCACCGAACAGGTGCTCGCGCACGGCACCAACATGCCGCTGGAGGAGACCGAGGAACTGCCCGGCACCGACTCCTGCTGGGTGGAGGCGCCGGACGGACGCGGGCTGGCCGCCAAGCTCCGCGGTCTGCTCGGCTCGTCCACCGGCTGATCGACGGGACGCCCCACCGTCGCCTGCTGAGCCCCTCGCCCCGCTGGTAGGACGCCTCGGCCCGGTCGTCTCGGTCCGTCCGCGACGGGGTGGGGCTCGCCGAAACCCGGCGTCCGGAGCGTGTCAGGCGGACGCCCGGCTTGCCTGAGGGGCCACAATCGGCTGAGCGGAAGCTCTGGATCCTGACGTAACGGAAAGCGAGGCAGCGGTGGCGCGTCCCCCGGCCGACGACGACGTGGTCGAACGCATCGTCGACATCGACATCTCCGACGAGATGGAGACCAGCTACCTCGAATACGCCTATTCGGTGATCTACAGCCGGGCCCTGCCGGACGCCCGCGACGGCCTCAAGCCGGTGCAGCGCCGCATCCTCTACACGATGGACGACATGGGCATCCGCCCGGACCGTCCGCACGTGAAGTCGGCCCGGGTGGTCGGCCAGGTGATGGGTCTGCTGCACCCGCACGGCGACGCGGCGATCTACGACGCGCTGGTCCGGCTGGCGCAACCGTGGGCGCAGCGGCTGCCGGTGGTGGACGGGCACGGCAACTTCGGTTCGCTGGACGCCGGACCCGCCGCGATGCGTTACACCGAGTGCCGGATGGCGACCGCGGCGACGGCGATGACCGCCGGGCTCGCCGAGGACACCGTCGACTTCAAGCCCAACTACGACGGCAAGGAGACCGAGCCGGTCGTCCTGCCGGCCGCTTTCCCGAACCTGCTGGTGAACGGCACCACCGGCATCGCGGTGGGGATGGCGACCAACATCCCGCCGCACAACCTGATCGAATGCGTCCAGGCGCTGAAGCACCTGATCGCCCATCCGGGGGCCGACTCCGAAGAGCTGATGCGGTTCGTCCCCGGCCCCGACCTGCCCACCGGCGGCAAGATCGTCGGCCTGGACGGCGTCCGGGACGCCTACCTGACCGGACGCGGCAGTTTCCGGATCCGGGCCACCGCCCGGATCGAGCAGGTGCATCCGCGGCGCAAGGGCATCGTGGTCACCGAGCTGCCCTACATGGTCGGCCCGGAGCGGGTGATCGAGCAGATCAAGAACCTGGTGCAGTCCAAGAAGCTGACCGGGATCGCCGACCTGAAGGACCTCACCGACCTGGCCAACGGCACCCGGCTGGTGATCGAGATCAAGAACGGGTTCAACCCCGACGCGGTGTTGGAGCAGCTCTACAAGCAGACCCGGCTGGAGGATTCCTTCGGCATCAACGCGGTCGCGCTGGTCGAGGGGCAGCCGCGCACCCTGAGCCTGCGCGAGATGCTCACCGTCTACCTCGATCACCGGCTCGAGGTCACCCTGCGCCGGACGAAGTTCCGGCTGGGCAAGGCGTCCGACCGGCTGCATCTGGTCGAGGGCCTGCTGATCGCGATCCTCGACATCGACGACGTGATCGCGATCATCCGGGGCAGCGACGACGCGGGTGTCGCGAAGGCCAAACTGATCGAGGCGTTCGAGCTGTCCGAGGTGCAGGCCAGCTACATCCTGGACATGCAGTTGCGCCGGCTGACCAAATTCTCCCGGATCGAGCTGGAGTCCGAGCGGGACGAGCTGCAGAGGCGGATCGCCGACCTGCAGGCGATCATCGACGATCCGGCGCTGCTGCGGTCGCTGGTGTCGAACGAACTGGACGAGGTGGCCCGCACCCACGGGACACCGCGACGCACCGTGCTGCTGGCTTCCGGTGGCGGCTCGGTGGCCGCCGCGAAGGCCCAGGCGACGCCGTTGGAGATCGCCGACGATCCGTGCCGGGTGCTGCTGTCGTCGGCCGGACTGCTGGCCCGCACCGACAACGCCGAGCCGTTGGCGTCCGCCGGCGGCCGGGCGGTGCACGACGTGATCGTCAGCACCTGCGCGTCCACCGCCCGCGGCGAGTTCGGGCTGATCACCAGCCACGGCCGGGTGATCCGCGGCCAGACCATCGACCTGCCGTCGGTGCCGCCCACCGCGCAGGCGCCCAATCTGCAGGGCGGTTCGCCGGCGTCCGAGCTGTTCGCGTTGGAGGCCGACGAGCGGATCCTCGCCGTGACCAGCCTGAGCGAGGACACCTTCGGCTGGGCGCTGGGCACCGAGCGCGGCGTGGTGAAGAGGGTCAACCCGGACATTCTCGGCAAGGACTCCTGGGAGATCGTCCGGCTCGACGACGGCGACCGAGTGGTCGGCGCGGCCGAGTTGCGCGACGACACCGACGAGCTCGTCTTCGTCACCTCGGACGCCCAGCTGCTGCACTTCCCGGTGGCGGGGGTGCGTCCGCAGGGCCGCTCCGGCGGCGGCATGGCCGGGGTGAAACTGCCCGCCGGTGCCCGGGTGGTGTTCTTCGGGGTCAGCCCGGCGTCCGATGCGGTCGTGGTCTCGGTGGCCGGGTCGTCCACAGCGCTGCCCGGAACCGACGCCGGCAGTGTCAAGGTCACCCCGTTCGAGGAGTACCCGGGCAAGGGACGCGGCACCGGCGGCGTCCGCTGCCAGCGCTTCCTGAAGGGCGAGGACGTCCTGCAGCTGGCCTGGGTCGGCCCCTCCCCCGCCGTGGCGTCCGCCGCCAGCGGAGCACCCGTCGACCTGCCCGCGATCGACCCCCGCCGGGACGGCTCGGGCGTCTCCGTCGGCCAACCCATCGCCGCGGTCTCGACGCGCGCCCACCGCTGACCCCGGTACCCCGAGACCGTTCCGGTACGCGGGGGACGGTTCCTTTCGTCCCACTCCCCGCCGAACGCTCGCCTAACTATTTGCCGCTCGCCGAGTTCGGCGAGCGGCAAGTAGTTAGAGGTTCCGCAGGTAGGGCGGTCGAGTTGGACGTCGTTCCAGTGCGTGCCTGAGTGCCGCCGACGAGCGAAGTCGTGGCGGAGCCACGTCGAGTGAGGAGAAGGTGCTCAGGTGCGTGCTGGGGCGGCGGCCAACCGATCGTGCCTACCTGCGGAACCTCTTAGGCGAGCGTTCGGTAGGAGGGCCGGCGGGTGCCGTTATGGTGAGCGGCGTGACCGATGAGTTCGATGATCTGCTGAAGGCCAATCGTCGCTACGCGACCTCCGCTCCCCGCAACTTCGACGGCTACGCGCATGCCGGCGTCGCGGTGGTGACCTGTATGGATTCGCGACTCCAGCCGCTGGAGATGCTCGGGCTGATGCTCGGCGAGGCCAAGATCCTGCGCACCCCGGGTGGCCACGTCACCGAAGACGCCGTCAACGGCTGCATCCTCGGCGTCCATCTGCTGCGGGTCGAGCGCATCCTGGTCATCGCCCACACCCGGTGCGCGATGGCGGCCTGCGACGACGCCGAGATGCGACGCCGGGTCGCCGAGGCCAGCGGACGGGACGCCTCCGGTCTCAGCGTGGGCGCCACCACCGATCAGGAAGCCAAGCTGCGCGCCGACGTGACGCTGCTCAGGGAGCATCCGCTGATCGAGGGCACGGCACAGATCGGCGGCTTCCTCTATGACGTCGACACCGGCCTGCTCAGCCAGGTCTGCTGAGCGGATACCGCTCACCGGTTGAGCCTGTCGAAACTCGGAGGATCTCGACAAGCTCGATCACCGGTGGTTGAGCTTCTCGAAACCACGACCCCGACGCTGAAGAGCCGTCACCGGCGCTCTGCATGCACGAACTGTCGGTGGGCCGTGAGACGGTGGCAGACATGACCCCTTCCGCGACCGAGCCGGCGCCTCCGACGAGTGATCTGCGCGCGCGTGCGACCGCGATCCTGGCCGACCTCACCGGACGCCCCGGCGCCGCCTTTCACCCCGGCCAGTACGAGGCGATCGAGGCCCTGGTCGCCGACCGGCGTCGTGCCCTGGTGGTGCAGCGGACCGGTTGGGGCAAGTCGGCGGTGTACTTCATCGCCGCCCTGCTGCGCCGCCGCGAGGGCGCCGGTCCGGCACTGATCGTGTCGCCGCTGCTGGCCCTGATGCGCGACCAGGTGCAGGCCGCCGAGCGGGCCGGCGTCCGGGCCGCCGCGATCAACTCGGCCAACGTCACCGAATGGCGCGAGGTCGAGGGCCTGCTCGACGCCGATGCCGTCGACGTCCTGTTCGTCTCACCGGAACGCCTGGTGAACCCGCGGTTCCGGGCCGAACAGCTGCCTCGGCTGGTGTCCTCGCTCGGCCTGCTGGTGATCGACGAGGCGCACTGCATCAGCGACTGGGGTCACGACTTTCGGCCCGACTACCGCCGGATCCGCGACCTGATCGGTGAGCTCGGCGACGACGTCCCGGTGCTGGCCACGACCGCGACGGCGAACCAGCGAGTGGTCGACGATGTCGCCGAGCAGCTCGGCACCGGCGGCCGCGACGTGTTCACCCTGCGCGGCGCGCTGGCCCGCGACTCGCTGCGGCTCGGGGTGCTGGAGCTCGGCACCGCGCACCGCCGGCTGGCCTGGCTCGCCGAGCACCTGCCCAGCCTGCCGGGCAGCGGCATCGTCTACTGCCTGACGGTGTCGGCCGCCGAAGACGCGGCGGCCTTCCTCAGCCAGGCCGGGCACACTGTGCTGCCCTACACCGGGCGCACCGACGCCGCTGAGCGGCTGGCCGCCGAAGACGCGCTCAAGGCGAACCGGGTGAAGGCGCTGGTCGCCACCTCGGCGCTGGGCATGGGCTTCGACAAGCCCGACCTCGGGTTCGTGGTGCACATCGGCGCGCCCAGTTCGCCGGTCGCCTACTACCAGCAGGTCGGACGTGCCGGACGCGCCACCGACCGCGCCGACGTCCTGCTGTTGCCCGGGGTCGAAGACCGCGACATCTGGCATTGGTTCGCCACCAACGCGATGCCCACCCAGGCCCGCGCCGACACCGTGCTGGGCGCGCTCGCCGACGCCGATCGTCCGCTGTCGGTGCCCGCGCTGGAGGCCCGGGTCGACCTGCGCCGCGGACCCCTGGAGCTGCTGCTCAAGGTGCTGGCCGTCGACGGCGCGGTCGAGTACGTGGCCGGCGGCTGGATCGGCACCGGACGTCCGTGGCACTACGACGCCGAACGGTACGAACGCATCGCCGCCGCCCGGGTCGCAGAGCAGGACGCGATGCTCGCCTACCAGAAGCTGGACGACTGCCGGATGGCGTTCCTCACCCGCCAGCTGGACGACCCGCACGCCGCGCCCTGTGGTCGTTGCGACGCCTGCGCCGGACCCTGGTATCCCACCGACGTGACCGTGACGAGCACCCAGACGGCGTCCGAGGCGCTCGACCGGGTGGGGGTGCCGGTGCCGCCCCGGGCGCTGTGGCCGACCGGGCTCGATCGCCTCGGCATCCGCGCCGACGGCAAGGCCGTGTCCGGCAAGATTCCCGCCGCGGACCAGGCGTCCGAGGGGCGGGTGGTGGCCCGGCTGACCGACCTGGGCTGGGGCGGCCCGTTGCGCGAGCTGTTCGCCACCGACGCCGACGGCTGCCCGGTGGACGCCGAGGTGCCCGCCGAACTGGGCCGGGCGAGCCTGCGGGTGCTGGCGGCCTGGAACTGGGCCGAACGCCCGTCAGCGGTGGTCTGGGTGCCGAGCGTGGGACGTCCCCGACTGGTCGAGTCGCTGGCCACCGGCATCGCCTCCGCCGGACGCCTGCCGTTGCTCGGTCCGCTCGCGCTGAACCCGGACGCCGATCCTCGCGGCTCCAGCAACAGCGCCTACCGGGTACGGGACCTGTGGGAGCGCTTCGCCGTCCCCGACCAACTCGCCGCGCAACTGCGGGACCTGAACGGTCCGGTGCTCCTGGTGGACGACCTGGTCGACTCTCGCTGGACGATCACCGTGGCGTCCCGGCTGCTGCGCCGGGCCGGGGCGGACGCCGTACTGCCGTTCGCACTCTCCCTGGCCGGTTAGCCCGGCCTCGTCGAGTCGCTGCGTGAGCCGGTCCGGTCGCCGGGTGAGGTTATCCAGCCGCTGGTCGAGCCGGCCCAGTCGCTGGTTACGCTTCTCGAAACCCGTCCTCGAAGCGACCCGCACCGGCACCTACCTGGCCGTTCGAAACCCCAGGTCAACACGACATTTCTCGACCGGGCAGGCTTTCGGCAAGAACCCGCCGCTGGTTAGCACCTCATCAATTCCCTCTGCCAGGTTGCAATTCCCCGAGTTCGGGCATATCGTCGGATCAGCCTTACGACCGCGACCACAGAAGGGAGGCTGAGAGATGATGACAGGATTGAACCTGCAGATCGGCGGCACCGTCGCGCCGGCTTTTGGCCCCGTGGGCGGTTCATCGCCGCTAGTCAGCTAGCGATGCGGCAGCTTTCGCTCACGTCCTGCTGATGCTGGTCCGCGCACTCTAGACGATCACGCCACCTTGGGCAGCGTGCTGCCCGTCGGCGATCGTGCCTGCGCGACACCAACCAGCCACCGCGTCGCCCGCAATATATGAAAAAGCCACTTTTAGGCCCCACCGGGTCCGCGCCAATTCGCGGACACGTTATTGAAGTCTGCCTCGATTCAAGAATTCCAACGCCATGAACACACTATTGAACCCCGTCCACGAATACACCCGGCCGACGGAACTGCGACGCCTCAGCATTCTCGATCGGCTGGCACTGCACGGCGGCCTGGCCCTGATCCGCTGGGCCCAGCGCGATCGGCACGCCGCCTCGCCGGAGCACCCGGTGGACGCCGCGAAGCGTCCGCTCGACCTGCCGGCAGAACGCCGCGCCCTGGTCGAGGCTCGCCACCGGATCCACGCCCTCGGCTGACCCCTCCACCCCGTCGGCACCGACCCGACGCCCACGCCGCCAGGCCCCGCTCGCCCCGACCCACAAGGCCCTGCCTAATCAGTTCTGCCCTCCCGTCGACGGGAGGGCAGAACTGATTAGGCAGGGCCATACCGGGTATGTCAGCACCCGGACGCCGGACGCGAGAGCCCCAGGTGGGTCAGCCCAACCGGCCGGTCGCCTCGGCGAAGGTCCCGGCGGCCCGGGTCCAGACCGGCTCGCCGGTGAACAACCCGGGCAGGATCGGCAACAGGCCGGCGGAGAAGTCCTGACTGGCCTGCAACGGCAGCAGCGAGGGCAGATTGTCGATCACGATGGCGTCCAGCGGCACCGGGTCGTCCCAGATCCGCCGCACCGGCTCGGGCCAGGTGGTGTGCCGGTCGCTGACCGGCAACAGGTTGAGGTTCGAGGTGACGTCCGCGGTGACATCGGCCAGCACCCGCAGCCGGCGTCCGGGACGGTCCCGGTCGGCCTCGGTGAGGAACGGCCGCTGCGGCGTCGCGGCGTGGACGCAGTGCACCAGCAGGTCGTGCGCCACCAGCGCATCCGGATCCAGGTTGGCGGTGTGTTCCCGATCCCACCGCGACACCCCCATCCCGGCCAGCAGAAGGGCGTCGCTGGCGCCGCGGCCGGCCCGGCCGAAGGCGCCGGTCACCACCGCGGTGGCTCCGGACAGCTTCTCGGCCGCGTCCTCCAGCCTCCCGGCCAGTCCGTCCAGGGTCATCGGCTCCAGGGGGGCCGGCAGCGTGCCGCACAGCTGCAACGCACCCAGCGACCCGCCGACGAAGCCGGCCCAGTAGCCGAAGGCGACCACTCGGCGTCCGGCGTCGTCGACCAGGTACTCCAGGTCGAGCAGTTCTCCCCCGCCGGCCACGAACCGGCGCAACAGCTCCTCCGCGCCATGCTGTCCCTTGTAGGCGTGCCCGAAGTAGACGTGCCGGTGCCGCAGTTTCTCCGGCTCCTCCGGCAGTTCCTTGATGCCGACCACGACCACCTCGGGATCGGCCCGCACCCAGGAGCCGGGCGGGATGATCTCCAGGCCCTCCGCGGCGTACTGGGCGTCGTCGAAGACCCGCACCGGTGACGACTCCACCAGCACGGTAATGCCCGCGTCCCGCAGGGTGGCGGCGCCGGCGGGGGTGATCGGCGTGCGCCGCTCACTGGCCCGCTCTTCGGAGCGCAGCAGAATCGTCGGTGTCGAGTGGCTCGCTGTCATGGCCGCAGGCTATCGCCCACGCCCCGGTGGCCTCAGCGGCACGCGCCTGGGCATGGCCCAACCACGCCGCTCGCCGCTGGTGCGGCCAGCGCTCAGGCGTCGATCCGCTCGGCATCCAGCGCATACGCGCCGGCGACGATGAACTCCTTGCGCGGACCGACCTCGTTGCCCATCAGCTTCTCGAAGGTGGCCATCGCCTGTTCCAGCGACTCGCCCTCCTCCACGGTGATCCGGCGCAGCGTCCGGTGCCGCGGATCCATCGTGGTCTCCTTGAGCTGGTCGGCGTCCATCTCACCCAGACCCTTGTAGCGCTGCGGCTCCTTGAAGTTCACCCCCCGCTTGGTGAGCTCGGCGAGCTTCCGCTGGTACTCGGCCTCGTTGTAGGTGTAGATGTACCGGTCCTGCCCCTTGCGGGGGTTGCTCAACTCGAAGCGGTGCAGCGGCGGAACCGCCGTGTACACCCGCCCGGCTTCGATCATCGGCCGCATGTACTTGAAGAACAGCGTGGTCAGCAGGGTGCGGATGTGGGCCCCGTCGGAATCGGCGTCGGCCATGAAGATCACCTTGCCGTAGCGGGCCTGCTCGAGCTCGAAGGTGCGTCCCGAACCGGCCCCGACCACCTGGATGATCGAGGCGCACTCGGCGTTCTTCAGCATGTCGCCGACACTGGCCCGCTGCACGTTGAGGATCTTGCCGCGAATCGGCAGCAGCGCCTGGAACTCCGAGTTGCGGGCCAGCTTGGCGGTGCCCATCGCCGAGTCGCCCTCGACGATGAACAGCTCGGTGCGGTCGCCGTCGGTGCTGCGGCAGTCGGCCAGCTTGGACGGCAGCGTGCTCGATTCGAGCGCGTTCTTGCGGCGCTGGTTCTCCTTGTGGGCACGGGCGGCCACCCGGGTGCGGGACGCCGAGACCACCTTCTCCATCACCGCCCGGGCCTGCGGACGCTGCGCGGCGCGGTTCGAGGTGAGGAACTCGGTCAGTTCGGATTCGACGATGCGGGCCACCAGCCGGGTCACCGGCGGGGTGCCGAGCACCTCCTTGGTCTGGCCCTCGAACTGCGGCTCGGCCAGCCGGACGGTGACCACCGCGGTCAGCCCTTCCAGGATGTCGTCCTTGACCACCTCTTCGCCGGACTTCAGCAGCCGGGTGCCTTCCAGCGCCTTGCCGAAGGCGCGCACCAGGCCGCGCTCGAAGCCGCTGACGTGGGTGCCGCCCTTGGGGGTGGCGATGATGTTCACGAACGACTGGACGTGACTGTCGTAGCCGGTGCCCCAGCGCAGCGCGATGTCGACCTCCAGCGTCCGGTCGACGTCGGTCGGGGTCATCGCGCCGTCGTCGTCCAGCATCGGGACGGTCTCGGTGAACGAATCGCTGCCCTGCAACCGCAGGATGTCGCTGACCGGCGCATCGGTGGCCAGGAAGTCGCAGAACTCCGAGATGCCGCCGTCGTGCTTGAACACCTCGGTGGTCGGCTCGTCGCCGCGGGCGTCGGTGACGATCAGTTCCAGGCCGGGCACCAGGAAGCTGGTCTGCCGCGCCCGGGCCACCAGATGGGTCAGCGAAAGTTCGGCGTCGGGCAGGAAGATCTGCCGGTCGGGCCAGTACCGCACCCGGGTGCCGGTGCGGCCGCGCGCGGCGCGGCGCACTTTGGCGAGCTGGGCGCCGGGGGTGAACGGGGCGTCCGGACCGGGGCCGTCGAAGCTGCCCGGGACCCCGCGCCTGAACGACATCGCCCAGGTGCCGCCGTTGCGGTCGACCTCGACGTCGAGCCGGGACGCCAGCGCGTTCACCACCGAGGCACCGACGCCGTGCAGGCCGCCGGTGGCGTTGTAGGAGCCGGCGCCGAATTTGCCGCCGGCGTGCAGCTTGGTGAACACCACCTCGACCCCGGACAGCCCGGTGCGCGGCTCGATGTCGACCGGGATGCCGCGCGCCACGTCGTCGACCGCGATGCTGCCGTCGGCGCCCAGCTCGACCCGGATCGAGTCGCCGAACCCGGCCAGCGCCTCGTCGACCGCGTTGTCGATGATCTCCCACAGGCAGTGCATCAGGCCGCGGGTGTCGGTCGACCCGATGTACATGGCGGGCCGCTTGCGCACCGCCTCCAGACCCTCCAGGACGAGCAGGTGCCGGGCCTCATAGTCGCGCCCCTCGGCGGCGGGTTTGCCTTTGATCGTCACGCGACGAGGCTAACGGATGGCTCTGACAGCACGGTGGACCGGCGCGGCGCGGCCACCTTGCGGTCAGGGCTTGTAGGTTCTCGCGCGATCTGTCGTGGGTGACATGTTGTTGACTAGCGGAGCGACAGGTTGCTTGCGGGCGGCCGTTTCTCACTAGATTGTCAGTTCCCTCAGGCACCTGCCAGCAGTTGCCGATTGTCCCGCTCGGCTCAGGTTTTGTTCGCCGGTGGGTTGGATCGCCGATGGCGTCCTCATTCGACGCTTGCTGCTGGGGTGTCGTGCGTCGAGTCAGACTCTGGCCATCCATGGAACGGGTGTCCGTCGCGGGTGACGTGGCCGTCGCGGAACGTCGCCTCGTCGAACGAGACCCGGCCGCGGCTGAAGGTCGCCTCGTCGAAGGAAACCCGGCCGCCGCTGAACCTCGCGCGGTCGAACGAGACCTGGTCGTCGCTGAAGGTCGCCACGTCGAAGGACACCCGGCCGCCGCTGAAGGTCGCCTCGTCGAAGGAAACCCGGCCGCCGCTGAACCTCGCCTTGACGAACGACATCCAATCACCACCCAACGTCGCCCGGTCGAACGACACTTGGCCGCCGTCGAACCTCGCCCCGTCGAACCACACCTGATCGCCGCTGAACGTCGCCCCGTCGAATGAGACCCGGCTGCCGCTGAACCTCGCGCGGTCGAACGTCACCTGGTCGTCGCTGAACGTCACCTCGTCGAACGAGACCCGGCCGTCGCTGAACGTCACCTCGTCGAAGGACACCCGGCTGCCGCTGAACCCCGCCCGGTCGAACGACACCCGGCTGCCGCTGAACCCCGCCCCGTCGAACCACACATGGTCGCGGCTGAACGTCGCCTCTTCGAAGGAAACCCGGCCGCCGCCAAACGTCGCCTCGTCGAACCTCACTTGGTCGCCTTCGAACCACGCACTGTCAAACGACACCAGGTCGCCGCTGAACGTCGCCTCTTCGAAGGAAACCCGGTCGCCGCTGAACGTCGCCCCGTCGAAGGACACCAAGTCGCCGCTGAACGTCGCCCCGTCGAAGGACACCAAGTCGCCGCCAAACGTCACCTCGTCGAAGGACACCCGGTCGCTGAACGTCGCCCGGTTGAACGAGGCCCGGCCGTTGAAGGTTGCGCGGGAGAAGTCGCAGCCGTCGAAGGTGACGTTGGAGAAGTCGAAGTCGTTGTTGCACCAGTTGGTGGCTGAGCGGGGGTCGCGGAGGTGGTCGCGGATGGTGCGGATGATGGTGAGCCGGACTTCGCGGTCGTCGGGTCGGTAGCTGATGGTGTCGGTTTCCTGGCTGTCGTTGTCTTCGAGGGTTCTGGCTCGGGTGGTGGTGGAGAGGTTGCGGGCGTGCGCGTCGGGGTCGTAGGTGAGGCGTAGGTATCCGCAGAGGGCGTCGATGCATTGTTGGCGGCGGGCGTGGTGGCGGTCGGCGAGTGCGCTGAGGCCGTAGACGCCGGCGATGCGGACGGCTGGTGCGGCGTCACCGAGTTGGGCGGCGGCTGCGGCGAAGTCGTTGGCGAATTTGCTGTCTTCGGCGTCGCGTTGTTTGCGGTAGCTGACTACCAGCGCGACGGCGGCACCGGCGCCGGCCGCGACTGCCCCGGCGATGGTGAGGCGGTCCTTCCAGCCCAGTGGCTTCTCGTGCAGCAGCCACCAGTCACCGCCCTCGGGACGGCCGGTCGCCCACAGCACCGCGAACGCCGCCAGGAGCAGCACCCCGATGGTGAGGGCCGCCGCGGCCGGCAGCGGCAGGTCGCGTAGTGACCAGCGGCCACGCCGCCGCCCCGTCTTGGGGGTCTTGTCGGCCATGGCTTACCTCTTCGCTTCCCGACGGGTGGGTGCTTGGCTGCGAGGCAATCGTCCCATCACCTTGGGTCCTGGCGGCCGACAGCTGGCGGTGACGCGTCCGGTCAAGCCTGGTTTGTCGGCGCCGTGGGGCTGTGAGTCCCTCCCGCGTGGTGTCGTGATGGTGTTGGTGGTGTCCAGCGGAGCGGGCCGTCGACGTGGTGGTGGGTGCGTAGGTGGAGGTGGGCGCTGTGGAAAAGGTCGGCGTGCAGGAGCGGGTTGGTGCAGCGGTAGTCGGTGTAGGCGGGTGTGGCTGGGTCGAGCCAGAGTCGTTCGGGTGCATAGGCGATGGCGCCGCCGGTGAATCTCTCCCAGAACTGCCTTGTCAGGGTGAGTAGGTCGGTGTCGGTGGGGTGCCGCCGCCGGCCCGCTTGCACGGCGTCGACGAGCAGATCGATGTCGCGGCCGAGTGCCCGGCGCTGTTGGTAGTCGATGGGTGGCGGGTGGTGCTGGAGGTGGGTGATCAGGTTGTCGAGCGCGGTGTGGACGGCCGGCCAGGTGCCGTGGGCTCGCGCGTGGCGCAGGTAGGCACCGATCCGGCTGGACATGGTCGCGGGGAGGTGGAGGTGGCGGCAGATCGTCATCCATGGTTCGTGGTTGCCGATCTTGGCCAGCACCATGGCGAGCAGCGCGTCGCGCAGGGTTGGGGCGGTGCAGCCGAGCTGTTGGCCGGGCACCCACAGCGGCCAGATGGTTTGCGGGATCCAGGCCGGGGTGGGCTCGGGAAGGCTGGGTTCGTGCTCGGGCAGCCGGAGCCGGCGGGCCTGCGTCGGGTCCTGCAGCTGGCTGGTCGGGTAGCGGGGTGCGTGCTGGGCGGTGCGGAACATCAGCTGGTCGATTGGGGGTAGGTGATCGCGGATGCCGGCGAGCTGGATGGCGGCCAGCAGCGGACTGTAGCGGTGGTTCGTGAAGCGCCAGTTCGGCCGGATGGGGGCGTGGGCGCCGTCGTAGGTCAGCATCGTGGCGTGTTGGGCTGCTGAGGACAGATCGGTGGCGGTCAGCACCGGGCCTGCTTCGGCGAGCGCGGCGCCGGTCTCGGCGGGGTCGCTGGCGGCATCGAGGATGTCGAAGCCGGGGGTGCCTGCGTCGAGAAGCTCGGCGAGGGCTTGGAACGCGATCTGGCGGGTCACGGTGAGACCGGCGACGGTGACCGGGGTGGTCGACGGGGCTGCCGCCCAGTCGTGCAGGAGTTGCTGGGTGGTGACCGCGGCTGCCGGTGCGGCACGGGTGGGGGCGGTGGTCAGGTCGGTGTTGCACCAGTCCCGCAGTCGCCTTCGGCCTGCCGGGTCGGTGGCGGGTAGCTGGGAGGGGCAGCGATGCAGCTCGATGACCCGCCCGATCCAGCCGAATCTGGCGTGTGGTGGTTGGCCGCAGGCCGGACAGGCGTTGACCAGGTAGGTGTGGTGGATCGGGCAGATCCACGACAGGGGTGATTGCCAGTGGTCTGGCCACCACGGATCGGGGTCGGTGAGGCAGTGGGGGCAGTAGCGGAACTGTGGCTGGACGGGTTTCGTGTGACCGAACGCGGCGGCGTAGCTGCTTGTCGCTGTCGCCAGCGGCTGGACGTTGACCAGCAGTTTGATCTGTTCCGGGGTCAGGCCGAGCCGGGCAGCCATGCCGGGCAGGTTGCGGAGTCGGGTGGCGACGCCGCGGCTGCTGCTGATGCGACGTTTCGCGCCGGCGTGGCGCAGCAGGTCACGCACGGGCACGTCGTAGCGGACGGCGAGCCGCCGGATCCATGACAGCACCGCTTCCCCGTGGTGGGGCGGCAGGTGGATGGGGACCGTGTCGATGTCGTAGCCGGCGGGGATGAGACGCAGCGCGGGCGGCCGCCGCGCCGGCTGGGCGCGGTGGGGTGGTTCAGCTGATTGCTGCGGCGGTGTGGGCGGCATTGTCGACGGTGGAGGCGGTCAGGAGTTCCGCGGTGAGGGTTTCGACACCGGTGGCGATCGCGAGGTAGCAGGCTCGGTCGATCAGGTTGGTGAGGGACGCGATGTGGCCCTGGGTGCGGCGGTGTAGCACCTTCGCATGGTCGGTCAGCATTCCCGGCCTGGCGTCGGCGAGCTTGATGTGGGCCTCCATCGCCCGCAACAGATGCGTCCAGGCCTGCGCTCCGGGGCTGGTGCGGATGTCGAACGGGGCGACCTCGCAGCGGGTGGCGCGGCGGGAGGTTTGGGCATAGACGGCGTCGGGGCCGAGGATGCCTTCGTCGAAGAACCGTTTCTCCTTCAGCCGGACACCGACATAGATGAACGTGGCCGGCATTTCGTTGGCCAGTCCCTTGAGGTGGTTCGACACCTCTTGCCCGTTGCGGTGCCGGAAATCGATGAAGTGCAAGTCGTCGATCACGATCAGCTGGGTTTCGCAGGAGGCGACGCAGTCGACCGCGAGCGCGCCGAGCCGTGCCGAGGAGGCCCGGTCGGCGGCCGGGTGGCCGTAGAAGGCGAGGATCTTCTGGTTCAGCCCCTTCAAGGTCATCCCGGCCGACAGCGGCACGAACGCCACCGGCAGCCGCTGATGCCCCGACGTGGTGCGGGCAGGGTTGCGGCGCATGATCCGGCGGTGGAAGTCGCGGGCGTAGCGGGTCGCGATCGTGGTCTTGCCCAACCCTGGCGCGGCATCGACAACGACCGAGCCACGCAGCCGGTCGGCGTCGCGCCGGTTCGACGCCATCACCTGATCGATCACCCCGAACGCGGCGCTGAGTTGGTGGGTCTTCACGGTCGGCAGGTTCGCGTTCCAGACCAGCCGGGCCTCGTTGTAGTCCTCCAGGCTGTCCTGGTCGAGCCGGCCCATCTGCTGCCGGGTCAACACCTCCAGATCCTGGCGCGGCGCGGCATTGACGAACGCGTCCCAGCCGCCCTTGTAGGAAAGCTGGAACCGGCCAGGGCCGTTGTCCTGCAACCAGCGTGCCCACGGGTTCATTCGTCGAACACCTCCAACCCGTCCGCGTCGGGATGGGCGGCGTAGTAGGCGGCGAACACGTCCTCGTCGTCACTTCGCAGTCCTTGCTCGCGATCCTGCCGGCGTTGCAGCAGATCGATCACCCCAGGCACCGATACCCGGTCCCGTTCCTCCACCACGACACTGTCCGACCCGGCGTGGTGGGCGCGTTGGGTGGCGAGCCGGATCGCGATGTTGCGGTCCCGGCGCGAGGTCACTGCACCAGCGGCCCAGTCTGCGAGCAGGTCAGCGACGGCCTGCTGCGGGTCGACATGGCGGCCGGTGCGGGTCGCGATCGTGCGGGTGTAGCGGGCGGCGTCGGCCGAGAACGGGGCATCAATGCCTGGTGCGTGTTCCCACTCCAGCTCGTGCCAGGTTCGGGTGGCGGGGTCCCGGAACCGGACGGTGCGGACATCGTCACGGTCGACCATCACCGGCCACTTCCCCGGATGCGCCCCGCCATAGGGTGAGCGGACACCGCGGTAGTCGTTCAACCCGGGCCCGTCGTAGCGGCGGCCGTCGATCTCGACGCCGTAGTGCTGGATGGTGCGCCACTCCACCTCCAGGAAGTCATAGATCAGGTCCTGCCGGGTCGGTAACCGGATCCGGCCCGCGGCCGCGACGCCACGGGCGAACATCTCCGCCGGCGACAACCTCAGCCGCGGCTCCAAAGGATCGACCAGCCCGTCGTGCGGGCTGTGGTGATAGACCCGGCCGACCCATTCCCGGATCAGCTGCTCCAACTCGCCGACGTAGTAGAACGCGTCGGACTCGACGTCCTTGCCGCGCGACCACACGTCCGGGCCCTTGTAGCCGGGCAGCTGCTCCAACAGCGACTGCCGCAACGTCCGGAAGAACCGCTCCAACGCCGGCTTGTCGGTCGGCTTGTCCGGGATAGCCGGCTGGATCGAGATCCCCAACCGTTCACACACCGACCGGGTGTGCTCGGACAGGTAGATCTTGCCGTGATCGACCACGATCGTGTCCGGCAACACCCCACCCGGATCGGCCAGCACGATGCCGTCCGGCAACCCCCCGTAGGGGCCCTGCGGCGCCCCGTGCTGCCAGCCCCACGTTTGCGGGGTCACGGTCTGGAACAACACCGACGCCACGTCCGGGCTCTGCGCCGCGACCGGCCGCAGCCGTAACCCGGTGATGCAGCGATCGAACAAGTCCATCGCCACCGTCAACTCGGTGTTCACCCAGCGCAGCGTGACCGGCTCCATCGCGAACACGTCCAGCCGGTAGGAGTCCATCAGCACGTACTGGCCCGGCCGGTCCGCCCGCAGCCGACCCAACACACCGGTCGGCCGCTTCGCGACCGACCGGCGCTGCTTCGCCGGACCGAACGTGTAACGACCCTTATCCAACTCGTCGAGGCGGCGGTATGCCACTGCGGCTGATGGCACCCTCCCGTCGGGTGCAGCTGCTCGGAACGCCTCGTTCGCGCGACGGATCACCGCCTGCTTGGTCGGATTGCTGGCCTTGCCGTAGGAGGCGAGCACCTCCAAGCAGGCGCTGTCCCAGCGTGGGTCGACAGCGCGTCGAACGTCTTGCCGCAACCTGGCATCAATCAGCCCCGCTGGGCCGAGCTCGCTGAGCCGGGCAACCTGCCGTTCCAGTGTGCGGCGGCTCACATCAAGCGATGCGGCAAGGTCCTCATAGCGTTGCCCAAGGCTCCGCTCATCCTCGGTGCTGGGCTCCAGGAGTCGACGTAGCACCGTCAGCTTGGCCTCCAGCGAGTTGCGCTGTCGAGTCGACAGGGCAGCCAGCAGGACGGCTGGGATCGTCCACATGTCAGTGTGCTGGTCAGCGGTGGCGTCGGGGTCCTCCGCCGCGCCGGTGGCTTCGTGCAAACTGGCCAGCAGCGTCGTGATGCTGACGGCGCGGATTGTTCCCCCATCGGTAAGGCGGACCACTCCGTTCGTGAGCTCGGAGACCTCCCAGCCCTGCCCGTCGAACCAGACTCGGTCACCTACCCGCACCTCGACGCTACCGGCGGTCATGCGACGTCCTTCAGTACCGACGAACCCGTCAATGGGCGCGTGAGATCGACCGACCAGCGACGGGTCCACAACAGCGTCAACGACGCTGGGCGGCCTTGTTCGACCTCGACGCCGGCCGCCGCTTCGACCTGGGCGATCGTCATGCCCGCCCGTGCTGCGTCGGCAACCCTGCCGACGACGTCCTCGGCGACCAGGACCTGGCGCCGAACTGTGGCCATGAATCGGACGTTCCGTAGCAGCACCGGGTCCGCACCCGACCAGACCTCGTAGCGCCACCCTCTCGCTGCGCAGAGCCTCCGGGTCCAGCCCATGACTGCGGCCACCCGGGCATCGTTGACCAGTTCGGCCGGCTTCACGTCGACCACCACGAACCCGGTCGTAGTCTGCAACAGGAAGTCGGGGACATGCCGCCGCACCTGCGAGCCATCGCGGCCCGAGACCCAGAACGGCTGACTCGACACCCACGACACCGCCGGATCAAAATCGGCAAGCCATAGCCGGTCTCGCTCGAGGAGACTCTCGTACCCCACCAAGGAGCACGTCGTAGACAGCCACAGCCACCCCGGATAGTTGCGCTGACCGCGGTACGTCGGGAACGCCCGCACCGGCAGCCCCCGCACCACCTCAGCAAGATCAGCCTCACCGAGGCGTGTCACCACCCAGTCACCCGCCACCGCGCGGTAACGGAACTCCGTGTCCTGCAGGGCCGCACTACCCATACGCAGGAGCCTCGCAGCCCGACAAGTTAATGAGAGACCGACACGCCGCCGACAAGATAATGAGAAACCGACACGTTGGGCGAGAACCTACAGGGCTGGTGTGCGGGAGTAGTCTCTCCGCACGGAACAAACCGACTGGGTCAAGAGTTGATACTGATAGACTCAACCGGCGAGAGAAGGGACGCGGATGAGCATGACAGCGGTTGAGGAGCTGACCGCAGCGGATCGCTGCGATCGTTGCGGGGCGCAGGCCTACCTCAGGGTGACCCTGCCCGCCGGCGAACTGCTCTTCTGTGCACACCATGGCAAGGCCCACGCCGATCGGCTGAAGCAGGTGGCACTGACCATTCAGGACGAGACGGACAAACTGAACTGACCAATCGACAACCTCGAACGCCCCGGACCAGGTCCAGGGCGTTCGACGTTTCCTGACCAGGTCGAGGTCTTCCCCCTACCCGGACGCCGTCGGCGACCGCGGCGGCTACCCGGCGGGGTTCGGGCTCAACGTTCCGCTGATCGTGGTGATCCGGCCCTGCTCGTCGAACAGCACGCTGAGCACGTCGGGGCCGATGTGCACCTTCAACTGACGCTGGTCGCCGGTGACCCGGAGGTTGTGCACCGCCGCGTAGGTGAGCACCTGGCCGCGCGGGCTGGACGGCTGCAGGTCGACCGCCGCCATGATCCGCCGCGGGAACGTGACGCCCTGGGCGACCGGACGCGGCACGGCCGGATCGACGATGCCGAAGTAGGCGATGCCGGCCCCGTAGTCGGCGGAGTAGAAGGCGGTGGCCCCCACCAGCGGGGCGGCCACCAGAGCGACACTGGCCCCGGCGCCCAGCCCGGCGTCCAGGACGCCCTCCAGGCTGAACTGCGGCTCGGCCAGTTCCCACAGCCCCCACTGCTGAGCCATCTCGGCGGCCCGCCGCACCGGCGCGATCGCCGGGATCACGGACGAGAAGCCCTGGTTGGCCCAGGACCACAGCCAGGTTCCGCTGCCCTTGGACACGGTGCCCAGCAGCAGCACCCGCAGCGGACGCCCGGCGATGGTCACGATGCCCTGCTCGATGTCGGCCTGGTACGGGCCGTTCAGGTCCACCGCCTGGGCGAGGGCCTCCTGGGCCTCCATGGCGACCGGCAGGTGCGCCACCACTGCCTCGTTGAAGCGCGCATGATTGTGATCGGGCATGGCCGCCAGAATAGTGCGCCGCGGAAGCGCTCCGACGCGCCGGACGGGCCCGTCCGGGAGCGGTCTGGGCAAACCCGCCCCCGAGTGCCAGGGTGGAAACCGTGACCAGCATCGAAGCCGTCCGGGGCGACCTCACCGCCGAAACCACCGACGCCATCGTCAACGCCGCCAACTCCTCGCTGCTCGGCGGCGGCGGGGTGGACGGCGCCATCCATGCGGCGGCCGGGCCGCGGTTGCTGGAGGCCTGCCGGCGGGTCCGCCGGACCAGCTGGCCGGACGGGTTGCCGATCGGCGAGGCGGTGGCCACGGACGCCTTCGACCTGCCCTGCCGATGGGTGATCCATACCGTCGGTCCGAACGCCCACCGTGGGCAGACCGACCCGGCGCTGCTGGCGTCCTGCTTCACCCGCAGCCTGGACATCGCCGCCGAACTGGGCGCCACCAGCATCGCCTTCCCCGCGGTCAGCGCCGGCGCCTACGGCTGGGACCCCGCCGACGTGGCACGGATCGCGGTCCAGGCGGTCCGGGAGCACCCCAAGCCGGGCATCGAACTGGTCCGCTTCGTGCTGTTCGGCGACCGGCTGCTGGACGCCTTCCGGCACGCTCTGACCTGACCCGCGCCCACTGCGGGTGGCGGAGCGATCCCCAGCCCGCAGCGGAGGACCGCGGCGGCGTCCCGGGTAGGGTGACCGCCGTGGTGACGCATGTGGTCTGGGACTGGAACGGCACGCTCTTGGACGATCTGCCCTGCGTCCTCGACGTCACCAACCAGCTGCTCACCGAGTTCGGCCTGCCGGTGCTGACCGACCTGCCCAGCTATCAGGCGATCTTCCGGTTCCCGATCGCCGAATACTACGCCGACCTCGGCTTCGACACCTCCCCCGGCGGCAACTTCGAGGCGGCATCGCATCGCTACATCGAGCTGTACCGCAGCGCGGCCCACGGCTGCGTCCTGCACGACGGCGCCGTGGAGACCCTCGCGGCGCTGCGGCGAACCGGCCTCGGGCAAGTGGTGATCTCGGCGTCCGAACAGCAGAACCTGGCCGCGCAGCTGGCTCCGTTCGCGCTGGACGCCTGGATCGAGCAGGCGTTGGGGCTGAGCGACATCTACGCCGCCTCCAAGCAGACCCTGGCTCAGGGCTGGCTGGAGTCCAACCGGCTGGAACCCGCACAGGTGGTCTTCGTCGGCGACTCCGCGCACGACTTCGAGATCGCGCAGGCGTTGGGGGCGCGCTGTGTGCTGTTCAGTGGCGGCCACCACGCCCGGGCGCACCTGGAGACCCTGGGCGCGCCGGTGGTGGACGATCTCCGCGCGATTCCCGCGCTGATCGCCGACTGAGGCCTGTCCGTCCCGGGAACCCATCCCGCTCGGACGCGAAAGCGCCCGGCGTCCCTCAGGTCGAGGGACGCCGGGCGCTTCGATGCTCGGTCAGTCCAGGTAGTCGCGGAGCACCTGCGAGCGGGACGGGTGCCGCAGCTTGCTCATCGTCTTGGACTCGATCTGCCGGATCCGCTCCCGGGTGACGCCGTAGACCTTGCCGATCTCGTCCAGGGTCTTGGGCTGGCCGTCAGTCAGCCCGAAGCGCATCGAGACGACGCCGGCCTCGCGCTCGGACAGGGTGTCGAGCACGTCGTGCAGCTGTTCCTGCAGCAGGGTGAAATTGACCGCCTCGGCCGGGACGACCGCCTCGGAGTCCTCGATCAGGTCACCGAACTCGGAGTCGCCGTCCTCGCCCAGCGGGGTGTGCAGCGAGATCGGCTCACGTCCGTACTTCTGCACCTCGACGACCTTCTCCGGGGTCATGTCGAGTTCCTTGGCCAGCTCTTCCGGAGTGGGTTCGCGACCCAGATCCTGCAGCATCTGGCGCTGCACGCGGGCCAGCTTGTTGATCACCTCGACCATGTGCACCGGGATCCGGATGGTCCGGGCCTGGTCGGCCATGGCGCGGGTGATCGCCTGCTTGATCCACCAGGTGGCGTAGGTGGAGAACTTGTAACCCTTGGTGTAATCGAACTTCTCGACCGCACGGATCAGGCCCAGGTTGCCTTCCTGGATCAGGTCGAGGAAGAGCATGCCGCGGCCGGTGTAGCGCTTGGCCAGCGACACCACCAGGCGCAGGTTCGCCTCCAGCAGGTGGTTCTTGGCGCGACGGCCGTCGGTGGAGATCCACTCGTAGTCGTCGACGTCGGCGGCCGGGATCGACCGTCCGCTGTTCAGCGACTCCTCGGCGAACAGGCCGGCCTCGATCCGCTTGGCGAGGGTGACCTCCTGCTCGGCGTTCAGCAGCGCGACCTTGCCGATCTGCTTGAGGTAGTCCTTGACCGGATCGGCGGTGGCGCCGGCGACCAGCACCTGCTGCTCGGGCTCATCGGCGTCATCGGCATCGGAGACGATGAAGCCCTCGTCCTCGGTGAGCTCCTTCTCGGTGACGGCCTCTTTGGCCTCCTCGAAGGTGGAGTCGTCGACGTCGTCGAGCGAACGGCGCTTGCCACCGACGGTCAGCACGACATCATCTCCCTCCCGGGTGAATTTGACGTCGATCGCCTCGGGTGCGACGAGCACCTCTTCGACGGTGGGCAGATCCTCGCCGTCGCCGGCGATCTGATCGGTGGTGGGCTCGTCCGGGGACGGGACCACCTTGGGCTTGCGGACCCGACCGGACGCCTGGCCCTTCGCTGCGGTCGAAGCACGACGTCGGCGAGGAGCCGCCGCCTCGACTGGTACGGTTTCGGACCTGGCTGCGGCAGTGGAGCGTGGTGACACAAGTAGCCTCTCGGATTCTTGGTTTTGGGCGCACAACAACCGGGGGTTGTCAATGGCCAGCGCCTGAGCCATTCTGGCACGCGGAGCCCGACAATCCAAAACGGACCTGCCGCGACGGCCCGTCCCGGGCACCGCGCAGCGTGCGAGACCTCGGCGGGCACGGCACTAGGGTGGTCGGCATGCTTGAGCCGCCGCGCCCGCCGGCCCGTCCCGTCGTCCGCAGCCATCACGGCGACGACTTCGTCGACGACTTCGCCTGGATGAGCGATAAGCACGCCCCCGAGTTCCTGGAGCACCTGGCCGCCGAGAACGCCTACACCGTGGCCCGCACCGCGCACCTGGACGCCCTGCGCGAGGAGCTCTACGGCGACATCCTGGCTCGGACCCGGCAGACCGACCTGACCGTGCCCGACTTCGTCCGGCACGGCGACGGCTCCACCTGGTGGTACTACAGCCGCTCGGTGGAGGGCCTGGACTACCCGATCCACTGCCGGCTGGCCGCCGGCGATCCGGACCTGATTCCCGACGTCACCGAGGCGCCGGCAGACGAGCAGGTGGTGCTGGACGAGAACGAACTGGCCCGCGGCCAGAGCTTCTTCGCGCTCGGCATGTGCGACGTCTCGCCGGACGGCACCCGGCTGGCCTGGAGCGAGGACCTGTCCGGTGACGAGCGGTACCGGCTGCGGGTGATCGACCTGGCCACCCGCACCGACCTGCCGGCTCCGGACGTGGTGGTCGCCGGCGGCGGCTGCTGGTGCGGCGACGACCGGCTGATCTACCTGACCGTGGACGACGCCTGGCGTCCGGACCGGATCTGGCTGCACACCCTGGACGATGACGGCGCGGACCTGCTGCTGTGGCACGAGACCGACGAACGGTTCTGGCTGGGCGTCGACGAATCGCGGGACCGGGCCCGGGTGCTGCTCGCCGCGGAGAGCAAGCAGTCCGGCGAGTACCGGCTGCTGGACGTCGCCGACCCGACCGCCCTGCCCCGGCCGCTGGCCGCGCGCCGCGACGGTCTGGAGTACGGCGTCGAGGTCGGCACCGACGCCCTCTACATCGTGCACAACGGCAACGCGCCGGAGTTCCGGCTGTCCCGCGCGCCGTTCACGGCGTCCGGCACCGACGACTGGGAGCCGCTGGTGCCGCAGCGCCCCGGCGTCCGGATGCTCGGCGTGCACGCCTACGCCGGCCATCTGGTGCTCACCTCCCGCCGCGACGGCCTGCCGCTGATCGAGATCCTCACCCGGGACGCCGAGGGCGGCTGGGGCGAGCCGGTGCCGATCGGGTTCGACGAGCCGCTGTACAGCGCCGGAGCGATGTCCGCCGACGACCCGGCCACCGACCGGATCCGGCTGGTGCACGAGTCGCTGGTCAGCCCGCGGCGGCTGGACGAGTACCGGCTGGACACCGGTGAGCGCCGCACCCTGAAGCAGACCACGGTGCTGGACCACCCCGTGCACGGCAGCTACGACCCCAGCCGCTACGTGCAGCGCCGGGAGTGGGCGACCGCACCGGACGGCACCCGGGTGCCGTTGTCGATCGTGCATCGCGCGGACGTCGTGCCCGACGGCACCGCACCGGCGCTGCTGTACGGGTACGGCGCCTACGAGCATTCGCTCAATCCGTGGTTCTCCATCCCCCGGCTCAGCCTGCTGGACCGCGGCTTCGTCTGGGCCATCGCGCACGTCCGGGGCGGCGGCGAGCTGGGCCGCGGCTGGTACGAGCAGGGCCGGCTGCTGGCCAAGCCGAACACCTTCACCGACTTCGTCGCCTGCGCCCGGCATCTGGCCGACACCGGCTGGACCAGTGCCGACCGGCTGGTCGCCCAGGGCGGCTCGGCCGGTGGCCTGACCATGGGCGCCTCGGTCAACCTGGCGCCGGACGCCTTCCGCGCGGTGCACGCAGACGTCCCGTTCGTGGACGCGCTGACCACCATCCTCAACCCGGACCTGCCGCTGACGGTGACCGAGTGGGAGGAGTGGGGCGACCCGCTGCACGACGCCGAGGTGTACCGCTGCATGAAGGGCTATACGCCCTACGAGAACGTCCAGCCGGTGCGCTACCCGTCGGTGCTGGCCACCACCAGCCTCAACGACACCCGGGTGGAGGTCACTGAACCGGCCAAATGGGTGGCCCAGCTGCGCCGCACCGTGCCGGCCGACGAGACCCGTCCGATCCTGCTGCGCACTGAGCTGGTCGCCGGCCACGGCGGCGTCTCGGGTCGCTACCAGGCCTGGCGTGACCTCGCCTTCGAGCTGGCCTGGATCATCGATCAGGCCGCGCCGGAGACGCTCGGCTGAGCCGCCCGAGGGGTATGCCCCCTCGTGGCACCGCGCCGACAGGTCCGGTCCGGCGGCTGCCGATCGACCACCAGCCCCCGGGGTCGGCGTCCGAGTACGACCGTGGTCTTGGTTTGCCGCTCAGGGCTGGGCTCAGGGTTCATTGAGGGCCGTCGAGTGAAACAACGGCGCTCCCGCTGCGTTGTACTGATCACGGAGCGAAAGGACACACATGATCTCGACTGCGCACCGGATCCGGAGCACTGACGGAATCGACGGCAAGGACGCTGTTGGCCTTTACCTGGACGGAATCGCCAAGACGCCGCTGCTGACCGCCGAAGAAGAGGTTTTCCTCGCCAAGCGGATCGAGGCCGGACTGTATGCGAAGGCACTGCTGAACGGCACCACCGGAACCGAAGCCACGCCGCCGAAGGGCGCCACCACCGACGAGCTCGAACAGATCGCCGCCGAGGGTGACGCCGCTCTGCAGCGTTTCATCACCGCGAACCTCCGGCTGGTGGTGTCGGTGGCCCGCAAGTACGGCCGGGCCCAGATGCCGCTGCTCGACCTGGTTCAGGAGGGCAACACCGGCCTGATCCGGGCGGTGGAGAAGTTCGACTACAGCAAGGGCTTCAAGTTCTCCACCTACGCCACCTGGTGGGTCCGTCAGTCCATCTCGCGCGGCATCGCGCAGCAGGGCCGCATCGTCCGGCTGCCGGTGCACGTGGCCGAGCAGGTCAACCAGGTCTCGGCGGTGCGCCGCACCCTGGAGCGCCGCTTCGGACGCGAGCCCGAGCTGGTGGAGATCGCCGACGAGCTCGGCCTCACCGAGGAGCAGGTGATCGACCTGCTGCGGCTGGCCCGCGACCACGTCAGCCTGGACGCCCCAGTCGAGGAGGACGGCGACACCGCGCTCGGCGACCTGCTGGCCCGCGAGATGTCCCCCGGCCCCGACGAGATGGTGCTGGACGCCGAGGACCGGGCCCGCCTGGACGGCATGCTGTCCGCCCTGGACGAGCGCTCCGCGGACGTGGTTCGCCGCCGCTACGGCCTGCTCGACGGACGCCAGGCCAAGCTGGCCGACATCGCCGCCGTCTGGGGCATCACCGCCGAGCGGGTCCGCCAGATCGAACGGCACGCCATCGCCAAGCTGCGCAGCACCCAGGACATCGCCGCCTGACCCCCTTTTGGAAGCGGCCCGCCCCATCCCCCCGGGGCGGGCCGCTTCGTCATGTGCGGCGACTCTCTACGAGGTGCACCCCGACGAGCAGATCGTTCACGTCCTGCGCATGTGGACGCGCTACGAGTGACCCTGGGGGTCCTCGATGGTGCCGGTCAGGCGTCCAGGAAGCGGATCAGGCCCTCTTGGGCGCAGGACGCCGCGAGAGTGCCGTCGCGTCCGAACAGCCGGCCCTGGGAGAAGCCCAGGCCGCCGGACGCCGAGGGCGACGACTGGTCGTAGAGCAGCCATTCGTCGGCGCGCACCGGGCGGTGGAACCACATGGCGTGATCGATCGAGGCGGCCTGCAGGCGCGGCGACAGGAACTCCACCGGGTGGGCCAGCACGCTGACCGACAGCAGCGAGATATCGGAGAGGTAGGCCAGCACCATCTGGTGCAGTCGCGGGTCGTCCGGCAGCCGCGACTCGGCCCGGATCCACAGCTGCAACTGGGCCGGGCCCGATTCGTTGCCGAGGCTGGGCTCGGTGGCGTAGCGGGCCTCCAGCGCTCCCCACTCGGCCTCCCAGACCGCGGCCGTCCGCGACGAGCGCTCCCCCAGCACCTGGGCGGCGGGGCGGCAGGCGTCCGGTGCCGCGACGCCGAGCGGGAACGGGTCGGCATGGTCCAGCCCGTCCTCGTGGACGTGGAACGAGCAGACCATGGAGAAGATCGGCCGGCCGTCCTGCCGAGCCACCACGCGGCGCTGGCTGAAGGTGCGGCCGTCCCGGGTCGATTCGACCACGTAGAGGATCGGGGTGGCCGGTGAGCCGGGTCGCAGGAAGTAGGCGTTCAGCGAGTGCGCCAGCCGCTCCGGGGACACCGTGCGGTAGGCGGCAGCCAGCGCCTGGGCGAGCACCTGCCCGCCGAAGGAGCGTTGCAGCACCGTCTCCGGCTGTGGGCCGCGGAACAGGTCGGTGTCGATCTGTTCCAGTTCCAGCAGACCCAGCAGTTCTCCGGTGGTCCGGGGCATCAGCCCTGCCCGTCGGAGGAGTCGTCCTGCTCGGCCAGGAACTGCTCGACCGCGGCACCGATCTCCTCCGCGGTCGGCACCGAGGCCCGGCCCGATTCCGAGAGCTGGTCGTACTGCTCTTCGAGCGCGGCCAGCACGGCCGGGAACTCCGAATCCTCCTGGACCTCGGCGGCGATGGTGGCCAGCTGCTGCTCGGCCTCCTCGTCCAGGTCGCCCAGTGGGATCTCCAGCCCGGTGGCGTCGTTCATCCGGCGCAGCACCGCGGCGATGGCCTGCGGGAAGCTGGACTGGGCCAGATAGTGCGGCACGTGCGCCACGAAACCCAGCCCGGTCAGCCCGGTCTGGCCGGCGCGATACTCCAGGGCCGCCGAGAAGCTGCCCGGAATCTGGATCCGGTCGATCCACAGCGGGTTGCCGGTGGCCAGGTTCGGATCGGTGGAGTGCGAGGTGACCAGCGTCGGCCGGGTGTGCGGCACCGCCATCGGGACGCCGCTCGCGGTGAGCAGCATCGCGGAGTCGAGCCGTTCGGCGATGCCCAGCACCGCGTGGGTCATCCGGCGCCATTGGCTGTCCGGCTCGGGACCGGCGAGCAGCAGGAACGGGACGCCCAGGGCGTCCGTCACCCGGTACAGCAGCAGCGAGAAGTCCTTCATCGAGACCCAGCTGTTGGTGTCGAAGACCATCTGCGGACGCCGGCTGCGGTAGTCGTGCAACTGGTCGTGATCGAACTCGGCCAGCACCTCGTGCTCGCAGTATTTGAGGATGTGGGCCGCCAGGCTTCGGTTCACCGAGGCCGCGTCCACATAGCCCTCGAAGAGGTGGATCAGCACCGGACGAGCGCCGTCCAGGCTCGACCAGACCTCGGGGTCGAATGTGTAGAGCAACCGGGGATCGATCACGCCTGCCACCCTAGCGCGGGCGGTCTCGACCGCCGAGGGACTACGCCGAAGGCGTACGCGCGGCGATGCTCTGCCCCATCCCGGCGCTCGCCTAACTATTTGGGGCTCGCCGAATTCGGCGAGCCCCAAATAGTTAGGCGAGCGGATGGGTCGGCGGCCGGGATGGGGATCAGCGGGTGGCTGTCGTCGAGACCGCGGCCATCGCCGTCCGGACGCGTTTGGCGGACACCGGCGCGGCCGTCCCCAGGGTCTGGGCGAACAGGCTGACCCGGAGTTCTTCCAGCAACCAGCCGACGTCGGCGACATCGGTGGGCAGCGGGCCGGCCGGGTAGCGGGCACACAGCGCGGCGTACTCGTCCTCGAGTTGCTCGATCACCTCGGCGCCGGCCCGGTCCCGTCCCGGATTGCTGCGCACGGAGCTGAGCCGTAATTCGACCGCGTGCAGGTAGCGCGGCAGCCGGGACCAGTGCGGCTCGGGGGTGCCAGCGATGAAGCCCTGATGGATCAGCCCGGCGAGCTGCTCGGTGACGTCGGCACGGACCCCGGCCGGCGCGGACGGCAGCGCCAATTGGACGCGCTGGTGGCGCTGCAGCAGCTCGCCGGTCGTGCTGACGATGGTCAGCATCCGGTCGGCCGCCTGGGCCCGGACCCGGTCCCGCAACAGGGCGAAGGCGGCGGCGTCCCGGACCAGCCAAGGATCGCCCGGCCGGGGATTCGACGACGCCGGCCACACCGACGGCCCGATCAGCGCACCGGCGGCGGCCAGCCGGGCGTCGGCGAGCAGGGCCGGCACCGACGGGTACGGGGACGCCGCCAGCGCGAATTTGACCGGGTTGCCGAGCCGGGCGACCACCCAGTTGGTCGGATCGGGGCTGGTCAGCACGACCAGCCGGCGCAGCCCCCGCAGGTGGGAGCGGACGGCCTCGTCCGGTGTCGCGTAGACCGTCACGCCGACCGCGTCACCCCGGTCGGACAAGGCCGGATAGCCGACAACGGCACCGTCGACGCGTTCCGCGACGGTGCCGAACGCCCACTCCCGGGCACCGGCGTGGGTGTGCTCGGCCGCGCCGGCGTTCAACTCGGCCCGCACCTGCGCGCCGAGCTTCTCGGCCAGCGCGGGAAGATCCTTGCCGGTGGCGACCTCCTCGCCGTCGCGGGTGACCACGAACCGGACCCGCAGGTGGTCGGGCACCGCGTCGATCCGCCAGGCGTCGGCCGGCACCTGGACGCCGGTGAGCGTCCGCACCGCCCGGCCCAGTCCGTCCGGCAGCGACTCCCCCGCCACCGGGTTCTCGGCCAGCCAGGCCATCGCCCGCTTCGCGGTGTCGGGCGCGGGCACCAGCCGAGCCCGCCACTGCTTGGGCAGGGTGCGGACCAACTCGGTCGCCAGCTCCTGCCGCAGTCCTGGGATCTGCCAGCCGAAGTCGTCCGCAACCACCTGGTTCAGCTGGGCCAGCTCGATCTCGACGGTGACGCCGTCGTGGCCCGAGCCGGGGTCGAAGACGTAACTGACCGGCAGCTCGAGCTCGCCGGTGCTCCAGTGGTCGGGGAACTGGTCGGCGTCCACCCGCTGGTCGGTGAGCATGTCCTCGGGGGCCAGGTCGAGCAGGTGCTCGTCGCGGCGCCGGGCGTCGCGCCACCAGCGGTCGAAGTGCGCCACCGACACCACGTCGGCGGGGACGCGGGCATCGTAGAAGGCGAACAGCGAGGCGTCGTCGGCGAGCAGGTCGAGCCGCCGGGTTCGTTCGGCCAGCTGTTCGGCGTCGGCACGGACGGTTTCGTTGCGGGCCCAGAAGTGGTGCCGGGTGTGCCACTGTCCCTCGACCAGCGCGGACTGGATGAACAGCCGGCGGGACTCCTCGGGGTCGATCCGGCCGTAGGAGACGGTCCGGCCGGCGACGATCGGGACGCCGAGCAGGGTGACCCGTTCGGTGGCCACGACCTGTCCGGAGCGGGCCGACCAGCGCGGCTCGGAGTAGCTGCGGCTGAGCAGGTGGGCGCCGACCTCCTCGACCCAGGCCTCCTCGATCGGGGCGACGGTGCGTGCCCAGAGCCGGGTGGTCTCGACGAGTTCGACGGCCATCACCAGCGGCGGGTTGACCCGGGCCGCGGCTGAACCGGGGCTGATCGCGAACCGGCTGCCCCGGGCGCCCAGGTACTCGCGGGGACCGCGTCGGCGTTTGTCACCGGGCCGCTTCTCCCCCGGTTTGGGCGCGGACCGCTCGTCCAGCAACCCGACGTGCGAGAGCAGTCCGGACAGCACCGCGATGTGCACCCGGTCCACCCCCGCCGGCTCGGCGTTGCGGGACATGCCCAGGTCGCGGCAGACCGTCTTCAGCTGCTCGTTGAGGTCCTCCCACTCACGGACCCGGAGGAAGTTCAGGAACTCCTCGCGACACATCCGCCGGAAGGCGTTGCCGGAACGTTCCCGCCGGGAGCGGCGCAGGTAGCGCCACAGCCGCAGCAGGGCGGCGATGTCGGACGGGTCGCGCGGGGCGTCCTTGCCGTCTTCGGGTGACTCGCTGAAGAAACGGCGGTGCAGTTGATCGGCCTGTTCCTGCTTGTCGGCGGGCCGTTCCCGGACGTCCGGCACGGTCAGCCCGGCGACCACCGCCTGGGCCTCGCGCAGGCAGCCCTGGCGTTCGGCCTCGACCAGCATCCGGCCCAGCCGGGGGTCGACCGGCAGCCGGGCCAGCTGATGTCCGATCGGGGTCAGCCGGACGCGTCCGTCACGAGCGCCGCGTCCCCGCCTCCCGCGTCCGCTGGTCGGAGCCCCACCACCGCTGGTCGAGCTTGTCGAGACCGCTGGACTCGCCGAGTCGGGTTTCGACAAGCTCAACCCTCGGTTGGTCGAGCTTGTCGAGACCCCTGGACTCGCCGAATCGGGTTTCGCCACGCTCGACCCGCGCGACTCGGGCTCGATCGCGCCCAGTTCGCTGAGCAGTCGGAGCCCGTCGCTGATCTGTGCTTTGTCGGGCGGCTCGACGAAGGGGAAGGCTGCGATGTCGCCGAGCCGGGCCTGCGCCATCTGCAGGATGACCGAGGCCAGGTTGGTGCGCAGGATCTCGGGTTCGGTGAACTCCGGACGGGCGGTGAAGTCCTCCTCGTCGTAGAGCCGGATGCAGACGCCGGGAGCGACCCGGCCGCAGCGTCCGGCCCGCTGGTTCGCGGACGCCTGCGAGATCGGTTCGATCGGCAGCCGCTGCACCTTGGTGCGCGCCGACCAGCGGGAGATCCGGGCGAAACCGGGGTCGATCACCGAGCGGATGCCCGGCACGGTCAGCGAGGTCTCGGCGACGTTGGTGGCCAGCACCACCCGCAGCGTGGTGTGCCGGGCGAACACCCGGTGCTGCTCGTGCGCCGACAGCCGCGCGTACAGCGGCAGGATCTCCACCTCGCGTCGGGTGAGCTGCGACCAGTCCAGGCCGGCGATGGCGTCCGCGGCGTCCCTGATCTCGCGCTCGCCGGAACAGAACACCAGGATGTCGCCGTCCGGGCCGTCCAGCATCAGTTCGGTGACGGCGTCGCAGATGCCGTCGATCAGGTCCCGGTCGGTACCCGACTCGATGACCGGACGCCAGCGCAACTCGACCGGGTAGGTGCGTCCGGAGACCTCGATGATCGGGGCGTCGCCGAAATGCTCGCTGAACCGGGCGGTGTCGATGGTGGCCGAGGTGACGATCACCTTGAGATCCGGACGGCGCGGCAGCAGCTGTTTCAGGTAGCCGAGCAGGAAGTCGATGTTCAGGCTGCGTTCGTGGGCCTCGTCGATGATCAGGGTGTCGTAGCGGCGCAGGTCGCGGTCGTGGCCGATCTCGGCGAGCAGAATGCCGTCGGTCATCACCTTGACCCGGGTCTGCCGGCTGGTCTTGGCGGTGAACCGGACCTGGTAGCCGACCACCTCGCCCAGCGGCGTCCCGATCTCTTCGGCGATCCGTTCGGCCAGACTGCGGGCGGCGATCCGGCGCGGCTGAGTGTGTCCGACGCGTTGGCGTCCGGCGGCCAGGCAGAGCTTGGGCAGCTGGGTGGTCTTGCCCGAACCGGTCTCGCCGGCCACGATCACCACCTGGTTGTCCCGGATCGCGGCGACGATCTCATCGGCCCAGGCAGCGATCGGCAGCGCGGCATCGACCGCCAACTTCAACTGCGCCTCGGACACGGCCGCCCAGCCTACCCACCCCGGCGCTCGCCTAACTATTTCGGGCTCGCTGAGTTCAGCGAGCCCGAAATAGTTAGGCGAGC